>JAJTEY010000043.1 GCA_021299855.1 Bacteroidota bacterium | reverse complement strand
CCATCACTCGGAATGGAAGAGTGGGGCGTTAGAGCGGGCGTGGCCTTGGGATTGGAAACTGATATGTAAGCGCGCTTATAAAGTGTGAAGAATACGTATTTATCAGTCATGTATTTATCTAACAACTAACGAGTTAGTAATTTGCGCTGAATGAATAAAATATATCTTTGCGCATACTTTAACCCCTTAATCGAACTATGGCGAAGTCTAAGAAGAACAACGGTCTTGCTTATTTAGGTTTTAAAATTTGGCAAGCTAGCAACACTTGGCAGCGTAACATGAAAGCGGCGTTAGATCCTTTGGGAGTTACGCACGTGCAATATTTATTGTTGGAACATTTGGCTGCTGCGCCTGATGCTTCTGCCGGAATTTCTCAATCGAAGTTATCCGAATACGCACAAACAGATCACATGATGACGTCAAAAGTATTGCGTCACCTGGCGACGAGAAAGTTGATTCAGCGTAAGCCGAGTAAAATGGACTCGCGCGCCATCCTCGTGAATATTACACCTGCAGGAAACAAAGTACTCGCTCAGGCTCGCAAGGCTGTATTAAATGTAGAGAAGGAAACGTTTGCAAAAGTGGAGAAGCAGTCAAAGCTAATGACACAACTGGATAACATTCAGGGCTAATTAGTAGAACAAGCGAAACTTATTGGTATCGGCAAAGCGAAGCAGCTGTACAAGTGCATTCGTTTTGCCGTTTTTCATTTTAATGCGAATGTCACGTACCAACTTGTTGTTCTCATGTTCAACAGTAGTGCTGGATTCGTAGTTGGCGAATAAATTCCCCGCATTATCAATTACCGTCTGTTCGTTAGGGATAAAATAAGACAGAATGGTCCACGGCGAACGTTTTATTGTTTTTTCTAAATCAATGAACGCGCTCATATTTCCTAAAGCCACCGGTTTTGGTCGCAATTTGTAATCACCTATGGATAAATCAGAAACCGTGAGTTGATTATTTTCAATAAAAACATTCATCGGAATTTGATCTCTTGTTCTCCAGCCCGATCCCACACGTTCGGCACTGTCTTTTTGCATCCACTCATCCATCAATAGTTTTACCTTCTGCGAATCTTTAATTTCGTACGTTGCTGCCGTGGGCAAATAGATTTTCTTCTTGCGAATCATTTCTTTGTCGCCGGTAAAGTAATCATCACGTTCATAATTGACATAAATAGAAGTAGTATCATACCACAACAACGTCGCACGTCCCGTTAATTCAGGTAACAGTTGCGCAATCTCTACATCTCCCAATGGCAACTGATCCAATGGAGGTAACTTGCCCCAGGAAGATTTCAACTGCTCGGAATTTAAATCCATGTAATAATTAATCATCCCTAAGAAATTGTTGCCGTCTATTGGCAGATTGCTGAGTGGTTCAGGCTGTGCTGTTCCGTTAGTACGATACAATTGTTGCTGCACAGCAATCTCTCCTTCGCGAAACTGAAGCAGAAACGACACATACTGCGTGTTATATAACTGCGTATATAATATGCCGGCGTAATCGGAGAAGTTTAAAACTCGGTCGCTGTTCATCCATAACGCTATGTCAAATTGCTGACTTTGCTGCTGACGGAAATTCTCGTTGGAAATTATGGATTGCGCTTCGGTTTGTTGCAGCAGCTTAGTAACAGCATTACGCGTGTTGGCGTATTCCGTATGACTTAGCGGCATAGCCCAGACTACAACTTCTGCATTATACGTAATTATTGCAGAGCCCGTATCAACCCTTAAAACCGTTGAATTGCCGGCTTCCGGATATAATGGAAGTGCAAAATCTTCCGACCGGAGTAAGTTGCCAAGCAAAGCGCTGTCTTTCAATTGTGCTATTGCGCCAACGTATGCATCTTCACCTTCCTGCCAAGAGAAACCTAACACAGATTGCGTGATATCAATTCCTCCACAATCTTTGTTCATGATGATATCCTTTATCGGACTCAACGGGCTGATGGTTGATGCAGAGGAATTAGACTCTTCCGATATCATTTCTTTAGAATCAAGTGCTAGTGCTTTCAGATTTATTGTTGCAATAGCAAACGCATCTTTAGGAATGTATAAAGCATGATTCGGAAATTCCTGCTTCAGAAACAGATATCGTACAATCATCCACGAGGCCCCGGCAATGAGAAGCGCAATTCCAATGATAGTCAACATTTTTCGCATGGTACAAAGGTATAAATCCAAGTCGCTTCTGTGTGTTGCATATCCTTGTTGCGATAGAATTTTATTAAACGTTGCCGGTGATAAAGTCCGGCCTACCTCTAATTTTCCAAGCCGCTGTAAATCGTATCTTCACACAAACGGAATTGTTTAATCTTAAAGTATGTTTCGTCGCGACCCTTTTGGTCATGTAATTTTTATTAAAAAGTTCCTGATCAGCTCCATCGGCTGGTTTACGTGGCGACGCTATGCAACAATTAATCATGTTAAAATCGAAGGCGGAGAAATTCTTCAGTCACTGCCTGAACATAACGTCCTTTTTGTTTCCAATCATCAAACGTATTTCGCGGATGTCATTGCTATGTTGCATGTGTTTTGTGCAGCCAAAAACGGCAGGAGCAATAGTCTGAAGAATCCGTTTTATTTAATGCGTCCTAAGCACGACACGTATTTTGTAGCTGCAGAGGAAACTATGAAAAAGGGTTGGTTGCCCAGAGTTTTTGCATACGTAGGTTCTGTTTCCATTCAACGCACATGGCGGGATGGCAATCAGGATGTAAAACGCAAAGTGCGGATGGACGATTTAACGAATATCGGAATTGCATTGGAAAATGGCTGGCTGATTAATTTTCCTCAAGGAACTACTAAAGTTTATGCGCCCGGCCGACGTGGCGTTGCGCTGTTGGTCAAAAAATACAACCCTGTTGTAGTGCCAGTGGTCATTGATGGATTTCGACGCGCATTTAACAAGAAGGGGCTACTGTTGAAGAAGAAAGGTGTAACGCTTACCGTACGATTTAAACCACCTATGCAATTCGATGGCTCGGAAAATGCGGATGAAGTGCTAGCCGATATAATGAAAGCGATTGAGCAATCTCCCGAGTACAGGTGGGAAGCAGCCGGTACAAAATAAAAAAGCTCCGCATTACAACATGCGGAGCTTTTTCTATAAACTGTTGGTATTATTTTCCCTTCTTGCGTTCCTCGCGCATTTCCTGATACTTCTGGTATTGTTCAGGTGTTAAAACGGCTTGTAATTCGGTTTCCTTTTCTCGCTTGATTTTAGCAACCTCAGCAGCTTTTTGTTCTGGAGAAAGTGCAGCATTGTTGTTGACAGCTTCCACTGCAGTGGCTCTTTGGAAAAATATTTCTTCCACTTTAGTAGTTTGTTCCGGAGTCAATGCAACAACCTTCTGCATACGCACTGCTTGCTGATGCGCGCGATCGCGAATTGGATCAACCTGAGCATTTTGTGCCTGTGCAACTCCAATAGTTACTAGAAATAGAAATAGAGTCAATAGATTTTTCATGTCTTATGGTATTTAGCGCAATTTACATTAATGATAGCGATAGCGCAAATCTTATGCCCGTTTTGTTGTGATTTTCAAATAAACGGGTAATTTTAAATAAGACCTCAATCCCAAATGCGTCATCGTCTATTCGTTGTAGTCGTTATCTTTTTGTCGACCATGAACTTGCCACCGCTGTTCGGACAGGATTCTACTGTTGTCTTTGACGATGAATCTCAAGTGCATGGAACAAGTTCAGTCTATGGGTTAAGCGAAACCGAACTAATATTAATGCTTGATTCGCTCTTTGAATCTGCCTCGAAAGATTCCCGTGCATTCGCAGCAGTCAGAACGCGCCTCGACGATCTGAATGCCATGAATCTCAAAAATCAGTTTCAATCGGGTTTTGCATTCTGGCCCGCGCACCGCTTTTATGGTGTTTGGAATACGACCATCTTGTTTCCCTATCGCGACTCACAGTATAAATCTAAGCAAATTACGGAACTGGATTTATCGCCGGAGATTAGCGGTGATTTTACCTATCCGTTTTCCGGAGTGGTAACTTCAAAGTATGGATACCGTGATTCTGCTTTTCATCGCGGAATTGCTATCGATCCGTATTGTATTATTGATTGGGACACTAGAAAACTAAATGCAAACAAGATCGAGTTGGTCCGAACACGCTATGGATATGACGTACGTCCGGTTGGCCTATGTACGCATCTGGTGAAGAAAGGTGACAATCTTAGCAAAGTTTTGCAACGTTATGCAGTTTCTATTAAACAGTTGAAAGCATGGATCGGCTATGTGCGCTTAACTCCCGGAATGATGGTGTGTATTGCTCCTCCTGAAGAGCAAAATGGGACATTTTAGCAAGGTTTAGAGATGTGGAATCGTGAGGAGTTAGTGCAATTATTGTCAGCAAAACTTAAAGATGAACTTCCCGGCGATCGTGCGCATTTTGACATGACCTCACGGGCACGCGTTACCACAAATGATTATTTACAGCGGGGACTCAATCATAAACTAAGCGCGGTTACTATTGGTTTGTTTTACGATGAACAATGGAAACTCACGCTCATGAAACGCCCTGATTACGATGGTGTGCACAGTGGACAAATAGCACTTCCCGGTGGAAAAATGGAACCTGAAGATGCTACGCTGTTGTGTACTGCAATCCGCGAATGGCAGGAAGAAACGGGAACAGGAATTAAAGAGGCACACGTTCTGGGCGAATTAAGTAAGGTGTATATTCCCGTGAGCAATTACCTTGTGCATCCTTTTGTTGCGGTCTTGGAGGATGTTCCAATATGGAATCCGGATAGTCGCGAAGTGCGGAGAATATTGACGCCAACTTTGGAGGAACTTTTTTCTCCTGATGCGAAAACAACGCGCAAAATTCCGGTTGGCCCCAACATGTGCGTCAATGCACCGTGTTACTTGGTGGACCAAGAAGTTTTATGGGGAGCAACAGCAATGATTGTCCGTGAACTGGAAATGCTGTTGAAACCTTAATTACAGCGCAACTTCAACTACTTCATTATCGAAGCAGAGGTAGTAGGTACCTTTGCTAAAACCGGTCAGATCAGCGCTTTTGCCAAAACCTTTTAACACCACGTTACCGTACATATCGTACATCTCATACATCGTCTCTCCGCTGAACGTAATGTTGCCCTTCGATGCGTTGTAGTTGAATGTTAACTTCGGTTGTGAATCAGGTGTAAATTTTACTTCAGGAGAATAACGAACTTCCTTACCAAAACCTACCTGCTTTACGCGATATTTATTTACTCCCGAATGCGCTGATACCTGAAAGTTATAGGTATTTTCAGTTGCAGTGCCGATGCCTTGAACTTCGCCCACAAATACCCATTTATTCCAACGATATTGTTCCACCACAAAAACAAGTGATCCTTGTTCGCCTGTAGTAGTCCATGTTAGCAATCCGGTATTTGAGATATTAATTGATTTGGTTGTAAACGTTGGTCGTGGTTTTAATGCTTCAGGATTTAATACTTTCGGTGCGCAACCATTTTTGTGGAAAATCTGTATGGTGACAGGATCTCCCGGATTCAAATTAAACGGACGCAAATCAATTTCAAAAGCGGAAGAATTCACCTCGTCTGTAGTCACTTTCCCATTCACGCGAACTTCATAGGCACAAAAGCCCACACCGTTTTGGCTAAACGCGTTTTGTATGTACACGTTCTTGCTTTGGTATTTCCCTTCAACCATCAAGGTTCCGGAATTACCATACACAACCATGGTACGAAGGCACAAAAGGAAAAAGAGGACCAACAAATTCTTCATTGATGATAATTTTAACGTCATCAGATTACGAAGGTAGGTCATACGCAAAAGCAAAACAATGCTTTCATCGAAAATTAAAGCATTTCGTCGAAAAAAATCAATGATTAATCGACATTATCTCCTTGCTTAAAAGCTCTTGGCCGCTTTAATCATCAAAAATAAGCCGATGAACCCTGCAATGACATAAATGATCATCTTCCACGCCCCGGGATAGTATTTCGAGTTGGTTATTTTGTCTTTACTGTAAGCCCAGATTAGCCCGCCAATAAAAGCAACAATGAAAAATATGATAAACCCTATCTGACCACCGCTGAATTTCATGTCACAAAGTTAGATAATAAGTAAACGCACTTATTGGAAAAATGTTGAATAACATCACGAGCAGGTTGTTTTCTGCCGTCATGCAGGATCGTATTTTTGGACGTGGTTAATCGTATCGTAATTGTAATTTGTTTCGTTGTCTGTGCTTCTCGTGTTTTTGGCGGAACATTAGAGCGCGCTTACGATGCATTGGAGCGTTACGATTATTTCAAAGCACGTAAACTATTACAACAATGCAGTAATCGTCAGCCGGCCGGAAGTGGTTATGGTCTTGCGCTGATTTATAATCGAAGAGATAATCCGTTTTCGGATAACACACGCGCTCACAATCAAATTTTATCCGCAAAGTTTTCTTATCCCCCAAGTTCATCCGCTCAAAAAAAACGTTTGCTGAAGCTGGGCGTTGATTTTAATGCTATTAAAAATTTAGAAGCTCGAATCGATTCATTAGCATTAGCACAAGCCTTGCAAAAAGCGACGGTGGCGGCGATGGAGGATTATCTCGAAATTCATTGCAATTCGCGATGGGATTCTGTTGCAATCATTAACCGTGATGCATTTGCTTTTAGTGATGCGCAAAGAATAAATTCATATCAGGCGTATAACGATTTTATCCTTCGTTATCCAAAGTCCTTATTGTTTTCTGAAGCCCAATCGCGTTACGATCGCGTATTATTTGAAACGAAAACGGCGGATAGTTCATTAATGGCGTATGAAATTTTTGTAGCTGAATATCCCGAAAGCCCGTATCGAGGAGTTGCAGAAGATGCCGTTTTTAAATTGTCTGTGGGCGGAATGGATATTGATTCCTACCGTGCCTTTATCCGTAAACATCCCACGAATCGTAATAGAGACGAGGCCTGGATGAAGTTATACAGCTTGTACACCGCGGATGGTTCCTCAACAACCATTGCACAATTTTGGATTGATTACCCTGACTTTCCGTTTAAAGAAACGATCACCGAAGATCTACGTTTGTCGATGACAGAATTTTTTCCGGTACGTGAAAACGGTCTTTGGGGGTTTGCAGATAGCGCGGGAGTTGTACTAATTCCTTGTAAGTATGAATGGGTGGAGATTTTTCAGGAAGGTGCAGCTGCAGTGGGCAAGAATGGGAAAGCAGGTTTTATCAATAAACGAAACAAATTGTTGGTGCCAATCCAATATGATGAAGTTAGTTCATTTCGAAAGGGTGTCGCGGTTGTTGAGTTGAATCAGAAATTCGGTCTTGTAGACAAAGCCGGATTTTTAATTGTTCCGGTTGAATATGATGCCATTTACGAGTTCGCTGAAGGCAGAGCAGGAGTGGAAAGAAATGGTAAGCACGGTTACATTGATCAAACCGGAAAAGAAGTGGTACGCTGCATGTTCGATAAGGGAGGCGATTTTTCAGGAGGATTGGCGTACGTAGAAGATTCTACAGGTTACGGTTTTATTGATCGTTACGGGAAAATAGTAGTGCCGACTATTTATGAATGGGTTGGTAAATTCAATAATGGAATTGCGCGTGTTCAGAAGAATGACTTGTTTGGATTAATAGATACTGAAGGCAAATACATTACTGCATGCGAGTATGAATTCATTGGTGAGTTCAGTGATAATCGCGCTTTGGTTGTACAAGATGGCAGTTGCGGTTACATCAATCCTGCAGGTGAATTAGTAATACCTATGAAGTACGATTATAATCGCGCTTTATTGGGTGACAATTCGTTTAGGAACGGAAAGGCAAAAGTACTGCTCGAAAATAAGTTGGGAATCATTGACACAGCAGGAAAGTCTGTAGTAGCAAGAGAATACGAAGATGTCGGGTTTTTCGCTGACGATCGCTGTCCCATCAAGAAGAAAGGTAAATGGGGGTTTATTGATCACCAGGTGAAGCTTGTAATTCCCTATGAATATGAATACGCATGGTCATTCACTGATGGTGTTGCCCGTGTTCGCAAAGATGGTTTGGTGGGTTGTATTGATGTGCGTGGTAAATGGATTTTGCCGGCCACGTACAACGGAATTGATCACATCTCAACAAACTATTTGATTCTTGAATCGGATTCCGGCAAAGGGCTTGCAGACGTATCGGGTACTATTTTATTACAGCCTGTTTGGGATAAAATAGCGATCGTATCAGGTACAATTTACCGGGTGGAACGAAATAGTAAGTTCGCTTACTATAATGCCCGCATAAGGCAGTTTCAGTGGAAGGAAAAGGATTTCGTATTGTAGCGGAATTACTTCACGCGAAGCTTCTGGCCAATCTGAAGAATTGCAGTCTTCTTAATCCCGTTCAATTGGCACAGCTTGTCAATCGTAGTGTTATTACGCGCAGCAATAGCTCCCAAGGTGTCGCCTTTTTTCACCACATAGGTTTTTGCTCCGGCACCTGTTTTATTGGCAGGTGGTGGAGTCGTTTTTCCGTTTGGAGCCGGTTTAACACCCGTATTGGGATTGGACGATGTTGATGTAGGTTGAGGTTTAACCTGAATAGGCATTTTAGAACCGTCAGGAACCAAATTCGGATCAGTATTTGGCATAACAGGGTCAGGAACAACAGCCATGATCGCTTTTGCTTCTTTAGTGGCGTATTTTGGACCGCCCGGAGTATAATACGTTACATACGTCTTTTTACTCTTTCGAGAACGACGCACCACTTTGTGTGTTTCTGATAAATACTTGAAATCAGATCTGCAAAGTGGATAAGCTTTAGTACGAATACATTTATTCTCGAAATCAATAATGTAGTTCGGGTTGATCGGTTGACCTTTATAACGCACTTCGAAATGCAAATGCGCTCCGAACGAACGACCGGTGTTTCCGCCGAGTCCAACAAGAGTACCGGCTTCAACATCATCTCCAACCTTTACTAAAAGTTTCGATAAGTGAGCATAATATGTTTCTAAACCATTAGAGTGACGAACAATAACCAAATTGCCATACGTTTTACTGTATTGAGCAATTCGCACTTTACCATCAAAGCAACTTACTACGGAGTCACCTGTATTCAACTTAATATCAACACCAAAGTGATAGCGGGATTTTCTGAATCCAAAATTGGAGGTAACGTAGCCATTAAACGGATGTACATATCCGCAGTGTTGGGGATCATTCAACAACAACATCACTGTATCGTTGAATGCCAGAGCATCAAACTTCTCCATGTGAACGGAGGTAGTATCGAAATCATCATCTTCTTCATCACCGTGAACATGACCTTCTTCGTCGTGATCCGGTTCTGTGGTTGTTTTCTTTGCCGGAGGATCAGTTACTGCAGTTGTCGCAGTGGCAGGTCTTGAGGTGTCCGAAGTTATTGTAGGATTATCGTCTGTTGCTTCCGCTGTATCATTCACAGCAAGTTCAGCCCGAACCGCAGCCGGAGGATCTCCCGGTCTAAAGCCGGATAACGTTCCGGTTAATAAAACCAACAGGAACAACAGGGGGATATATCGGATTATATGCAAATCGTTGTGTGTTGAAGACTGTTCTATTTTTTACGACGCGCTAAATTAAGGTTTCAAACCAAAAAAACAAGTAAAATTTGAGCCACACGACATTGTTTATAACTCCTTATTGTATGGCCAAAGAATCGTAATATCTTGTTATTCAGGTATTAGTGAAAAATAAAATGCGCCCCCGAAGAGACGCATTTTAACATTTATAAGAGCTTTATTCGACCTTAATTCTTGATCATTCTGGTCAAAAATACCTGATTTTCGGTCTGAATACGGATGGTGTACATGCCGGAATTCCAATTTTTAGAATCAAAACTGAATGCGGAAGTACCTGAATTTAAGACAACGGTCTGTTCATCGATTACTTTGCCCTGAACATCAACAACCTGTAATACCCCGGTTTTATTTTCCAATGCGGATACGTACAACATGAAATTGTCTCCGGCAGGATTAGGCATCGCGTTAAGAACAATAGCCTCCTGATTCACCTCACCGATTCCGATCGTAGAATTCGAGCAAGGTAAAGTTGGACCATTGATTTTGTTCATCGTGTAGAAGTCGATGTAACATGCATAGTTTACGCTATCGATAAACGGATTACGATTACTCTGCAATGAATCGATGTAATCATTCTTGGCGATTTCGCGTGCATCGGGTAAATCCTGATAGTGCCATGCTTTTAATAAATTCTGGTCCTGACCATACATGATGGAAGTGCTGATCGGATTTGGGAAGCTCCAGTTCGCTACAGTGCTGTTATAACAGGTTGCCATGTAAAACATAGAACGCGCCGCATCGCCTTTCTGATCATCGCGTGGTTCGTAAACAGTGCGTCCGTTAGCATCTTGTCCGTATTTCGCACCTAAATAGGTGTTGGTTATGTTAACAACTTCTCCCAATGGATAATTGCTGCGAACTGCATTAGCATCATTCTGATTGACCGGATACAGATTGAAATAATCGCTGTATTCTGGCGTATTAGTGCTTGGATTAGAGGGCATCCAACTGAATGAATACGTGTGTTCTCGGCTGAAAGTTCCCCAAGCGAATGGTTCGGTATACACCAAATTTTCACCGGAATAAACACAGGTAACTATGCGTTGTCCACCTGTAGTATCGCGTGCCCAGAACTTCGTAACCATGTACGGTCCGTAATTGCTGTAATAGCGGTCGGTGTGTGGATTGGTCAGCAAGGTAAGGTCATTAACAAAAGTTGATGACGAGGTATTGATCCCGCTATAATAATTTGCCGGCTGCATGGAGCCGGAAGAGGATACAACGTTTGCTAATGGACTTCCATTGGTATAGTTACGAAATGTTCCGGGACCGTTGAACGCAAATACTGCAATTCCGTATTGAGATGATGCTCCAACATAATTGATCCAAGTGGTAGTAGATGTTCCAACATATGCAACCTGACTTGTTCCGATATAATCCCCGACAGTATACGATGCACCATCGACCGGAACATCAGTTACAGCGCTTCCATTTTTACGCAATACGATATAACCATCAGCAGTGGGTGATGATGCCGTCCAGTTGGTTTGGAAACGATACGACTTTACGTTGGTGAAATTTAAATTCGTAGGTGCGTTTGGTTCTGATGCCAATCCGCCACCCGCTCCAAACAAGTTAATGACGTAGGAACCTTCATCGCTGTCATCGTTAGTGATTGTTAATGTAGCGACGCGTGTTCCTGCTGTAGTTGGTGTAAAACCAATTACAATGTTTCCTGTGCTTAATGCATTAACAATACTTGGTGCAGATTGAATTGCAAACTCGGAAGCGTTAGTTCCGCTGATAACTGCGGAAGCAATGTTTAACGCGTTTTGAGTTCCTAAATTTTCAACGGTTAACGTAAATGAAGAGGTTGAGCTAACAGCTGATGAAGTCCAGATAGAACCACCGGATAGCACAGTTTGTGCGCTATACAAAACATTGATTTCTTGTTGAGGTCCTGCGGCAGGAGCTGCAATACTAACGTCATCCAATCCTACGTTGCCACTGTTTTTTTGAGTATAGTTAAACCGAACATAACGACTTGCCGCAGCAGGTTGATCCGTAAACATGGTGTAATTGGTTGGCATGTTCGTCGTGAACGTGCGTAATGTTGTCCAAGTGTTGCCATTTACAGATTCCTGAACTTCAAAAGTTCCGCCAGAAAAACTATTACCGGTAATGTAGTAGGTAACCGGTCCTGCAGATCCTGCATACCAAATCACCAGATTGTCGCCCGTGTTATCCAAACGCAAGGCAGGAGGAGTATTTCCTGAGCCGGTGTAAAATCCTGTTCCCGTTGCTGTCCAGCCTGCAGGGAACGACGTTGTAGTAAAGCTCCATGTTGCAGGCAACGTAGCCTGACCAAATAAAATACCCGTTAACAGAACGAGTAATGAGGTAAATAATTTATTCATGTGTGTGTAATTAATTGACGTATCAATGATTATTAAAAACTAAAACGCATCCCGGCATTCCAACGCCGTCCTTGACCCATGTACACCAATGCTGTAGAAGCATCAAAGTTAACTCCATTTTGTGCGTCGGTAATGTATTTGGTATTGAGAATATTAAATATGGTAAATGTAAAGCCAACACGACTAAATCGTTTCTCATCTTTCGGAACGATGTCGCGTATTTCAAATCCACCGAAAATATCAAGCAACCCATAACTTGGAGCCACCCAGGATTCGCGATCACGATTGTCTCTAATAATATCACCTTGAGTGTTATAAACCGGAGTTAACGCAATCGGATCAAAATTGGCATAATTACGCGCGAAGTATGTGAATCGAGCCTTAATGTATGCTCCTTTAATGGGTTCCCAGCGCAGCGATCCGCCGATTTGTGTTTGGGCCGCATCGCCAACATGCACGCCTCGTCCGCTGTATTCGATGGTATCTTCCAGTATAAGATTTTGATCGTACAGATAAACAATGCCCGCAGAATTGTTTACCCAATCGCCGATTGACATCAGGAACTCCGCTTGAACATTTCTCCAAATCTGCCAATTGGCGTCCACTTCAACGCCTTTGTGAATCGTAGTTAAACCAATTAAGTCGTAGGTAAATACGTCACCCGCGATATTAATAGTAGGTGAGAATGTAGGTGGCTTATTTTCCCAATAGGTGTAGTACAAGTTCAGGTTTGCAGCAAACCCTCTGAATCGTGCACCGGAGCCATTTAAGAATACGCGGTAGTGATCGTTGATGTTGTAGTTTGCGCCGCTTTTAATTGTAAAACCCGGGAATAATTTGCGTTCGGTTTGCGCAAATCGAGCCTTGTCAGATGCCCATGCATACGCTTCTGCATTCGTAATGGCATAATCTGCACCGCTGGGATTATTAATGAACGTTGTATCGCCTGAAACAGTTACAACTGCTCCGTTGGCTGCAACGCCTTGTTGTTGTCCATTCGTATACAACACTTCGTTATATCCGACAATCTGTTCCACTACGGTTCCGTCATCCATGACAATATCTTTCTTACGGAAGTAATCTACACGCTGGTACGAAGTCATAGAGCCTGTTACTGTAATGAACGTACTCCATTTTCCGGAAACATATTCGGCCTGAGCAAATACGCCGCCCCAATTAACCAAGCCAACATTGTAATAACCAATCGTGTCGTTCAATCCTTTCATGGCGTATTGCAAATTGCCAACTCCATTCGGTTGATTGCGATTCGAAAAATCAACGAAGTAATCTCCACCAACGAGATCATACACTTTGCGGTAATGATAACCGGTGTATGAGCGTCCATCAATACCTAACATAGCAGAGAATTTCTCATTGGCTTTGTAGGTTAACGTGCTTAATCCACCGTACCAAAAATGGTTGTTCATTGATGCTTGAAGAATGCGTGTCGATTTCGTTTCTGTTGTGCTGTATAGTGCATCAATGTTGCTGGAATTCGATAAGTAAGGCGCTGTGATATTCAGAAGGCCTGTCAAGGTATCTCTGTTTGGAATGGAATTAAACGAAGTTCCTCCGCCATTTCCCAGTGACAAATACACGATTGTAGATAACGACAAACGTTCTGTAATTGTCCAATAATGTTGTGCTGTAATTTGCGGCTTATGGTAGAAGTTGATACGTTCATTGAAACGCCCCTGCTGTCCATCGGGATAATTTAAATAACCCCAGCGCGAATTGAATCGTAAGCCGCGTTCGCCCTGAAAAGGTGTGGTGTAAGCATTGTTTTGATAAGAAGAATCTATGTTGATTCCCAATTTTTCGGCATATGCACGATCGTAAACACTAATTGGTAAACGTTCGGAACGTTGACCATGAGATTGTGGCGCTCCGTTCGCCCCAATGGACACCAGGTGGCGATCGCCAAAGCGTTTTTGAACCTTTATAAAATATGACCATGAATCAGTCCATGTTTGATCTGCCCAACCATCACCGGTTCTGCGGCTTCCGGCTAATGTAACGCCCCATCCTTTACCGAATTCTCCGGAGTTGAATCCGAAAGAATATTTCTGCCCGTTGTTGTTTCCAAATTCGGAGCGCAATGAGAATCCCTGTTTCTGATCGATACCACGCGTTAAAACGTTAATTGTTCCACCTACTGAAGGGATAGCCAACCGAGAAGCTCCAAGACCGCGTTGTACTTGCATGGTACGTGTAACGTCGGCTAGTCCGTCCCAGTTACTCCAATACACCTGACCGTTTTCCATGTCATTAACGGGAACACCATCAACCATAACAGCAACATTGCGCTGGTCAATTCCACGAATATTTACGCGTGAATCGCCGGCACCGCCGCCTTGCTCCGTTGCGTAAGCGCCGGGCGTAGAATTCAGCATCATGGTAATGTCACGGCTTCCACCTTCTTCGCGAATTTTAGCATCGCTGATATTCGAGAATGCCACCGGAGTTTTACGTTCAATAGCTACATCCGAAATAATTTCAACTTCTTTCAGTGTATTGCTTTTCGCAAGAATATCTACCGTAAGCGCTTTACCCGCAACCTTAATTTTTACCGGACTTGCGGCATAACCGGAGTATTGAATGGTAAGAATGTGGTCGCCGTCTGCCAACTGAAGTTTGAAAGAACCATCAACATCTGTAGTAGCAAAAGCCTTTCCGCCATCTGCCACTACAACAGCACCAATCAATACTTCGCCGTTTGAATCATCCTTAACAATACCACTAACGGTGTATTGCGCAAACAGCTGTACGGATAAAAAACAAAGAATAAATGCAGCTACTTTTTTCATAATACAGGTTCAGCAAAAATGCTGATGACGATGCATCAGCATTTTTAAGGTTTGTGCGGGTATAGCTTCTTGAAATTATCGCTGGGTAATCTTAATTACCTGCACTTTTCCATTCGCGGTTTTTACTTCAACCATGTAAACGCCCGGAGCGAAACCGGTTAAATCAATCTTCTGTAAAGTCTTTTGTTCGGCAGCATCGTAATCTTTAACCAAAACAGACTGGCCAAGAACATTGTAAATGGTTACATCAGTGATATTCACGCCGGCAGTAACATTAATCTGACCATTCGCAGGGTTCGGAAATACAGTTACTTTACCGTTAGCTACGTTTTCTGCAATGCCCACAGTATTGCATGCACAATCATGCTGACCTAAGTTAGTCCACGTATTTTCAGGTAATGAATCGTATTCTGTTGTAACGTTAAATGCAGTTGGATTAACAGTAACACCTGATGTAACGGTTGATTTACGAATTAACGTATGATCACGAGTCCACCAAGAACCTTGTGCATCGGTGTAAGGAAATACATCTGACCATGATACGCCCGGATCTTCGCCGATTTTTCCGAAAATGTCGATTTTTGCATAAGGCTGAATTCGAACTAAAACGATAGCATCATCACCATTAAAGTATAAGACTGCAGTACCATTCGCATAGTTCGCAGGACCAACCTGATCACCCAATGCAATTAAAGCTGGGTCGCAAAATGCACCATTCTGGTCAGGCGTTGCCTGTCCGTTCACTACCACCCAAACATCGCGTGAAGGAATTGTTCCAACCAAAGCAATACTATCAACACCGGTTGGAGAACCATTGCTGTAACGCACTAAACGATAGTTGTTCAGATTAACCGGGTTTGCGGTTGGGTTGTAAATTTCAAGTGCTTTGCTGTGAGAAGAACCTTCTACATATTCGGAGAAGAATAATTCGTTACAACCTGTAGTTTGCGCTTGGGCTGTTCCCATAAAACCAAACGCAGCAAGAGCTAGTAGAGCTTTTTTCATGTGTGTATAATTTAAACTGTTGTGTGTCCGCGTTAAATGCAATTTAGCACTGAACGTTCTTAAGCGGTTTCGGACGATTGCAGACGCAACTCCGGAGAGGATGTTCACTTAAGACGGTAGCAAAATAAACTCAAATTTTGAAACCGATGACCGAAGATCGTTATGTTTTTATTAAGAAAAATGAACCTTTCGAATTAAGGGTTCTGGATTTTAGTGACATTGATGGCTGCTGGACCACGCACCAAATCTTTTAGCTCAAATTCCACACGATCGCCTTCGTCGATGGGCGTTTTCGTGTCTTTAATATGCACGTAATACTCTTGCCCGGTTTCATCATCTTTAATGAAGCCAAATTTGCTTTTGCGATTGAAGAACTTTACCGTTCCGCGTTTCATGATCTAATTTTGTGCAGCTGGCGTGAAATTACACCGAACTATTCGTTACGCCAATTGGGACGGTAAAATATTACCTTTGCCGCCTAAATTATATTTTACAATCATGAAAAAAGGACCTATCTCTCAATTCATCGAACATCACTATCGTCATTTTAATGCGGCTGCTTTAAAAGACGCTGCTAAAGGTTATGAAACCCATTTGCTGGAAGGTGGAAAAATGCTTGTTTCTCTTGCAGGAGCAATGAGTACTGCTGAGTTAGGTGTTTCTCTTGCCGAAATGATTCGTCAGGATAAAATTGCTATTATTTCTTGTACCGGTGCAAACCTCGAAGAAGATTTGATGAATCTGGTTGCACATTCCCACTATCGTCGTATTCCGAATTATCGCGACTTAACGCCACAGGAAGAATGGCAGCTTTTGGAAAATGGTCTTAATCGTGTAACGGATACTTGCATTCCCGAAGAAGAAGCATTCCGTCGTCTACAAAAACATATTCACGCGTTGTGGAAAAAAGCCGACGATAATGGCGAGCGTTATTTCCCGCACGAATTCATGTATCAAATGATTAATTCGGGTGTATTGGAACAGTACTACGAAATTGATCCTAAAAACTCATGGATGGTTGCTGCGGCAGAAAAGAATTTGCCGATTGTGGTTCCGGGATGGGAAGATTCAACCATGGGAAATATTTTCGCCTCTTATGTAATTAAGAACGAAATAAATGCTTCCACGATGAAAAGCGGAATTGAGTATATGGTTTGGCTGAGCGACTGGTACAGAAAGAATTCATCCGGGAAAGGTGTTGGATTCTTCCAGATTGGTGGTGGTATTGCCGGTGATTTCCCGATTTGCGTTGTGCCTATGATGTATCAGGATTTAGAATGGCATGACGTTCCGTTCTGGTCTTATTTCTGTCAGATTTCCGATTCTACCACCTCATACGGTTCATATTCGGGAGCTGTTCCGAACGAAAAAATTACTTGGGGTAAATTGGATATTAATACTCCGAAGTACATCGTAGAGTCGGATGCAACAATTGTTGCTCCGTTGATTTTTGCATGGATATTAGGCTGGTAGTGCAGCGTCACATTTTTACTAAGGCTTTCTATCACGGGAAGCCTTTTTATTTGCCCTTGATTTTTTAGCTTCGTACAATGTCGAAACAAAAAACAAATTCAAGCAAAAGCTCTTCGTCAACATCTTTAGAAGCGAAGATCGGATGGGGGCTCGCACTATTAGCATTTTTGTTGTACGCTTCGACTATCGGATTCGGTTACGCACTGGATGATCGTGCGGTAACGTTTAATAACGAATTTGTAAAGCAAGGTTTTAAAGGATTCCCCGAAATACTAACCACTTATTATTGGAAAGGTTTCGGTTATCCGAATGCAGGATTGTTTCGTCCGTTGTCTTTGCTATTATTCGCGGTGGAATGGCAATTCGCTCCGGACAAGCCGGCGGTCTTTCACTTCGTCAACGTGGCATTGTATGCCGGAATTGCGTTCGTGGCATTTCGGTTTTTGAGAACGTTGTTAAGTCAATATAATGTTTGGTTATCTGCTGCTGCTGTTGCACTTTGGTTGGCCATGCCTGTGCATACCGAAGTTGTTGCGAATATTAAAAGTGCCGACGAATTATTGATGACGTTGTTTTCGTTTTTGTTTTTGGAATCGGTATTGAAGAATTTTCGAGAAGGAACAACGGATATCAAATCCGGATTAAAAATGGGAGGCTATTTATTCCTGGCACTGCTTTCGAAAGAAGGAGCGATATTGTTGATTCCTCTTGCAATCGTGATGATTTTCTTGTTTAAGAAAGTATCATGGAATCAGGTGAAGATCCCATTAGTCACGATGTTGTCTGTCGCCGCAATATGGTTGGTATGGCATCGATCTGTAATTGCCGCCGGCGGTGATGTTATTACTTATTCATATCACGACAACGCATTAGTTGGAGCGCCGGATCGTGCTTCCGGATTTGCAACTGCAGTGAGTTTTCAGTTGAGTTATTTGCAAAAGATATTTTTAGGATTTCAATTGTCATACGATTATTCGTTTAAAGAATTCGAATATCAATCGTTCACCTCGTTACCTTTCATTGGTGCCTCATTGCTGGTTATAGGATTATTCTTTGTGGCGATACGGTTCAGGTTTTCAATACCGGTGATTAGTTTCGGGATTTTATGGTATGCGATTACTTTCGCGCTAACTGCGAATATTGTAACGTATATCGGTGCCACGTTTGCTGATCGTTTCACATTTCTTCCGTCGTTCGGTATTGCACTAGGTGTTGTATTCCTATTGTATCGTCAATCGGGTTTGCTTACCGAAAGAAAAGCTTTCTCGGGAATTTCAATTATTCTTTTGCCGTTAATATTGGTATATAGTGTACAAACGTATGCACGATCGCAGGATTGGAAAGCGGAAGATGTGTTGTTTACTGCTGATGTAGAAAATGCTCCCGGCAGCGCTCGTGTTAATTACAATTACGGAACTGTTTTGATGAGTGCAGCCGAGCAAGAGAAAAATACGGATCGTTACAATCAATTGCTTACACTTTCTGCGCAACATTTACAGCGCGCTATTGAAATAGACAGCGGTGAATACCAGGCGCTGTGGAATTTAGGCGTAGTGCAATATCGTTTAGGTAATTACCGCGAATCGATAAAACGATCGAAGCAGGCGCAACGGATCAATCCCAAAGATTACATGTTGCTGGTGAATATGGCTGATGCATATGTGCGAGCCGAGCAACCGGACAGTGCAATCACTTTGTACAATGCTGCGATTGCTCGAGGCGTATATGCCGATGAAACACATGATGTGTTGGGATATTGCTATTTGATTACAGGAGACACCGTTAAGGCAATAAGCACGTTGCGGAAATCTGTAAGTATGTATCCTAAACGTGTAAAATCGCTGGATAAATTGGCAAATGTGTTGGGTATGCACAAAGCGTTTGATGAATCGAATAAGGTGTTTATGCAAATTGCCGAATTGGAGCCCGGTAATCCCGCACCCTGGAAAATGGTGGCTACCAACTATCTCGCGATGAAGGATACGGCGAACGCGGAAAAGTATTGGGCTGAATATCAAAAACGTGGCGGTCGTTAGGTTTGTCCCGTAATATGACCATTGGTCCGAATTTCTCAGGATTTCTGAAGTATAGTCGTTAGTTTCGCGTACTTATTTAGAGCTTATGAAAACACGCATTTTATTTTTAGCAGCTGTAATAGCAACAGCTGCCTTAACCTTCACGCAATGTGGCGATAATTCGGGGGAGAACAAAAATCTTTCTGCTGAGGTAGATTCTTTCCTCGTGTCTTATAACAACAAGTGGAGAGAATTAAACATTGTTGCGAATGAAGCGCAATGGAAGTTGCTGACCTATATGATGGAAGGCGACACTGCCACTTCAAATGCGGCTGAGCGTGCATCGAAATTGTATGCTGATTTCACCGGTAGCAAAGAGAATATCGAAAAAACAAAAGCGTATTTAGAAAAACGCGATCAGTTAACTCCGTTGCAGGTAGAGCAATTGGAGCATATTTTGTATTTCGCGGGTGCTAATCCGATGACGGAAGAGGAAACGGTGAAACAAAAAATTAAAGCGGAAAC
>JAJTEY010000042.1 GCA_021299855.1 Bacteroidota bacterium | reverse complement strand
TCTGCTGCAGCCACAGCCATGATGAAGAATACAAATACCTGCGCGCCCGGATCGCTGTGATGTGCAGAAAACGCCACTAACGATAAGTTCACTGCATTCAACATCATTTCAATGCACATTAAAAGAATGATTGCATTTTTGCGATACATCACGCCCAATGCGCCCATACCAAAAAGTATTGCACTTAGCGTGAGGTACCACTCAATCGGAATAATCTGAATTGCTGACATACTTAATTAGTTTCCTCAGTTGATTTTTTTCCTAACAACACCGCACCTACCATTGCAGACAGGAACAGTACAGATGATAATTCGAACGGAACGAGATAGTCGGTAAACAAAACTTGTCCTAATGTTTTCACCAATCCGATATCGGAGTTTTGTGGTTGTGTCATTACAACAGCTTCAGAGGTTTTGAGCGCACCAACAAGTAGTGGAAGAAAAGTCAATCCGGCGATGACCGCAGCGAACTTCGACCACAGCGCGGTTTTAGGCTCCGTCGTTTCATTCAGGTTCAACATCATGATTACGAACAGGAACAACACCATGATTGCGCCTGCATAAACGATGACATGCACGGCTGCAAGAAATTGTGCGTTCAATAAAATGTAATGACCCGCGATCGCAAAAAACGTAACGATCAGGTATAACACGCTGTACACGGGATTTCTGCTGAATATTACCAGCGCACCACTGATAATCGTGATGGCGGATAATACAAAAAACAGAATTTCAGTTAATGTCAGATTCATAGTCAGGAGCTTTCTTCAGGGCTATTAATGAGCTGATTTTTTTGATTTGATGGCTTTGTTGGGGTCCCACAATTTGTTGTGTGCATACTGTGGATGCTGTTTAAATTCCAACACTCCTTTTGTTTGACGCACAGAAACATCAACACGAAGATTTTTGTCCATGGGCTCAACCAGCTTGTCTTTGCCGTAAACGAAATCGCCACGTTCAAATTCTGTAGGAACAATTCGGTCAGTTAAGAAGATCGCCTCTTTCGGACATGCCTCTTCACAAAGTCCGCAGAAAATGCAACGCAACATATTGATCTCGTACACTGCAGCATATTTTTCTTCGCGGTACAATCCTTCTTCACCTTTTTTGCGTTCTGCGGCAGTCATGGTGATAGCTTCCGCAGGACAAGCAACAGAACACAATCCGCACGCGGTGCAACGCTCGGCGCCACTTTCGTCGCGCTTTAAGACGTGTTGCCCGCGATACACTTCACTAATAGGTCGTTTTTGTTCCGGATAACTTACGGTTACCTTTTTCTTGAACAAGTGACTTAATGTGATACGCATACCGCCTAAAATTGCAGGCAGGTATAATTTTTCCATGAAGGTCATTTCCTTCTTGGAAACTTGTTTCGATCGGTTAGTCAGTGACTGCATCATAATCCTTCTTATTTTATTTCACTCACTTCTTATTCGAGATTACCGGTGAAATACATCACCAAGCCTGTAATTGCTAAATTGACCAAAGACAATGGGATTAACACTTTCCACCCAAGGTTCATCAATTGATCATAACGGAAGCGCGGGATGGTCCAGCGAATCCACATGAAGACGAAAATGAAGAATACCGTTTTAGCGAACATCACACCAACACCGATCAGCGACACCAATAATTGATTGTCGATTTGATCCATGAACGGGAAGTTGTAGCCTCCGAAGAAGAACAAGGAAATCACCGCAGAAGAAATGAACATGTTCACGTATTCAGCGAAGAGGTAGAAGCCGAGCTTCATGGAAGAATATTCGGTGTGATAACCACCAACCAATTCTGTTTCACATTCCGGCAAATCGAATGGAGTACGATTGGTTTCTGCCAGTGCGCAAATAAAGAAGATTAAAAACACTAACGGGTTTTTGAAGAAGTTCCAGGTGAAGTAACCATCAGCCCAAAAGCCATGTTGCTGTTGCGCAATTTCCGCAGTGCTTAATGTGCCGGTGAACATAATGAGCGTGACGATAGAAACGCCCATCGCTACTTCATAGCTGATCATTTGTGATGATGCACGCAATGCACCCAACAGCGCGTACTTGTTGTTGGAGGCCCATCCGCCAATCATGATGCCATAAACACCGATAGAGACAACACCCAACAAATACAATACACCGATATTCACATCGGTTACTTGCAGACGATATACTTTTCCATCAACGACAACATCCGGTCCCCAAGGAATAACAGCGCCTGTTAACAAAGCCGTTAACATTGCGATTGCAGGGCCAAGGATGAAAAGTGTTTTGTTGGATACGTTCGGGATGATTTCTTCCTTCATAAACATCTTCACGCCATCTGCAATGGGCTGAAGAATTCCGAACGGTCCGGCACGGTTTGGTCCGAGGCGATCCTGCAGAAACGCTGCCACTTTACGTTCGGCGTAAGTTGCGTAAGCCGCGACACCGAGTGAAATCAGAAAAAGAATGACGACCAAAATGTATGGCCACCAATCAAATCCTGAAGTCATTATTAATGTTGTCATATCAATAATTATTTAGCCGATTCTTTTTTCTTGCCTTTTACTTCGTTCAGTTTCTTGCCAGTTTCCAACTTCAGCTTCACCAACTCGTAGTGGTTTTGCGAAATCACTGAATGATGGCTGATCGGACTAGGTCCTTCGATGTTCCAGTCGGAAACTTTTTTGTGCTCGAAGCGACAGTCGTTACAGATCCAATCTTCTACTTCGCCCCACTGATCTTTACGAGCAGTTACACGTAATACGTCGCCGCCTTTAAACCACAAGCGCACTTTGCCGGAGCATTTGGTGCAATTGCGATGAGCATCAACCGGCTTGGTGAACCACACGCGGCTTTTGAAACGGAATGTTTTATCGGTTAACGCGCCCACCGGACATACGTCAATTACGTTACCGGAGAATTCGTTTTCAATAGAATTTTGAATGTATGTAGAAATCTCTGCAACATCACCACGATTGATAACGCCGTGCACGCGTCCGTCCGTTAGCTGATCTGCCGTTTTCACACAACGATAACAAAGTATGCAACGCGTCATGTGCAGTTGTACGTATGGGCCAATGTCGATTTTATCAAACTCGCGACGTTCGAAATCGTAACGTGTTGTTGAAGCGCCGTGTTCGTAGCCCAAGTCTTGCAAATGACATTCGCCGGCCTGATCACATACCGGACAATCCAGTGGGTGGTTGATCAGCAAGAACTCTACTACACCCTTTCGCGCTTCCAAAACTTCAGGAGATGTGAAGTTTACAACTTCCATTCCGTCCATTACTTCAGTGCGGCAAGACGCCACGGGCTTCGGCATTGGATTGGGATTCTGTGAATTCATTTTGGTTACGCGAACAATACATGTTCTGCAATAACCTCCGCTAGTTTTTAGCTTGGAGTAATAACACATTGCGGGCGGAGCAACGTCCGGACCCAGCATACGTGCAGCCTGAAGGATTGTTGTTCCTTTTGGAACTTCAATCTCGCGACCATCAATTGTTACTTGAGGCATATCTTAAAATCGTTTGCGTTCTAATTAAGCCACGGGCGCGGTTTGATTGCGCACGGAATAGTAATGTTTAACGTCCTTTATTTTTTCCGGATGCTTGATGTACTCTTCAAACTCAGCACGGAAATGGCGAATAGCGCTGGCAACAGGCCAGGAAGCAGCATCGCCTAAAGGACAAATGGTTTTACCGTCAATTTTCGATTGAATGTCCCACAACAAGTCGATGTCTTCCGGTTTGCCGTGACCTTCAACAATGCGGTGTAACACCTTTTCCATCCAACCTGTTCCTTCACGACAAGGGCTGCACTGTCCGCAGCTTTCGTGATGATAGAAACGCGTGAAGTTCCAAAGGTTTTTAACTACGCTGGCCGTTTCATCCAATACGATAAATCCGCCCGAGCCTAACATGGTGCCGGTCTGGAAGCCCCCATCTGCAAGTGATTCATACGACATCAAACGAGGTTCGCCTTTAGCGGTAGTTAAAATTAAATCGGCAGGCAAAATCGGAACAGAAGAACCTCCGGCAACAACAGCTTTTAGTTTTCGTCCGCTCTTAACGCCACCACAATATTGATCCGAGTTCAAAAATTCTTCAACCGGTAAACCCAATTCAATTTCATACACGCCGGGCTTGTTGATGTGTCCGCATGCAGAAATCAATTTTGTGCCGGTTGATTTTCCGACACCGATTTTAGCATATTCCTCACCGCCCATATTGACGATTGGAACAGTAGCTGCAATTGTTTCTACGTTGTTTACAACAGTAGGTCTGCCCCAAACGCCGGCTACCGCAGGGAATGGAGGCTTGATGCGCGGATTGCCGCGTTTACCTTCCAGTGATTCGATCAATGCCGTTTCTTCACCGCAGATATAAGCACCACCGCCCGGTTGTACGTATAAATCCAGATCGTAACCCGAACCTAAAATATTTTTACCCAACAAGCCGGCAGCGTATGCTTCAGCAATTGCTTTTTCCAAAATGTGATACACGTATAACAACTCGCCGCGGATGTATATGTACGATGTATTTGCACCAAGAGCAAAGCTTGAAACAATCATGCCTTCCACCAACAAGTGTGGCAGATGCGACATGAGGTAACGATCTTTAAATGTTCCCGGCTCCGATTCGTCAGCATTACACACCAAATGACGCGGAACGCCCTCGGGCTTTGCAAGGAAACTCCACTTCATTCCGGTAGGGAAGCCCGCGCCACCGCGACCACGCAGCCCGGATTTTTTCACTTCTTCCACCAGCGCGTCCGGCTTCATGCGCAACGCCTTCTCCAGCGCCTTGTAGCCACCATGTGCACGATATACGTCGAGCTTTTCTATGCCCGGTACATTAACGTGTTCCAATAGTAATTGCTTTCCCATATCAATCGTTGCAATTAATGTTGATTTGCATTTACGTGTTTCTTGTCGAAGTGCGTTTTGCGTTCACCTTTTGACTTGTAATCATTCAGCATTTCGTCCACCTTTTCACAAGTCATGTTTTCGTGATACGTTTCCCCCACCTGAATAATAGGCGCAGTTCCGCATGCAGCAAGACACTCTACTGTTTTCAACGTAAACATTCCGTCCGGCGTGGTTTCGCCTTCTTTAATGTTCAGTTTCTTTTCGATATGTTTCACGATATCTTCCGCGCCCAATAACCAGCAAGGTCCTGTACGGCATACTTCGATCAAACATTTTCCAGCCGGCTTTAAGTTGAACATCGTGTAAAACGACGCAACTTCATACACCTCTATAGGCTGGATTTTTAATAAGCTTGCTACATAATCCATTGCAGGAGCGCTCAGCCAGCCGTCAAATTCCATTTGAGCTAAATGCAACAATGGCAGCAACGCCGACTTTTGTTTTCCTTCCGGATAACGTTTGATGATGCGCTGTGCAAGCGCAAGAGTTTCATCAGAGAATTTATATTCTTTCGACATAGTGTTGTCGTTTTATTATGCGTCTAATTCACCGGCTATCACATTCATTGAACTCATCGCAAGGATGGCGTCTGACAACATTCCCCCTTTGATGATTTCAGGATAGCTTTGATAATAAATAAAACAAGGTCTGCGGAAGTGCAGGCGATATGGAGTACGACCTCCATCGCTGATCAGATAGAAGCCCAATTCGCCATTCGCGCCTTCTACCTGATGATACACTTCTCCAACAGGAATGTCGGTTTCGCCCATCACAATTTTGAAGTGATAAATCAACGCTTCCATGTTGTTGTAAACTTCTTCTTTCGCAGGTAAACAGAACTCCGGAACATCACCGTGGAAAACGGTTGATTTACGGTCGATGTTTTTTAATGCTTGGCGAATGATGCTCAATGACTCCCACATTTCCTGTTGGCGCACCATGAAACGATCGTAAACATCGCCGCTGGTTCCTACCGGAATCACAAAATCAAAATCTTCGTACGAAGAATAAGGGTTCATTACACGAACATCATAATCAATACCGGTAGCACGAAGATTCGGTCCGGTAAAGCTGTATTGCAATGCGCGTTCTGCATTAATTCCACCTGCATTGATGGTGCGATCCATAAAGATTCGGTTACGCATCAACAAGTCTTCGAATTGCTTCAGTTCTTTCGGGAACTCTTTCATGAAGTCGTCGATGCGTTGCCAAGCTTTTTCAGGCCACATGCGCTCGAAGCCTCCGATACGGCCGATATTGGTAGTTAAGCGAGCGCCACAAATTTCTTCGTAGATCTCATAGATTTTTTCGCGCCACTGGAAGATGTATGTAAAGCCTGTTAACGCCCCGGTATCTACACCGATTACGGAATTACAAATGATGTGATCGGCGATACGCGCCAACTCCATAATCACGACGCGCATGTACTGCACGTTCTTCGGAATTTCCGCGTTAATTAATTTCTCCACCGTCATGTGCCAACCCATGTTGTTGATGGGTGATGAGCAGTAATTCAAACGGTCGGTTATTGGAGTAATTTGATTGAACGGACGACGTTCAGCAAGCTTTTCGAAAGCACGGTGAATGTATCCGATGGTTGGTTCGGCATCAACGATAATTTCTCCGTCCATTTTAAGAACGTTCTGAAAAATACCGTGTGTTGCCGGGTGCGTTGGTCCGAGGTTAAGGGTTGTGTAAACCTTTTCTTCCGGCGCAGCTGTATCGTTGTTCAAATGTTCGTTCATGTCAATTTCTTGCGATCGGTTTAACGTCCAAACATGGAGTCATTTTTATCATCACGCGTAGGATCTTCCAGCGGGAAATCTTTGCGAAGCGGGAAGAAGGTAATGTCTTCCATATTTAAAATACGCTTCAGGTTCGGATGATCTTTAAACGTAATTCCGAAAAAGTCGAATGCTTCACGTTCCATCCAATTAGCGCCTGCCCACAAAGGAATCATAGTAGGAAGTTCCATTGCTGATGCAGGGAAGAATGTCTTAATGCGAATACGTGTGTTCTTCGGCAAATTGTGAAGTTGATACATCATGCCGAATTCTTTTGCACTGTTATCCGGGTAATGTAAGCCACACATGGTGGTCAGGAATTCAAACGAAAGCACAGGATCTGTTTTCAAAAATTCCAGCACCTGATAGATTTTCGCCTTGTTGACTTCAAAAACAGGAAAGTCGTATTGAATTTCGGTATGCAGCACAACTCCCGGAATTTTAGCTTCCAGTTTGCTGACGATCAGATCGTGTAGTTGTTGCACTTGTTCTGCAGTTGCAGTTGCCATATCGCTGAAGCTTTTATTCGATGCCGTATTTGTTCATAAGCGCCTTGTATTCCGGAGATTCACGACGGCGTAAAGATTCGTTTTCTACGAGGTCCTGAATTTTCAAAATACCTTCAATAATTTGTTCCGGACGAGGAGGGCACCCCGGCACATAAACGTCAACAGGAATGATTCGATCGATTCCCTGCAATACGCTGTACGTGTCAAATATTCCACCGCTGGAAGCACAAGCGCCAACAGATAATACCCACCGCGGTTCGGCCATTTGTTCGTACACCTGTTTCAATACAGGTCCCATTTTTTTAGCAATTGTTCCCATCACCATCAGCAAGTCGGCCTGACGTGGAGAGAAACTCAAACGCTCGGAACCAAAACGGCCTAAGTCGTAATGTGATGCCATTGTTGCCATGAATTCGATACCGCAGCAAGAAGTTGCAAAAGGCAATGGCCACAAGGAGTTTTTGCGCGCAAGACCAACGGCTTTATCTAAAGAAGTTGCGAAAAACCCCGGACCTTCAAGACCTAAGGGCGATTGCGCCATTTCCAATTTTGTTCTTTTCACTTCCATAACCTAAATGTTTTCGTTGTTTAATAATTGGAGGTCAGGGGGCATTATTTATTCTTCCCATTTCAGCGCACCGCGCTTCATGATGTAATAGAATCCGATAATCAAGAATAACAAGAACGTCATCATCTCTATGAAGCCAACTATACCAAGGCCTTCAGGGCCTTTGAAGTTTACCGCCCAAGGATACATGAAAATGACTTCAACGTCGAATAAAACAAAGAGAATAGCTACCAAGAAATACTTAACAGAGAATGGAACACGAGCATTGCCCTGCACTTCAATACCACACTCGAACGTATCCAATTTTTTCTTGGTCTTACGATGCGGTCCCAGTCGATGAGTAACAAACAACGTAGTCACCACAAAGCCGGCTGCAACGAAGAAGGTAAATGCAATCGGCAAATAATCAATAGCAGCGTTATTCATAAGCGTTTTATAAATGAACAAGCCTGTTAACAAGATGTTCAAAAGCGCGTTTAATGCCCCGATCAATCCTCAACAGACGGCGGTAAAAATAAGGAAATATTGATTGCGAATACCTTAAAGTAGGCATAAATCGCCGACCATAAAACTTCGGTCGACGAAGACGTAATGCACTAAAAATCAGAGCAGTATTTTGACCGTGTCGGCCAGGGTCGGAACTTGTGCGATAACGTAGGGTCTGTTCTTGTCTTTTCGGTGGTGGTCGGTAATCCAAATAGCGCGCATTTCGGCTGTTTCGGCGAAGTCCATATCGGAGTCGGAATCACCGATCATAACTGCTCGTGAAAAGTCGATGGCAGGAAAATCCTGTTGAGCTTGCAACGCCATACCGATTCCCGGTTTTCGCATGGGCGATTTTTCTGCTGCCAGTTGTGGGGCGAAATAAATTCCGTCGATACGTCCGCCGGCTGCTTTAACGCCGTCCAACATTTTTTCGTGAACGCGAGCGAGGTCTTGTTCGGTGTATAAACCTTTACCAATTCCTTGCTGATTCGTAACCACGATTACGATTCCGAATACAGCCGACAGTTTTGCAATAGCTTCGCCCGCGCCGCTTGTAAAAACAAACTGTTCCGGAGTCTTCACATAATCGCCGGGCAAGCGTTCGTTGATCACGCCGTCGCGATCAAGGAATAGTGTCCAGGTGTGGTTGATGGGAAGTTTATCGACCATCGTATTTTATTACTTGTGTAACGAAGCGTTGATTGTCTGTTATGATAATCAGCATATACATGCCGGCAGGCAGCGACGCTACGTCTACAATTGTGCGACCAATATTTTGTTCTTGTGTCGGAACTTCAATTTGTTTTCCCGTTACATCAAACAAGGCATAGGTGAAAACTTGTGATGCGTTGGAAAGCGACACACAAAGCACGTCCTGTGCAGGATTCGGATATACGCTGATTCCGCCCGTACTAATTTCCTCTACGCTATTGACGAATTCCTGTTGTGAAATTCCCGATTCACATCCCCACGGAGAAATAGCTTCTACGGAATACATCCCCACTTGTGTGGCTGTGTACGTTTGTGATGTCGCACCCGGAATTGGTTGCCCGTTGAAATACCATTGATATTGCTGTCCAGACAACGAACATGTTAATGTAAATCCGTTAACCAACACGGCGACCGGAGGAAGCGGGTTGTACACGGTAATCGACTTCAGAACAGTTGTTGTACAACCGGTGGTGGAGTCGGTGCTGACAACAGTATAGGTTGTCGTAGATGAAGGGAAAGCACGAACCGTATCGTTTCCGAGATAAGCGATATTTACAAGAGGAGACCAGGAATAACTCCAATTATTGTTGTTGGCGATTAACTGCACAGTATCACCGAAACAAATTGCGTTTGGCGTATTGCTTACGTTAAAGCCGGGAAGCGGAATAGCAGTTATTGACACAGAATCAATTGCTGTGCAACCATTGGTGGTTGTTCCAGTAACAGTATATGTTCTGGTAACATTGGCGGTAACAAGCGGACTTGAAGACACCGCAGAATACACAACAGTCGCAGGTTGCCATGAATATGTTAATGCGCCTGATGCGTTTAACTGAACCTGTGTCCCGGCACAAACTGAAGTATCGGTTGATAAGCTGAGGACAGGCGACGGAGCTATGGTCATCACATTCGACGTTGTGTCTGTTCCAAAAGCATTAGATGCAATAAGAACAACCGTGTATGTTCCAGCAGTTGTAAATACGAAATCTCCGTTTACTGTTGTTGAGCTTAACGTATCGGTTCCGTAAGCAAACCACTGATAAGATGTTGCAGGCGCAGAGTAATTGTTCATCGCGATAACAGATCCAGCACATAAATTAAGAGGTGCGCTGAATGCTGCAACAGGAGCGGTATTTACTGTTCCGGTAAGATTAATATTATCCAACCAAATATTATTCCCATTGTGACCGCGATTTCTAAATGCTAACATTATTTGTTGCCCCGAGAACGCAGCCAAAGAAACACTTTCATTTCTCCATTGTGACGACGTTGGTGTGAAGAACGAGGTCTGGTCCGGTTTTGTAGACAGCTGAGTGCCGCCTTTGATGTAGACAGAAGTCCATGTTGCGCCACAATCGTTGGACACCAACACCTCCAGCGTGTCGGAACGTGTTGCATTATATCTTGCATAGGCAACATCAAAAGTTAGTTGTATTGCGTTTTGCGCCGCACAATTAATAACCGTGCTTACTAATTCATCACGGTCTCCGTTTACGTTATTCCCATGATTGTTGAAGAACATGCTTTGCGTGCTATTGAAGCCAACAGAATTATTGTGTTGCCAATTAAATGCCTGATTGCCGACATTGTTGGTTGACCATCCAGCAGGCAGATTATTAACGAAAGTTTCTGTGTGTGGCAAGGATTGATAACCTTGTACGTGTATCCAGCTCGTTTGTGTTGTTGTTGCTGAGCCTGCTACATTGGTTACAGTAAGTGTAACAGGGTACAATCCTGGAGTGCTGTAATTTACAACAGGATTGTAAAGTGTTGATGTTGACGGATTGCCACCCGGGAAATTCCAGCTCCATGATGTAGGACTGTTAGAGCTGAGGTCGGTGAAAGCGACGTTGCCTCCCGGGCAAACACTTTGGATAGACGTGAATGCAGCGAGCGGAGTTAATAGTGTTGCATCTATGGACCACTCCCAAACGCCGCGCCCGTAAGTAGATGCGCGCAAAGTGTTTGTAGGAAGGAAAATTTCTAAATCAGAAACAGGAGCGTATGGAAGCCCGGAAAAACAAGGGATCCAAGCTCCGCTGTTGTTGTCGCGATAATAGATTCCTACATCCATTCCCAGGAAGAGCAAGTCGTTTCCGTTGTTAGGCATAGGAATGATACAGTTCGCAGGAATGTTTGGTAAGCCCTGAGAAATATTCACCCAATTAGCACCCGCGTCGTTGCTGAAGAAAACTTTATTACCGGCATTATAACCGGAAAGAGTTACCCAGACTTTATCCGGATTTGTTTGGCTCACCGCAAGTCGTGTATAGTTCCCTAATCCGGACAGCGCGGAAGAAATATATGTCCAGGTTACGCCGCCGTCAGAACTGCGATAGATAGCAGTGCCGGTACATGCAAACACTCGTTGCGTATTCGACGGAGCAACAACGAAGTCCACCATTTCGCCTATATTGAATGAACCGACAGGAGTCCATGATGTCCCGAGGTTGGTAGATTTATTCAGTTGTGAATATCCGGCGTAAAGCACATTCGGATTAACTGGATCTTGTTTCCATGGCGTTACCCATCCTCCTGTGCCCACTAATCCGTTGGTGATGGAAGACCAGTTATTGCCGCCGTTTGTTGAGCGATAAAAATCACCGTAGTACAATTCGCCGAACATATTGGCATCGTTGGTACGATCAATAAAGCAATCCATGCCGTCACCTCCCAAAACTTCCTGATAAAGCGTTCCGGTTTTCAGGCAAGTGCCATTGTCTTGATGGCCGGTAATAAGGGTTCCGGTGTTGCTTGCAGAAATTCCAAGACGATAGATTTGAGCAATGCCCATATTCGCAGAAATATCCGGGAATGTGTTGCCATCATTGAACGTATTGTAAACACCGCCGTCGCAACCGATATAAAATGAGTTCGGGGTGCCCGGGGTATATATAATATCATGAATGTCGGCATGAACATACGGTGCGCCACCTCCGCCATACCAATGCGCATGCAAGTACCAGTTACTACCACCATCATCGGATCGCCAAACGTTGACACCGCCAACAATTACGGTGTTTTTGTTATATGGATCAGCAGCAATCGCAAGATCATACCATCCTTGTCCGTCCGTGTCGCCACCATTCGGATCCCATCCTAATAAATTCGGAGAGCCGGCCATTGGAGTAAACGATGTTCCGCTGTTGGTTGAACGATAAGCGCCTTCAAATCCTTGCGTAGAGGTTTTGGCTGCAACGAGGTAAACGTAATTGGGATCATCCGCCGTTACTGCAATCGCCATTCTCGATACTACAGAAGCTTGAGGAAGTCCGGTTGAAACCATCTGCCAGGTGTATCCACCATTTATACTCACGTAGAAACGTGTTCCGCAGCCGTATATTACATTACTGTTGCCGGGTTTAAACTCCATGTCTTTAATAGAAAATGTGGAAACCGAATACCAGTTGTTTCCGCCATCTGAAGTTCTGAAAATTCCGGCAGAAGTTCCGGCGAAAAGAATTTGCGGGTTGTTTGGATCAATGAGAAGTTTGGCAATACGCCGAACCAGGTTCTTGGTAAATACCAGTCCGGTTGTATTCCAGGTTAAACCGCCATCTATGCTTTTTAATACGCCTATACTCGGCGTATCGCCACCGTCATTATCACCGGTTGCCAAATATAAAACGTTGGAGTTGGTAGGATCAATTGCAACATCCGAACACCCGATAACCGCAAGAAAGTCCGTAAGGCAAGTCCACGATTGTCCTCCATTGGTTGTTTTCCAAAGCCCACCTGCAGGGGAGCAGGCGTAGATGATGTTAGTGTTATTTGGATCAAATCGCACAGCATTAATTCGTCCGGCTCCGGTGCCTTGAGGTGCGCCTACAGGCCCAACAAAGTTCCAGTTGGCTGATGCGCTTCGTTGCACAGCTTGTTGGTGTTGAGCTGCAGCAAGTGGGTTTACAGAAAGATATTGGTTGAAATTAAAAAACGTGTTTTGTAATTCTCCTACAGTTCCTGTTGCGCCAATACGAGGCTCTGCGAACCACTCCCAGCGCTTGAAATGAAAGTACATGCCATCACCTTCCCTCTTCGTAAATCCGCCATTGGTCGCAGCTCCTTTGACAAAATGTTGTTGTTCCCAGGTTGACCAGGTCGAATGAAATGCAGCTTGTTTTGTTTGTATGTCTGAATTTGGATTGTTCCACTCTTCTATCCACGTTTGAGAGTGAAGAAGCGTTGCGCCGGAAATGATAAGCGCGGTTACGATAGCGATTCTTTTCATAATTGTGATAAGCGAGCGGCAATATCGGTATAACAATCGGAGAATAAAAAAGGGCGACTGAAAAGCCGCCCTTTAAGAAGCATTCAAACTTTATTGAACAACAGCGCGCACGAGCGTTGATGAGTTTTCGCCAACGATGCGAATTTCATAAACACCGGCGCCATAGATACCAAGGTTTAATTCTTTCTGCATGGAAGGTCCGGAAACGTTCAGTTGTTCACGGTACACAATTTGACCTAAAGCATTATGAACTTCAAGCACG
>JAJTEY010000002.1:11907-60703 GCA_021299855.1 Bacteroidota bacterium | reverse complement strand
GCCCGGAACCGAAGTTATGCGGTGTTCACGGGTTTAGGATGTGCTGTAGCCGGAGGAATTGCCCAACTCTTGAAATTAGTGGAACACGACGGTTATTATCGACCTGTAGCGTACTTTCAATATCATGCGCCGGATGTGCAATTGCATTTGGTTCAGGGTATCGAGCAACACTACAATAATTCCTTTCCAAGTGGCCATACTACTGCAATTTTCGCTTTTTGTCTTGCGTGTGCCTTATTATTAAGAAAATGGTATTATCAAATCGGATTGTTACTGCTGGCAGTATTGGTGGGGTATTCGCGCATGTATTTATCACAACATTTTTTAATTGATGTGATCATCGGATCATTAATCGGTACTTGCAGCAGTGTTTTTTTTATGGCGCTATATAAGAAAAAGGCTCCGGCGATTACTGCTTCATAAATCAATACGGCACAAAAAAGGGACTGCATTCGCAGTCCCTTTTTTCATAACAAACTAAATCCTAGTGCTGGATAGACAAGCGGTTTACGGAACGGCCGTTAGCAGTTCTTACTTCCACTGTGTACATTCCTGCTGCAAGAGTTTCTGTGTTGATACGGATCAACTGAGTACCTGCAGGCAACTGACCTTCGTTAGAAGTGTAAACTAATGCTCCAACAGTGTTGTAGATGTTTACAACTACATCCTGAGACTGAACCATGTCGATAGACAATGTTACTTCATTGTTTGCAGGGTTCGGGAACAAGTTTACGTTGTTTAACACAGCAGTTTCGTTGATGCTGGTTGGGCAAGTGTTGCTGTTGATGTTAATGTCATCTACATAGATGTTATTACCGTAACCGTTAGTAGCACGGAACATAACGAACAACTGCTGCTGACCTGCGAATGCGCTCAAATCAACGCATTCTGCACGCCACTGTGCTGTTGTAGGAGTAAATGCACTTGTAGTAGTAGCAGCTGTAGCCAAAGTAGCACCTGACTTCGCCCAAACAGATGTCCAGGTAGTTCCGCAATCAGAAGAAACTAAAACTTCCAACGCATCTGTATACTGCGTGCTGTAACGAGCGTGAGCTACGTTAAACTGAAGTGATGCGTTAGTCAAGCTGGTTAAAGAAACCGGCTCCACGATGAACTCATCAATAGCACCAACTGTTCCGTAGCTGAAGCAATCATACTTCAAAGAACCACCGTTAGTAGAAACACGAGCCCAAGTAATACCTGCATCAGGGTTGTTTAATACCCAGTTGTTGTATGGGAAGCTTGATGATGCCATGTTGTTGGTTAGAGGCAACTGAACGCCGGCACCTGAGCTGATAGTGAACGTGCGTACTTCGTTATCACCGTTAGTATTGATGTCCTGTGTGCCATTTGGCATTTGAGTTACAACTGTCAATGTGTGAGAACCCGCAGTTACGTTGATAGTAGGCAAGTTAACAGTTGTAGTAGCACCTGAAGCTAAAGCACCTGTCCAGTTGAAGATTGCAGGTGTGTTGTTGTCGATCTGATAAGAAATATCACATGCAGTTAATGCAGATGAACCGTTGTTCTTAATAGTAACTACCGGATTGATAGTTGTACCGCAAGAAAGTCCGCCAACACCTGATACTGTAGTAGCAGCAGCATCGTTAGGGATTAAGATTGGGTTGCTCAATGCAGCTTGCTGAATTGCTTTGTTCCCGTCAGCTTGAATGAACGCAACGAAAGCAATTTCGTTTTTGTTGTAGATGTATGTAGGAACAGCAACGTTAAATGTTGCAGAATACGTATCGTTGTTAGCCCATGTACCTTGCAATGTTGTTCCGCTTGCGTTTGGATACATTTTACGCATTACCATGTAGAAATCCATCTCTCCATTGCTTCCCGGAGGAGTAGTAAAAATGATTTCCTTCTCAACCATTGCAACATGAAGCTTCAATGTTCCGTTGGACGTATAAGCTTGTGTCGCTGTAACGTTAACTGTAACAAAAGCAGAATCGAAATCACTTGACATAGTGTGCGTCAGGTCAATAGTGAAAGGAGAAGGCACACCGTATCGCGTATTGATAGTAGAGTTTGTAACACCACTTGGAGCACCTTGGTAAACGTTACCATCCATGATCGCATCAGGAACCCCGTTTACACCATAGTAATTAACACGTGTCTGAACTTCTGTAGGGTTCTGAGCGTTCATTGGATCTACACCCGGCCAGCTGGTTTGATACTTCAAAGAAGTAGCCTTGGTAGTGTTTGCAGCTAAAACAGCATTAAACGCCGGGTTTTGAGCAGCACACGGACCGCAAGAGGCCTGTGTAAACTCCTCAACCATTACCAGACGCTGAGATTGCGCGAAAGCTGTGCTTGTAATAGCAGCAGCCATCAATACTTGGTACATTTTCTTCATGATTGCAGTTTATTTGTTTTGTTATGAAATTACTATTTGTTCGACGAAATCTACAAGAAACTAACTCGAGTACTTTGTAAATTTTGACACTCAATATTACGAAATAGATATTTATCCGTCAATATGATGTCAAAATATGTCAATAAATTGACAAATGAGTGCAATTCGAACAATCTCTTACAAACGTTAATTATACGTTAGAGTTTTGATTTGAAGTTGATTAAAAGAAGGTATTTACGTTTTTCGAGATTGATACAAGTCACTTGTCATCAATCCCCATTTATTCAAGCGATGTGTGAATGAAACAGCCATGCATCCTAAACCATATTTCATGCTACGACTGAAATTGATAGAAGAAGCCTCTTCGAAATATTTCGTAGGACAAGTAACTTCAGCGATATCGTATCCTGCATATACGATTTGAGATAGCATCTGATTGTCAAAAACAAAATCATCGCTGTTCACATTGTAGTTAATGCCCAGCAGCACTTCTTTACTGAATGCACGATAACCGGTGTGGTATTCCGATAACTTCTGATTGATCAGAACATTTTGTGCGAACGTTAAGCAACGATTGAATATGTACTTGTACATCGGCATTCCACCCTTCAATGCCCCTTTCCCTAAAATTCGGGAGCCTAACACAACTGGATACACGTCGTTCGCAATGATATACGCCATGGAATGAATCAACTTCGGAGTATATTGATAGTCCGGATGCAACATTACCACGATATCAGCTCCCAGTTCCAATGCCTTGTTGTAACACGATTTCTGGTTACCGCCGTATCCTTTATTTTTTTCATGACGAATAACATGACGAATACCGATTTCTTTCGCCAATTCGGATGTGCGGTCTTTACTGGCATCATCAACCAACACGACTTCATCTACAATGTCGAATGGTATTTCATCATACGTGCGACGCAACGTCAATTCGGCATTATAAGCCGGCAGAACAATAACCAGTTTTTTACCCAAAATCATGGGGCAAAGTTAATAGAAATGATAAACCATTTTAGGTTGATGATTCTTGATTGTTGATGGTTGATTTAGGTGGTGTTATTGTTGCCTACCTTTGCACTATGCAGTTTAAAATAACTTCCGCGTACGAACCTACAGGCGATCAACCCGGTGCTATAGCAGAATTGGTGAAGGGTGTTAAAAGTGGTTCTCCGTACCAGACATTATTGGGCGTAACCGGATCCGGAAAAACATTTACTGTTGCTAACGTTATTGAACAAGTGCAACGCCCGACTTTGGTGCTGAGTCACAATAAAACGCTTGCAGCACAGTTATACAGCGAGTTTCAAGCCTTCTTTCCGGATAATGCCGTAGAGTATTTCGTGTCCTATTACGACTATTATCAACCTGAAGCTTACATCGCTACAACTGATACATACATTGAAAAAGATCTCAGCATTAACCAGGAAATAGAGAAGTTGCGTTTAAGCACTACGTCTTCCCTACTCTCCGGTCGCAGAGATATTGTAGTAGTTTCTTCGGTTTCCTGTATTTACGGTATCGGTAATCCGGAATCATTTTCTCAGGGTGTTATTCGCATTCGTAACGGCTTGGTGGTTTCCAGAAATCGTTTTTTGCATCAATTGGTAAATGCGTTGTATGCTAGAACTGAAGCTGAATTTACAAGAGGACATTTTCGAGTTAAAGGCGATACGGTTGATGTGTATCCGGCCTATGCAGACTTTGCAATACGCGTATATTTTTGGGGTGATGAAATTGAAGATATCGAAACGTTTGAAGCATCTACGGGTATAGTGTTGGAGAAGTTTGACAGTATTCAAATTTATCCCGCGAACTTGTTTGTTACCTCTCAAGATTCCATGAAAACTGCTATTTACCAGATTCAGGAAGATATGGTAAAGCAGGTTGAATATTTTAAGTCTGTTGGCAAACATCTAGAAGCAAAACGACTGGAAGATCGTGTAACCTACGATATGGAAATGATGCGGGAATTGGGATATTGCTCAGGAATTGAGAATTACTCCCGCTATTTCGATGGACGAGCAACAGGATCGCGACCATTCTGTCTATTAGATTATTTCCCTGAAGATTTTTTAATTGTTATTGATGAAAGTCACGTAACTGTTCCGCAGATACGCGCCATGTATGGAGGTGATCGAAGTCGGAAAGAAGCGTTGGTAGAACACGGATTTCGTTTGCCTGCAGCAATGGATAACCGTCCGTTAAAATTCGATGAGTTTGAAACACTTATGAAACAAGTGTTGTTTGTGAGTGCAACCCCTGCGGAATATGAACTGTTGAAATCGGAAGGCGTTGTTGTGGAGCAAGTGATTCGACCAACCGGTTTGCTGGATCCGATTATAGAAGTGAAGCCGAGTAAAAATCAGGTAGATGATTTGTTGGAAGAGATAAAGCTGGTGGTAGAAAGGGATGAGCGCGTTTTAGTAACCACGCTTACGAAACGAATGGCGGAAGAATTAACGAAGTACATGGCTAATTTGGGAATTCGCTGCAGATATATTCACTCCGATGTTGATACACTGGAGCGTGTAGAAATTATGCAGGATTTACGTAATGGTTTGTTTGATGTGCTTGTGGGAATTAATTTGTTGCGTGAAGGTCTTGATTTGCCGGAGGTTTCATTGGTTGCCATTTTGGATGCCGACAAAGAGGGATTCCTACGTTCAGAACGTTCATTGGTGCAAACGGTGGGTAGAGCAGCACGGAATGTTAACGGTCGTGTTATCATGTTTGGTGACAAGATTACCGATTCCATGCGCAAGACCATTGATGAAACTAATCGTAGACGTAAAAAGCAGATTCAATACAACTTTGATCATAACCTGCAGCCGCGACAAATTATCAAGGACAAGAATGCGTTAAGTGCGGTAATTGAGAAAACACGCGGTAAGCAGGATAAGTCTTCCGGTAAGGCTTATTATGAAATGGACGAGCAAGTGAGCATTGCAGCGGAACCGATTTATCAATCCATGAGTGCAGTGCAGTTGGAGAAAGCGATTCAGCTGTCGAAGAAGTCCATGGAAAAAGCCGCCAAGGAATTGGATTTTATTGAAGCAGCACGATTTCGTGATGAAATGCTACAATTACAGGCATTGCTGGTTAAGAAGAAGGCATAAAAAAACGAATTCGCTTTTTGCGAATTCGTTACTATAAATGAACAGAAAGTTCTAGTACGTCATGAAGTTGGTGCTCTTTTTCATGCGCTTATTGCGCTTACGCTTTTGAGCTTTAGAGCCGCAAGCAGGTTTACTTCCGCAAGACTCAGCAACAAATGCTACAGCAGCAAATGCGATTAAAACCAGGATTACTTTTCCGGTAATGATGCGTTGAACGTTTTTCATGTCGTGGTTGATATTAGGTGTTTGATAAAGCAATAGTAGTCAATGATTTGCAAAATGTCAAGTTTCGTGGAAAAGTTTAGCACCAAACCTTGAGCGATTCCTTATTTTTGCCCCGATGCTTTCATTTCTTCGATTGATTCGTCTTCCTAACCTGTTAATACTTGCGTTTACCGGCTACATGCTCCGTTGGGCTTTATTGAAACCCGTTCTGGCATTAAAGCGTGCTGATCTGGATTATTCCTTGTTGGATACCCAAATAACTGAACTTGATTTTTTTCTGCTGATTTTATCCATGGTGATGATTGCCGCTGCAGGATATATCATTAACGATTATTTCGACGTACGAATTGATGAAGTTAATCGACCCGCATCCAACGTTATTGATCGCGGTATTAAGCGTCGTGTTGCAATGGGGGCCCATATGGTCATAAACTTTATCGGTGCAGGATTGGGAATTTATTTATCGTGGAAATACAATCAATTCCGTCCCGGAACATTCATCTACATTACCGCTCCTGCCCTGTTGTGGTTTTATTCCACGAATCTTAAACGGCAATTACTTATCGGAAATATCGTGATTGCATTGCTTTCCGGTCTTGTGCCATTGCTGATCATGTTATTCGAACTTCCTGCAATTTATTATGCGTTTCCTGATTTGGTCAGCGCACGATTACTGGATTTGTCCGACGTTTTTATGGTGGCCAAGTTCTATGCTTTGTTTGCATTCCTGATTTCCTTAATTCGTGAAATCATTAAGGACACGGAAGATTACGAAGGCGACATGAAATACGGCTGTCGCACGTTACCCATTGTTGCAGGAATCAGCTCATCCAAATATGTGATTATTGGTTTAACCATGATTTTGGCCGGAATATTAGGCTGGTTACAATGGTTGCAGTTCTTGTCGCAAGACTGGATGTCGTTCGGATATTTTACCGTGTTACTTCAAATTCCGTTGATCTATTTGATTTATCGTGTTTACACGGCCGTTACCAAGAATGACTGGTGGTTCAGTAGTTTGTTGGTGAAGTTGATTATGGTAAGCGGCATTAGTTTTCTCTTTGTGTACAGTTCATCTTTGAACTAACATGTATCCCGAAAAATTACATCATTACCGATATATTCTGGGCAGTAAATCGCCAAGAAGACAGTTTCTGTTAAAGGAATTAGGCATTCTTTTCGAGTTGCAAACTATGGATGTGGAGGAATCATTTCCGGAGCATTTAAAAGGAGGAGAAATTCCTTTGTATTTATGCAGGAAGAAAGCCGCTGCATTTGAATTGCTTGATGAAAAGACAATTGTAATTACGGCAGACACCGTAGTTTGGATTAACGATCATGTACTGAACAAACCGGAGAGCGAATTAGAAGCGCGAGTGATGCTGCGGGAGTTATCGGGAAGAAGACATGAAGTGTACACCGGAGTATGCATTCGTTGCAAGGAACGCGAAGAAGCATTTGCAGTAAGAACTGATGTGTGGTTTAAGGAATTGAGCGACGGTGAAATCGATTATTATATTAAAACCTATCAACCATTTGATAAGGCAGGCGCATACGGAGCTCAGGAATGGATTGGTTATATCGGAGTGGAGCGGATTGAAGGATCGTATTTTAATGTGATGGGATTGCCGGTGAAGGAGTTGTATGAGCGGTTGGTCAATTTTGATTGTTGAACGTTGATTTAACTGCAAAGTTGGCGCAGAGACCACAGTGATAAACTTCGTAAACGACTATTCACCTTGTGGAAGAATTTCTTTGGGTTTGTATTTCTTCTCGTCGTTTTCGTAAATCTCCTGATGCACAATTCCTTTTTTCTTCTGAAACCAACTCATCGTACCGTGTTTCATTTCATTGAAATAATTACACGCTTGAATCGTATCACCATCCGGATTGATGAGCACAACTAAACCGTTGGGTTTGCCGATTGGACAATACAAATACGTTTGCCAGTCCAGACGAATTTGTTTGTCGCCGGTAGCACCCATTTTAACGTAGTACGTAGAGTCGCTGGATTTCTTAATCTTCCCTAATTGTTGCAGATGCAGTACATAACACAAGCCGCCGAAATTTCTGTATACCTTTTTGTACTTCATAAGCAATATAGTGTCGTTGGAAGTACGCCTAATTTTGTTGGTATCGCAGGGCGGTTTTTCTTTTTTCTTTTTCTTTTTCTTTGCACCGTCTTTTGATAATCCTATTGCTACATCCTTGTCATCAGGATGCGCTATTCCAGTCGAAAAAAGAACCACTAAAAAGAAAACGACTAATCGCATGATCAGTGTTGTACGTTGAAAACAACTTGCAGTTATGAATTAGTGTATTAGAAGTTTGGTGTGTTTGAACGATTGTAGGTTGGTACTATTGGCGCTTTTCAACAGGAACGTCAACGGTTACGATTACACGGTCGTTACCCTTCTTGCTCTTCTTCCCTACTCCATAATCGCCTGCGAAAATATCGATGGTTCCAATTAAGCGTGAAACACCTTCTTTCTCCGTGATTATGAAAGGAACTTGAATAGCCTTAACAGAATCGCGCATGGATAGATTACCTAAAGCAACAAAGCCACTATCGGTACGATCAATTTTTGTTGCCGTAAACGTGATTAACGGATATTTTTCCGCGTCAAAATAGTCGTTCGACATCAAGTGTTTATCACGCATGTCAATTCCTGTGGTTAACGTATTTACCTTCACACTGGCCTTTAGTGCCGCAGTATTGATGTGCTCCACAGACATACTGAATGTCGCTTCCAATCCTTTAACAGAACCTTTTGTACCTTCATTCGGCAATTCAAAAGTGATAGTTCCTTCAGCCGATTTATATTCATAAACAACACCATGCATGATTTGAAAAGCATAACCGGTGAACGTAGTGAATGCTACTGCAAAGAGAATTAGCTGTTTCATTTTACGATGTATTTCTATGTAATAATTTTTAAAATAGGGTCATTAACCCCTTAATTTATCCAATAGATCGCTCAGTAGTAGCGCTTCTTTTTCAGTAAGCGTTTTCATTTCCGATTCCATGCCATCAATGATAACATCCAATTGCTTCAATAGTTCTAAACCTTTGGCTGTAATTTTAATATCCATTTGACGTCTGTCATCAGGGCACACTTTGCGATCAACGAATTTCTTCAACAATAATTTATCAATTAAGCGAGATGCGTTGGAATTCTTATCCAACATGCGTTCTTGTATTATACCTACAGAAGCAGGGTTTGGGTGTTGCCCACGTAAAATGCGTAATACGTTATACTGTTGCATAGTTACGCCGAATTGCTTCATGACGCGACTATGCATATTTTGCATGTACGATGCCGTAAAAATCAAATTCACATATACCTTTTGGTATGGGCTATGAAATGACTTTTGTTTGATTTCTTCCTCAATTTTCATGCTACTGCAAATATCTGTATTAACATTAAATGTAGCTACTTTGTTCTGTGTTAATATTGAAAAAACTTCAATGCGGCGAGTTCCTTGAGTAAATATCGCTTTCCGTTGCGCTCTGACGTAATAAAAGCATCTGTTTGTCCGGCAGCCACAATTTGTTTACGATAAGCATCCGCTTCCGCTAGTGTTCTGAATTTACCCATCGTAAATCGAGTAATATTATCATCTAATACCACCCTGTCAATTTTCCCTAGAGTTGTTAAGTGATTGTAACGATAGTTCTGCGGGAAATTATACGCTGCAACCTGCACACGAAACCACATCCCTTCTGCTGTTGCATTTCCGTATGTTGCTAAAATACTGTTGAAATCGTCTGAGTTACCGACAAATGGAGGATTAATAATCGTATCCTTTTTTACGGGAATCACCGGAATCGAATCGGTTTTTATCGTGTCCTTACGCGCAAAACTACTGGTGTAAAAACGGATATCAATGGTTTTATTGGGCAATTGCGTCACCGATTTGGCATCCACAATTTGCTCTTGCTTTTCCATGCCGTCAATTTCATAAACCAATTTGTATTTCGAGTCCTGAGCCAGATTGAAGAGATAATACCCGTTTTCATTATTCGACTCCGTCACGTGATTAGCACGTTTCCCGGATTCGTCTATAACTGTTACGGAAGCTTTAACAGGTTTATCATCCAGATAAATATGACCCTTAACGAGCATTACAAATGTTTTAATCTTAAAGTCGTTGTACACCACGTATAAGTCTTGCTGCCCGTATCCACCTGCTTTTGCGGAAGAATAATAACCATGCTTACCATCGTTTCCTAAAACCAAATATTTGTCGTTATCCGGCGAATTAATGGGGTATCCAACATTTTCAGGAACACTAAATTGTCCTGTTGCAGGATCCACTTCCGTTTTGAAAATATCATAACCGCCCATACTATTGTGACCTTCAGAACTAAATACCATTGTTTGATCGTTCGGATGCATATATGGTGCATCCTCATTCCATTCGGTATTGATGGTTGGTCCTAAATTTTTTGCGTTGGCATAAGAACCGTCGGGTTGTAAATAGGCCACGTACAAATCACGTCCACCGAATCCACCGTTCCGTTCCGATACAAAATAAATTTGTCGTAAGTCTGATGAAAACGTTGCACTACCTTCCCAGGAACTCGTATTTACATCGCCGGCAATCGGCATAGGAACAGACCATTCACCGCTTTCCCAACGACTCATGTAAATATCACCACCGCCTACGTCATCTTTATATACCAACATCGTCAATCCGTCGTGCGAAATCGTAATGTTCGCATCATGACCATTGCTGTTAATTCTATTACCAAATGCTTTTGGTTCAGTCCATCCGTCGCCTTTTTTGTAGGCAACATAAACATCCTCGAAATAAAAACCTGTCGAATCCGGCACTCCGTAAAAGGTCTGTAAACCGCCGATTGACTTCTCACCTAAATACGTAAATATTAAAACTGAGTCATCTGATGTTAAAACAGGAACATATTCCGAATTTTCAGTATTAACGGGCTCCCCAAAATTAGTAACGGTTGCATCAACAGGATTATCACTGATAATTTTTGCATTGTTACACCAAACCTCCAGACGTTGCGCATAATCTTTACCTTTAAGTGTAGGCGATTTTGCTTTTTTGTACAATTCCAAACTATTCAGCGCTTCATCGTATCGTTCGTTCAAATGGTAGGCACGTGCAACGAGTATGTCGATATCAACTGCTTTAGGATTGATTTTCTTAATTTCCAACAAATATTCCAATGCAGCGGGGGCTTCATCGCCCTTATACAACAAACATTCTCCAATACGAAAACGCAACAAAGGTGTACTGCCATACTTTGGTTCCAGCGAACGAAAATATGGTAAGGCTAACAAATAGTTACCACCCTCGTATAATTCCTCTGCACGAAACCAGGCTGTTTGTGCCGCTTTATCTTTATTAAATCCTTTACCAAGATTGACTTGTGCAAAGACAAATGTTGTACTAAAGATTAAGATTGAAATGGTAATTGTTTTTTTCATTTTGGTAAAATTGTATCGAAGTTAGTCAATTCAGTTGGAAATAATAGCCTGTGCCGTATGCCACGCCGTAGTCCACGCTGCTTGAAAGTTAAAACCTCCCGTAACGGCATCAATATCGAGGATTTCACCGCAGAAATACAAGTGCGGATGGAATCTGCTTTCCATGGTTTTCATATTGACTTCCTTCAAATCTATTCCACCGCATGTAACAAATTCTTCTTTGAATGTTGTTTTACCTTTTGCCTCAAGCTCGTATTCCGTAATACATGTAGCAAGTGATTCTAACACCTTATCCGGCACATCGGCCCAACGTTGATAACGATCCACTCCCGATTCTTGCAACATAAATTCACGCAATCGTTTCGGTAAACCAATGTCTTGCCATGGGCCCGATTGCCACGATTCGTTATTTCGTTTCGCTTTTAATAGTTTTTCCACAACAGTATTTGAAGCCATATTCACCCAATTCACCTGAACTTTACAGTGATATCCGCACTGCGACAGTTTGCGAGCGCCGGCAGAAGATGCTTTCAGTGCAGCAGGACCCGATAATCCCCAATGTGTAACCAACAAAGGACCTTGCGTGATTATGTCATGCTCGGGTAGTGTTACGGTTGCGTGAGGAACACTAACTCCCATCAATTCTAAAATTCGATGGCCGGGAATATTGAATGTGAATAACGATGGAACGGGTTCTGTGATGTGATGTCCAATTGCCGTTAACCAAGCGAACTGTGTAGCCTTCGGATAGCCACCCGCAGCAACTACGACGAATCGAGCATGCAATTTTTCTCCATCGCGCAAGGTTAATTCGAAGCGATCATTTTTCCGATCCAAAGCAACTACTTCCGTATTGAGTAGCAATTGCACACCACTGCTGAATGCTGTATGCTGCAAGCAATTCGCTATAGTTTGTGAATTATCGGTTTCGGGAAACATGCGTCCGTCGTCTTCAACTTTCAAAGCAACGCCGCGATCTTCAAACCAGGAAATGGTGTCAGATGGCCCGAATCGCGTGAAAGGTCCCAGCAATTCACGTTTTCCGCGAGGGTAAAACTGTACCAATTCTTTCGGTTCAAAACAAGCATGCGTAACGTTGCATCGACCGCCACCGGAAACCAACACTTTCGATAAAATCTTGTTGCTTTTTTCCAATATTGCTACCGACAAATCCGGGCGATTTTCTGCAATATTTCCTGCACAAAAAAAACCCGCCGCACCTGCGCCAATTACAACAACATCGTATGTGGATTGATTTTTTTTCAACGCGTCAATTTTACTCAAAAAATCACTCTATATTTGAAATAATACAGCTATAGTCGTTCACAAAACATTTATTTTACACACATGGGACTATTTGACAAGATCAGAGGCGAATTTATCGATATTATTGAATGGACCGATAGTTCCAATGATACGATGGTATGGCGCTTCCCTCGTTATCAAAATGAAATTAAGAATGGTGCAAAGCTAACTGTGCGTGAATCGCAGGTAGCGGTTTTCGTTAATGAAGGTCAGTTGGCGGATGTTTTTCAACCCGGAATGTATGACCTGACTACACAAAACCTTCCCATCTTATCGACGCTTAAAGGTTGGAAATTCGGATTTAACAGTCCGTTTAAGGCAGAAGTATATTTCGTCAATACGAAGCAATTCACCAATCAGAAATGGGGCACTAAAAATCCTATCATGATTCGTGATGCGGAATTTGGTCCGTTGCGCATTCGTGCTTTCGGTAACTATGCCATGCGTATTACTGATGCTGCGAAATTCTTGAAAGAAGTTGCAGGGACAGATCACGAGTTTACCACTGATGAAGTAACTGAACAACTGCGCAATATCGTTGTGACTCGTTTCACTGATGCAGTTGCTTCCAGCAAAATTCCTGTATTGGACATGGCATCCAACTACGACGAATTTTCGAAATTGATTCAGGCTCGTATTAAAGAAGAATTCAACGAATACGGTATCAGCATTACTAAATTCCTGGTAGAAAATATTTCATTGCCACCTGAAGTGGAACAAATTCTGGACAAACGCGCAAGTATGGGTATTGTTGGGAATTTGGGTGCTTATACTCAATTCCAAACAGCCAATGCAATTGAGAATGCAGCGAATAATCCGAATGCCGGCGGCTTGATGGGCGCAGGAGTCGGAATGGGAATGGGATTCGGCATGGGCAATCAAATGGCCGGAATGTACAATCAGAATCAGTTCAATCCTCATCAGGGAACTATGAATCAGGGGCCGCAAGGGCCGCCACCTCTTCCACCGATGACGCAATATTTTATTGCAGTGAATGGTCAGCAGCAAGGCCCATTTGATGAAGCATCGTTCCGCGTTATGATTCAGTCCGGAAGTGTTAACAAAGACACTATGGTGTGGAAAAACGGAATGGCAGCTTGGACCGCAGCAGGTCAAGTTGGTGAATTGGCGAGTTTGTTTATTAACACGCCACCACCACCACCGGCAGTCTAGCAAAACAAAAAATAAGGGTATTGATCTTCAATACCCTTTCCCTTTTCCCTTCTCTCCCTCCAAATTGTTATGAATATCGATTTCAACGAAAAAACCCACGAGGTAGAACAGCATAAGGTAAACTGTAAAGATTGCGGTGCAATTCTACAATACGATCCCGGTAGTGAGCAATTAACTTGCCAGTATTGCGGAGCGCAAAATGAAATAGCAGAAGCCAGACAACCTGTCGTTGTAGAAGAAATAGACTACCATGAATTTCTTCAGAATGCCGAAAGAAGTGCTGAAGCGATTGATATTCCTACCGTTAAATGCGACAACTGCGGCGCTTCTACCACACTGAAAGAAAATGTGACGGCAGATAATTGTCCGTTTTGCGGCACAGCATTGGTCATAAAAGGCGGAACGACTTCACATATTATCAAGCCGAAATATTTATTGCCATTTAAAATCGACAAAAAGAAATCGGCTGATTTATTTAAAGAATGGCTACACAGCTTGTGGTTTGCCCCGAATGATTTGAAGCAATTTGCGCAGAAGGATCGTTTGAACGGCATATACATTCCATACTGGACGTATGATTCCAAAGCCACGACTCCCTACACCGGAATGCGCGGCGATCATTATTACGTTAGTGAATCTTACACCGTAACAGTAAATGGTAGAACCGAACACCGAACACGCCAAGTACAAAAAACACGGTGGTCGCCTGCTTCGGGAACGGTGTTTAATACATTTAATGATGTTTTAGTCGTAGCGAGTGAATCGTTGCCACGCAATTATGCGAATGAGCTGGAGCCGTGGGATTTGGAAAATCTGGTTGGTTTTAACGAACAGTTCTTAAGCGGATTTATTGCAGAAAAATATCAGGTTGGCGTTGAAATGGGCTTTGAACAAGCCAAGAAGCGAATGGATCCTGAAATTCAAAGTACGATTTGCCAGAACATCGGTGGTGATGTACAGAAGATTCTTACCTACAGCCCGCATTACGAAGACATCAGCTTTAAGCATTTATTATTGCCTATCTGGCTCAGCGCATACAAGTACAAGGAGAAGTCCTATCGCTTTATGATTAACGGTCGCACCGGCGAAGTTCACGGCGAGCGTCCTTACAGTGCATGGAAAATATTCTTCTTCGTATTGACGTTATTAGCTGTAATCGGCGGTGGAATTTATTTGTGGGTGCAATACGGACAAAATGTATAATTAAAATAGAATTTTAAATACTATGGCATATTTAACCGATCAGCAGGCACAAACCCTGGCTGAAGCGATACGAGGGAACGAAAAAGCGCAAACCAATCTCCAACGTTTGGGAAAACCGGAATTGATTATGGTATTGGATGCCATTGCTTTCGGAGATGATCATGCGGTGGAATGGCTTCGGGAAAACGGGCACGACGACTGGGGATTATTCATTACCGCAATTGATGGCGATCCATACGCGATCCAGGGTTTATTTGACACGAAAAACGCACGATTGGCACAGGTTGCAGGATATGTACTGGGCGAACCGCGGCAGATTGAATATTTGCGAAAGAATAATTTGAAAGCCTGGATCAATTTGGCAGAAGCTGTTGCCGAACAATTGTCGGAGGAATAAGGATGCAGGTACACGTTTATCACGGCGATTCTATTCGTTTGTTTGCTCAATTGTTTCAGGCACGCAATGCTGCTGCGTATAATAGATTGATTGAACGTAATGAACGGGAACTGATTGAAGCGTTCGAGTTCATCAAAAGTGGTCGTGATGAATCGTTTAATTGGCTGTTGGACCGTAAACATTTCGAAGTGGCCGCATTTGCGAATGCCGTTCGTGGTGACAAAAAAGCTTTTGTTTGGCTGATGCAGAATAAGAGTATTTTCTGGGCAGCAACTGCAAATGCGGTGAACAAGGATAAAGATGCCATGTTATGGCTGAAACGCAACAACTTTTTGGTGTATGCGGCATTGGCGGAAGCCATTATTGAATTCAATAAATTTAATAATGAAGACTTTGCCGGATATTATAAATCTCCATTTTAATTAAAATATGCGTGTTGTAGGCACTATTCCGCATCCACAAATCAGGATTACTGTTTTTCACATGAATGATAAGTTCATTGTGAAGTTTGAAGCCGGTCCGATGGAGCAAACCCTCAAATTTGCTCAGGAAGATGTGGGCGGTGTTGAAGCAATTCAGGAGCGTTTAACCGACGAAATACTGCAACGCATAGTTGCGCGCTTTCATGAAATGATGGCGGATGCGAAGGTGATTGCTGGAAGGTGATACCGTTACTTAATTTCCTCCGGATCGAAACTGTAAGACACATAGCGCAACCTGTCATTATAAAACTTGTATGTTGCTTTGTATGACTTTCGTCCATACTTCGGATAACGCTCAGCGTCCTTTTCCTTGGGTTGGTATACCACAGTAAGCGAATCGTCTTTGAGCCATTGTGTAACCGCTTGTTGCTGGTAAATGTTTTTCACTTCGTATGGTTCGTGTCCGATGTGAATTCTATACCCGGTAAATATATTCGTAACTGTTACAAAATTCTCCACAACAGGTGCACCAATCTTCTTTTCTTTAGAACTGATGACTTCCAGTTTATACGGCACATAACTTCCTGCTTTATTCAATTGCGAATAAATCCTAAAATGCTCGGTTTGTTTTCTATTGGTGAAGTAAGAAACCATTCTGTCATTACTCAACTCCTTGGAATTATTTCCGTGTTGCGAGAAATAACTGGTCAAACTGTCCGCATTACCCAAAGGAACACCATCGATCATAGAATCGGGTGGAAACGCATACGTACCGGGTTTCCCGATAACTAATTCTTCAGGTGTTTCGTTGTAGCCGGGTTGTTCTTTTTCGGCTTGCTTTTCGGTGATGGTTTTTTCTTCTTCACTTTTTGAGTTATCGAAAGGACTTAAAATGAGTCCGTCACATCCGGATCCCAGAAATATCAATAAACCGCCCATTGTTATTGCGTGAAAAAAAAATCTTTTCATATCCGAAAGATACAACACATGGGCTATCTGCAATAATGATCAATTTGATACGCTGTTTTCGGTACATTTGTCCGCTTCATGAGCAACAACCATCCATCGGAAATTGAACAACGCCCGGATCCTTTTGCGGCACTGAGCATCAAGGATTTCAGCGTATTTCTGATTTCCCGATTCTTTTTAACACTTGGTGTGCAAATACAAAGCGTGGTTGTCGGCATACAGTTGTATGAAATCACAAAAGATCCGCTTGCTGTAGGAGCGATCGGTCTTTCGGAAGCAATTCCGTTTATCCTCATTTCATTATTTGCAGGGCACGTTGCGGATATTGTCCGTCGAAAATACATCATCATTGGTGCGTTGTCGTTTCTGCTGATAGCCACATGGGCATTATTTGCGGTAAGTCAGGATCAGGCGAAGTTAGTGGCGTTCGGAACATGGCCTATTTACGGAATAATATTTTGCACAGGAATTGCCCGCGGTTTTTTAGGACCTGTGTTTCCGGCGTTTTTATACCAATTAGTACCCCGACATCTCATTCCTAATGCAGCAACCTGGCAAAGCAACTTGTGGCAGACTGCAGCGGTTCTTGGACCTGCCGCGGGTGGTATTTTATTCGGTTTTATTGATGCATCGGGAGCTTACGGTGTGTCGGCAACACTACTGACAATTGCTTTGGTAGCGATTCTTTTTGTCACCAATCATCCTTTACCGAAAATTGAAACACAAGAAAATTTAGGTCAACGACTAACCGCGGGATTCCGATTTGTGTTCAGCAATAAAGTCATGTTGAGTGCATTTGGTTTGGATTTATTCGCCGTGTTGTTTGGCGGTGCTGTTGCCATGATTCCGTTTTTCGTGAATGAAGTGTTGCATCCACCTGCAGGAACGGAAGATTTTTTTGTCGGCATTTTACGCGCAGCTCCCGCTATTGGCGCCATTACCATGGGTTTGCTGATGACGCGCTTTCCTCCTACCCGGATGGCCGGAAGGAATTTGTTTATTGCGGTAAGTGGATTCGGTTTATGTATTATCGGATTCGGTTTATCCACCAACGTCTGGTTGTCGTTTGCAATTTTAGTTATGAGCGGCGCATTTGACAGTGTCAGCGTTGTTATACGCAGCACCATTTTACAACTGTTAACTCCCGATCACATGCGCGGTCGTGTTTCTGCCGTGAACGGCATTTTTATAGGTTCATCGAATGAGATCGGTGAATTTGAGAGTGGTTCAGCTGCGCGTTTGCTGGGACTAGTGCCATCGGTGATATTTGGTGGCAGTATGACCATTTTAATTGTCCTGTTTAGTTATCTCGCAGTGCCCAAATTGCGTAAACTGAATCTGGATAAGCTTATTTAATCTTTGTTACTCGATATTGATTATGCAAATAAAAAGCCCTGCAGACACCATTACTGCAGGGCCGAAAAGTTCACTGACTTTTCTGCAACACGTGTTACTTAAAATTTATGGTGTTGCAACCAATTACTTCATGCGATAGTCGTTCTGTGTTTTTGCTTTACGATTGCGTATGTTGTAACCAAAACTGATTCCGTAACGATTGCCCTGACCACTAGGCACGAAATACACGTTAACAGGAATATTTAAATTACCGGAACGGAATGTTTTACCCGCTGCAATGATAAAGGAAGAGCTCAAGTGAACATCACCGCGACTATCCAAACGATCAACGAACGATGGTGCTATGTTGCCGTATAAACCGGGATTGTTTTGGAATTCGCTCTGTGTAACCCATGAACCGGCTTCAGTATAAAAACCTTTCGCTCGTGTAGATAGTGTTACACTTGGTCCGAATGCAAATTCTACACCCAAACGATTTTCACGCAAACCATTCATCAATGTAAAACTTGGAATAAATAATCCCTGATCTAATCCGGTTACCATTGGTACAAATTCAAATAATGCCTGGAATGATCCTGATGATAAGTATTGCTTTTCGAACTGATAACCGAATTGAAACATGACAGGAACTGCATCATATCCACCTTGTGAACGTGGCGACTGAATAATAGATGCTGTTTTTCCGGTAAACATGGTGGCGCCCATACGAGGCCCATCCATACGAACCTGATCAGTCACCGGTTGTCGTGCACGCGCATCGTAATTATCCGGCTTGGTAAGTTGTGACAATATCGCAGGATCCACAATGCGTTTAAACAATTGCTTCAGCATTACAGCAGTCATTACTTGCAATTCTTTCGGGTTGTTCAAGAATTCGGTGACTTGCGTAGCTTCGATGTTTTCATTCTTTACATCGATCATACGCATGGTGTAAATCATTACTTCACCAAATGCTTCAACAGAACCCGTTAACATTTTATCTGCGCCTAACGATTTGCCCGCTTCAACAAGACAGATTTTGCCATAGCAGTTGGTGACATTGATTTTATTTTTTTCGACCAGATAATTTACGTCGTAGCGGTCCATGACGTCGAAAGTGTCAAGCTTCTCTAATTCTAGTCTTACTAAATCGCCCATTTGAGAAGGTTCGTAGCCAATATGCTTGGCGTCGAAATTTAATACGGCCACTTTTGTTTTTTGTGCCAGTGCTTCCGAGTTAAAAGGCATACTTAAAACCGTGAATGAAGCTAAAATAGTTTTTTTGATGATGGTTTTCATAATTGATGGTGTTTAGGAGCTAATTCTGTTTGGATTATTTGTTTTGTAAAATGTGTTTTTCAAAAAAGCATTTCGTTTTTTTAGTATTCGGTTCAGGTTTGGAGAAGCAAATCAGCCAAAGCATGGCAGTTATTATTCCGATTGCAACGGCAATTCCTGCGTTTACTTCTCGTTTGTTGTTTGCTGTTGTCATAACTGTTGTTTTGTTGGTTTGACAAGGCAAAACTACCGTGGGTTTATACGGTGACATAACGGCTTTACCAGCCTCAGACCCGCATCGGTTGCGAACTTTGCTAACCGGATAGACCTAACGGAAAAACTAATTATCTTTAGTTGCGAAAAATGCAACTCGGGTGGTCGGCACTTGCAAAAAATGCCAAAACAGAGCAGTCGATTTTGCAGAATTAACTACACAAAAAACATGGGACAACCCGAAAAAAGTACTCAACTGGCCTTTGTTCAGCGCTTAAAAGAGAGTATTCCACCCAATATTTCATTGGCAGATGAAATGGCCGATGTGCTTGATGTAAGCACGGACAGTGTTTACCGCAGAATACGTGGTGAAACAGCGATCAGCATTGATGAATTGACCAAATTGTGCGCGCATTTTAAAGTGCCGTTTGAAGTGGGAGTGGCTTCTGCAGATGCACGAAAAACGGTATCGTTCGCGTATACACGCCTTAGTGATCAGTTGGAAACGTTTCAAAACTACATGATGTCGTTGGGTGCTGAAATTGCTAGAATCCGCTCTGCGCCTGATGGACAGCTGGTGTGGTCAGCAGAAGATGTACCTATTTTTCATCATTTTAATTATCCTGTACTTACGAATTTCAAACTCTTTTATTGGTCCAAATCGATTCTAAACCTTCCCGATTTGGATAAGTTGCCTTTTTCACCTGAATTTATTCCCGCAGATCTCATGCAGTTGGCTCGAAATACTTATGATCAGTATATCGCGATTCCAACCATCGAAATATGGACAGAGGACACGCTGAACAGTACTGTTAAACAAGTAGAATACTATTGGGAATCGGGATTATTTCAGCAAAAAGAACATGCATTGCAGGTGTTAAACGACATTGAATCCATGATTCAGAATTTGGAGCGACAAGCCGGTGCAGGAAGTAAAATTGACGGTGATTCCGATTCCGGAAACTTTAAGTTGTATCATTCTGATTTGATGGTGGGCAACAACAGTATTCTCGTAAAAATGGCAGGTCGTAAAGCAGCCTACATTTCTTACAATACATTCAACTCGATGGTAACGTTGAACGAATCTTTCTGTGCAGACATTGAATATTGGTTACAGAATTTGATTCGCAAATCAGTTCTAATCAGCGGAGTGTCGGAGAAGCAGCGTTATCGTTTCTTCAAAATGAAATACGATAAAGTGCGCAAGCTGCGTGAGAAAATTGAAAAAGACTGATCGCGACATATTTGAGCTCTTAGAAATGAAAGTGCGCGAGTTCAATACGCCTGCTTTTATTACTGACGATCCTATTGCAATTCCGCACCGTTACACGGATAAACGAGATCGGGAAATTGCCGGATTTCTTGCTGCAACCATTGCGTGGGGACAACGACCAACTATAGTGCGTAATGGTCATCGATTGATGGAATTACTTCATGATGCACCGTATGAGTTTATCATGAGTACCGGAACGCGCGAATTGAAATCCTTAAAAACGTTTGTGCATCGGACATTTAATAGTGATGATTTAATTGTCTTTATTCAAGGTTTTCGCAGAATTTACAACGAACATGCAACGTTGGAAGATGCTTTTTACAAGCATCATAGTACAGGAAATATACTGGATACCATTTCTTCTTTTCGAATGGAGTTTCTTGGTAAAGCGCTTCAAGAGAGAACGGCGAAACATGTGTCAGATCCCGGTAAAGGATCTTCTGCTAAACGTATTAACATGTTTTTGCGCTGGATGATTCGTCGGGATAAAACTGGTGTTGATTTCGGCATTTGGCAGCAATTTTCACCATCTGAGTTGATGTGTCCGTTGGATGTTCATGTCGGGAATGTTGCCCGAAGTTTACAACTGCTGGAACGTAAAATTGATGATCGTAAAGCAGTGGAAGAATTAACCGCTAATTTACGTTTGCTCGATCCAAAAGATCCCGTTAAATATGATTTCGCATTATTTGGTCTTGGAATATTCGAAGGCTGGAAAAGTATTACCACATAACATTATTACATGAAGAACATTATTACCACTGCTCTGCTCTGTTGTTCACTGATCAGTTATTCGCAACAAACAAAACTCCCTGCAGGAACTGAACCAACACCAACCGGAACAGAGCATCGTTTGAAAGCGTTGCAATTAAAAAAGCAGACTGAAGCACAGTCGCTGGTGAATGCGTTGCGATTTGAAAATGTCGGCCCTACCATCATGAGTGGTAGAATTGTTGACATGGCGATCAATGAAAATGATCCGACAGAATTTTATGTAGCGTATGCTTCAGGAGGCGTTTGGTACACCAACAATAATGGAACTTCCTTCACTCCAATTTTTGATGAAGCGCCTTATGTAAATGTGGGTGCGCTTGATGTAGACTTCACGAAAACGCCTCACACTATTTATGTTGGTGCCGGAGAAGCCAATTCCAGCCGCAGTTCTTACACAGGCTTAGGCATGTACAAAAGTGTTGATGGCGGTAAAACCTGGAAGAATACGGGCTTGAATGATGCGCATCATATCGCACGTGTAATCATTAGTGCGTCTCAACCAAACGTCGTATTTGCAGCCGTAATGGGTCATTTGTATTCATCCAATACTGAACGCGGATTATACAAAAGTGTTGATGGCGGTGAATCGTGGAAACGCGTATTGTTCGCTAATGATCAAACCGGTGTGATTGACGCGTGGCAAGACCCGAAGCAACCTGATGTTTGGTATGCTGCAAGTTGGCAACGAAATCGTAAAGCCTGGAATTTTGAAGAAGGTGGCAACGGAACAGGATTGTACAAATCGATTAATCACGGAGAGAACTGGGAATTGATTTCAACGGCCGCATCCGGTTTGCCAATTGGTCCGGGCGCAGGCAGAATAGGTATATCCGGATCTGCACAGAATAGCAATTTGCTGTATGTTGTTATCGATAATCAGCAAATTCGTCAGCAACAGCCGGGTAAAAGTAAATCATCGCTCAAGCCTGCTCAGTTGCGTAAAATGAGCAAGGAAGAATTCCTGAAATTAGACGATAAAGAACTACAACAGTTCTTGAAAGCGTATCGTTTTCCCAAGGAGCATACCGTTCAAACCGTTAAAGCGGATATCAGAGCTAACCGTTACGCACCTGCGGCTTTGGCTGATTTTGTGAGTGATGCTAATGATGATTTGTTCAGCGCTCCGATTATCGGTGCAGAAGTGTATCGTTCAGAAGATGCAGGAAAAACCTGGAAGAAGACCAATTCACAATCGTTTGATGCGATGTACTACACCTACGGATACTATTTCGGTCGCATTTGGGTGTCGCCGATTGATGATAGTGAAGTGTACATTGGCGGAGTTACCATGCAACGCAGCACGGATGCAGGGAAGTCATTTTCCATTATTGACGGACCCAGTGTACATGCTGATCATCATTGTTTATGGATCAATCCGAAACGCAAAGGACATTTTATTAACGGCAACGATGGTGGAATAAATATCACATGGGATTCCGGTAAACATTGGATGAAGTGTAACTCGCCCGCTGTTGGACAATTTTACGCCATCAATGCAGATAATGCTTCACCATATAATATTTACGGTGGCATACAGGATAACGGTGTTTGGTTGGGGCCGAATAATTACACGGCATCGGAAGATTGGCATGCGGAAGGACAATATCCGTATAAGCGATTATTGGGTGGAGACGGCATGCAGATTATGATTGATCCGCGTGATGTAAATATCGTTTATACCGGATATCAGTTTGGTTATTATTATCGCATTAATCGGAGTAACGGTGAGGAAGCATTGGTAAAACCATCCATGAAATTGGGTGAAGCAAGATTGCGATTCAATTGGCAAGCGCCTATCTGGTTATCCGTTCACAATCCGGATATACTGTACTTCGGTTCTCAATTTGTACATCGTTCCATGAATCGTGGTGATAACTATGAAAAGATTTCCGGCGATTTAACACGAGGCGGACGCGTAGGAGATGTTCCTTACGGTACTATTTCTACGTTGCACGAATCGCCTCTAAAATTTGGATTGCTTTATACCGGCAGCGATGATGGTTTGATCCATGTTTCGAAAGACGGAGGTAATTCATGGACGCGCATTTCCGATGGGCTTCCGCAGCATTTGCGCGTGAATCGTGTAATTGCATCTGCACATGTTGAAAGTCGTGTGTACGCCGTGCTCAGTGGTTTTCAATGGGATCATTTTGATGCTTATATCTATTGTTCCGAAGATTACGGAAAAACCTGGCAGCGTCTCGACAACGGATTGCCAATGGAACCCGTGAACGTGATTAAGGAAGATCCCGTTAATCCGAATTTGTTGTTTGTGGGCACGGATGGAGGATTATATACAACCATCAATCGCGGGAAAACCTGGATGCGTATGACTAATAACTTACCACCTGTTGCAGTTCATGATGTCGTGATTCAGCCACGAGAGAAACATTTACTGGTTGGAACACATGGTCGGTCAATTTATAAAGCAGACATTTCGGCGTTGCAGCAACTTACGGATAGTATAGCAACAACCGAACTGGCAATATTTAATTCGCAGCAACTTCCGATACAACGTGAATGGACTGAAGAGGGAATCCAATGGAAAACTCAAGGTGCACTATCCTACTTTTCTAAACGCAGTCAACCGGTTACCGTAGAGATTTTATCCGAACAAGACGGATCAGCTTGGATCACTTTTAAGGATACTACAGTTGCAGGATTGAATTATGTAAACATTAACGGCGTTGCTGACAGTATTTCAAGCGAGTCGTATATAGCATATTTGAAGAATAGTAAAGATCCTTCATTGGTGGAGCAATACAGCGTTACTTCGAATAATCCTGTGCTTGTTCCGGGCGAATACTATGTCCGCATAAGTTTTGGCAATCGTCGAATCGGACAGCAGTTTATTGTAAGGAAATAGGTTAAAGAATTTACGGTATCGTGTGTACAGCATGTATCCGTATACCTAATTCAATTACAAATCTGAAACTTAGTTCCTAAGGGTTTGCCGCAACCTGAATAATTTGGCAAATACACGCCGTATTCGGGCAATTTGCATAACTTTAACCTTTGATGAAGTTTGCGCAGCCTTACCTGTTTTTCGCACTTTTCGCATTAGCGATACCGGTTCTGGTTCACCTGTTTAACTTTCGGCGGTTCAAGCGCATTCCCTTTACTAATGTTCGTTTTTTACGTGAAGTGCGTCAGGATACCAAGGCGCGTAACAAACTTCGCAATCGACTGATATTACTCTCCCGATTACTGGCCATCCTATTTCTTGTCCTCGCTTTCACGCAGCCGTATTCGCCCATTAACGGTGGTACTGTGAAAAGCGGGAAAAAAATTGTCAGCTTTTACCTCGATAATTCATTTAGCATGGATGCCGTTGGTAAAAATGGAACGCTGCTGGATGAAGCCAGAAAACAAGCTAAAGAAATTGCGCTGAGCTATCGTCCTTCCGATGAGTTTCATTTGATTACGAATTCATTTGAAGGAAAACATCAGCGTGTTGTTAATCGGGAAGAATTTCTGGAGTTGCTGGAAGAAGTGAAATCAGCTCCTGCGGTTCGTAAAATTTCGGAAGTCACAAAAAGGCAAATGGATATCCTGAATGCCGAGATGCAAATTGAATCGGGGAATAAACATATTTATTTGCTTAGTGACTTTCAACAAACTACCGCTGATCTTGATCGTATTACCAACGATACAACGGTACAGTATCGATTAATTCCGTTGCGGGTGGAAGGTACCGGCAATGTATCTGTCGATTCCATTTGGTTCGATTCGCCTGTACGACAACTCAACGTTCCGGAAGCAATGCACGTGCGTATCGTGAATCATTCCGAGAAGAATATTGAAAACGTTCCGATTCGCCTTTATTTGAATGGTGAAGCACGTAGTCCGGCTTCATTCAGTGTTGCGGCGAAAAGTAGCGTTGATACAACTATTTTATTCACCATTCGACAGCCCGGCTTGCAGCAGGGAATGATCGAAATCAACGATTATCCTATTACGTTTGATGATCGTAGTTATTTTAGTTTCGACGTAGCTGAAACTATTCCTGTTCTTAACATTACGCCGACAGTTAGCGGCAATCAAAGTATCGATTTTGTTAAAACACTTTTTAGCGGCGACTCCTTATTCCAATATACAGGAATGGAAGAAGGTAAAGTGGATTTCAGTGCATTTACGCGCAATCGTTTAATTGTGCTGAATGGTCTGCAGAGCATTTCAACAGGAATGTCCACGGAAATCAAACGGTTTCTGGACAATGGCGGTTCCTTGGTTGTTTTTCCGGGAATGAATGCAGATTTAAGTTCCTACAATTCGTTTCTAAATGGAATCGGAGCAGGTCAATTGGAAAAAACAGATACGGTACGAACGCAGGTTGATGTATTGAACTTTAATCATCCGTTGTATCGAGGCGTATTTGAAAAAACAACGGGAACAGTTGACTTACCTATTGTCAATGATCATTATGTGATTAGAAGCAATTCTCGATCTACACAAGATGAAATGATGCGATTGCGTAATGGACGACCGTTTTTTGCATCGTACAAAAATGATCGCTCGTATGTGTATTTGTGCGCAGTTCCTGCGAATGAAATGTGGAGTAATTTCACGCGACACGCATTGTTTGTACCAACGCTGTATCAGGTGGCATTGTTTAGTCAGGCTCAACAAGATTTGTTTTACACGATCGGAAGTACGAAGGAAATTCCTTTATCCGGCATGACGCTGAACAATGAAGATGTTTTCCATTTAATTGAACCTGCAAGTCAATTGGATATTATTCCTGCACACAGAAATGTCAGTGGTCGTGTTTCACTTGATCCGTTTCAGCAGATTTCAACTCCGGGAAATTATTTAATCAAATACGGCAACACCCAAGTAAGCGGAGCTTCATTCAATTACGATCGTTTAGAATCAAATCTCCAACTGTTAACGGATGATGAAATTAAATCAGCATTGGATGATTCCGGCGTCAAGAACGTCGCTGTATATTCTTCAAATACCAAATCCATAAACGAACTTCTGGCAGAAACCGATTTTGGCAATAAATGGTGGACGACCTGCATTTGGGTGTTGTTAGCAGCACTGATTGCAGAAATGCTCATCATCAGATTTTGGAAAACATCATCAGTAACACAACAATCCAGCAGCACTTCATGAGTACTACGATCCTGATTAAGCGCGCACGAATCGTCGCTCCCGGTCAATCGAATAACGGTAAGACTTCGGATATTTTAATTGAAAATGGAATTATCACAAAAATGGCTGATTCCATTACACATGATCAGGCCATTGTTTATCAGAGTCCCGAATTAATGGTTGCACCCGGATTCATGGATCTTCACGCTCATTTATCCGATCCGGGATTTGAATACAAAGAAACTTTGGAGTCTGGCGCTGCTGCTGCTGCTGCCGGTGGATATACCGCAGTATTGGCCATGCCCGACAATAATCCGGTGACGCACTCCAAATCACAGGTGGAATACATCATTAAGCGCAGTGCGGGTTTACCTGCGAAGATATATCCGGCCGGAGCTGTTACCGTTAAACTGGAAGGCAAAGAACTTGCAGAAATGTATGACATGCACCAAGCCGGAGCAATTGCATTCACTGATGCAGATCATCCGATTGCTCATGCAGGAGTGTTATTACGAGCCTTGCAATACAGTTCCAACTTTGGAGCACGAATTCATGTTCGCTGTGAAGATCCGCAATTGGCCTATGGAGGTCAAATGAATGAGGGTGTTAACAGCACCAAACTTGGATTAAAAGGAATTCCTGCGGTTGCCGAGGAAGTAATGTTGGCGCACCATTTAGCTATAGCCGAATATGCACAAACTCCAATTCATATCATGGCTGTAAGCAGCGCGGGTAGCGTGGAGTTAGTTCGAAATGCAAAAAAGAAAGGGTTGCCCGTAACAGCGGCAGTTCATGCTTCTCACCTGCTCTATACCGATGATCAATTAACGGAATTTGACACTAACTTTAAATTGAGTCCGCCATTACGAACACAACACGATCGTGACGCTTTGATTGCAGGAGTGCTTGACGGAACGATAGATTGCATTACCAGCGGGCATCGTCCGGAAGATACAGAATGCAAAGTGTTGGAATTTGACTTGGCAACACCGGGCATGAATACGCTGGAAACCAACTTCAGTATGCTTTGCGCTGTTGGTAAATTTAACGCGGAACAACTGGTGAATGCATTAGCCGTGCAACCCCGAAAAGTAACCGGAATACAGGTGCCTCAAATTGAAGTAGGACATGCGGCGGAAATAACCATGTTCGATTGTACACAGAAATGGATCTATAAAAAAGACCAAGCCAAAAGCAAAGGCATGAATTCGCCCCTTTTTAATCAGGAATTGCAAGGTGTTATTCTGGGAACTATTTGTTGAGCACTTTTAAAATTTCTGTACTTGGGTCAGGATTAAAAAAAAGAACGCCTTACAGCGTTCTTTTTTATTTACTCTTCATCTTCTCCTTCTTCCACCATATTATGGAAGACTTCCTGAACATCTTCGTCCTCTTCGAGGCGATCCAATAACTTCTGAAATTCTGCGTGTTGTTCCTTATTTAAAGTTACGGTTGTAGTGGGAAGGCGGGTTAATTTTGCTTCCAATACTTCAATGTTTTTGGCTTCAAGGGCCTTTTGCATGGCTCCGAAGTCAGTGAAAGCACAATACACAATAGCATCATTTTCATCACCCAAATCAATAGTGTCCAATCCTGCATCAATCAGATCAAGTTCTAACTCGTCCATATTCACTCCGTTGGTACTGATGCGGAAAACTCCTTTGCGATCAAAAAGAAAATCAAGAGAACCGGTTTTACCGATTTCTCCGCCGGTGCGGTTAAAGTGTACGCGTAAGTTAGCAATGGTACGTGTAGGGTTATCAGTTGCAGTTTCAACAACAACACCTACATTAAAAGGACCTTTCCCTTCGTACACAATTTCCTGAAAATTATCGGTATCATTTTTGCCTGCCGCCTTAGCAATTGCTGCATCCACACGATCTTTCGGCATGTTTACCGCTTTCGCATTCTGCATCACCAGACGCAAACGCGCATTAGTGGAAGGATCTGCCCCACCCGATTTCACGGCGATGGCAATTTCTTTTCCAATTCGTGTAAACTGCTTCGCCATGGTAGCGTAGCGTTTAAACATCTTGTGCTTTCTTTTTTCAAAAATACGTCCCATAAATCAAAATGGTAAATGATAATTATTATTCAAATTCGGTCAATGTCTTTTTAATGATGGCTACACAGTCCATCAGTTGCTCTTCATTCATAACCAACGGAGGTGCAAAACGAATGATATCGCCATGAGTAGGTTTTGCTAGTAAGCCGTTTTCCATCAGTTTAAGACAAACATCCCACGCTGTTGTTCCATTTTTTGGTGCAATAACTATCGCATTCAGCATACCCTTCCCGCGCACTGCAGTAACGCGGCTACTTTTAATAGCACGCAATTCACGACGTAAAATTTCACCCAAGCGCTCCGCATTTGCAGAAAGATTTTCATCGCGTAAAATTTCCAATGCAGCGATAGCTACTTTGGACGCAATCGGATTCCCTCCATAAGTAGAACCGTGTTCGCCGGGCTGAATCGTTAACATGATTTCATCATCTGCCAATACCGCAGAAACCGGATACATTCCGCCCGAAAGCGCTTTACCCAAAACCAACACATCCGCACGTACATTTTCATGATCACAAGCCAACATTTTACCTGTACGCGCCAATCCGGTTTGAACTTCATCGGCAATCATCAACACCTTGTATTTGGTGCACAAATTGCGGATACCTTTCAAATATCCTTCATTTGGAACGACAACTCCTGCCTCGCCTTGAATTGGTTCAAACATAAATCCTGCGACATGTGGATCCTGAAATGCCTTTTCCAATGCTACCAAATCGTTATACGGCACAATAACGTATCCCGGAACTAATGGTCCGAAGTGACTATAACTACTGGGATCTGTAGATGCCGATATTGATGAAATAGTTCGACCGTGAAAATTCCCTTCCACAAAAACCACTTTAGCCTGGTTGTTAGGAATTCCTTTGATTTTATAACCCCAGCGTCGTGCGAGTTTGATGGATGTTTCCACCGCTTCTACGCCTGTATTCATCGGCAATACTTTGTCATAACCAAAAAATGTGGTGATGAATTTTTCGTATTCCCCTAAACAATCGTTGTAAAATGCACGCGATGTCAATGCCAGCTTACCTGCTTGTTCTGCTAATGTGCTAACCAGTTTCGGATGGCAGTGTCCTTGATTGACAGCAGAATATGCCGACAAAAAATCGTAATACTGTTTACCGTTGACATCCCAAACAAAAACACCTTCACCTCGCGACAATACAACCGGTAAAGGATGGTAATTATGCGCTCCGTAACGATCTTCTAATGCCATTAGCTCTTCTGCACGTGTCTTTCCTGCTATCATGGTGTTCATGTTGTTATGAATTAATGCGGCATAAAGATACGGAGAAGCCCTGAAATAGGCTATTTACTTAATAAAAACGTCCATCCGAAAGCGGAAAGAACGAAGAATAATCCGGAAGTAACCAGCACATTGAGGATGGCGTGAAACAAGAACCAAAGTCCGTAACGGTAATGCTTGTTTCGAAAGCGACGAATCATAAACAATACGAGCAGCACGGAATGTGTTGCAGCAACCGGCAATGAAGCGATATTCCACAAAAATGTACTACGACTTGCCTTTAAACTTGTGTATTGTTCAAAGCACACCAGGAGTATAATAGCAAAAGTCAATGTGAACAATAAGTTCCACATCAAAGAGCGAAAGAAAAATTGCTTCAATGTGGGCAGCGGTGTACTTTCCATGATAACAAGATAAGCGATTCCCGCATTTCCCGTTACATTTGCGGCATGAAGTTGAAAACACAGCCTGTACATGAGCGCGTTGAAATAACAGCAGTTTCTGCGGAAGGCAAAGCCATAGCACGAATCAATAATCAAGTGGTATTTATTTCCGGTGCTGTGCCGGGCGATGTGGCCGATATTCAAATCATCAAAAAACATCGTCGTTTTCTGGAAGGCAGGGTGGTACAATTTCACGAGCAATCACCTACCCGCACAACTCCTGTTTGCGGGCACTTTGGAACATGCGGCGGTTGTAAATGGCAGCATTTGCAATACGAACATCAATTGAAATTTAAGCAACAACAAGTGCATGATCAATTGGTGCGTATCGGTAAACTTGATGTTCCGGAAATACAATCCATTGTCGGAGCCCGGCACATTTATAATTACAGGAATCGTTTGGACTTCGGCTTTTCGAACAAACGTTGGTTAACTACGGAAGAAGTTAAATCCGGAATTGCTTTTGACGATCGCGGTGGCATGGGATTCCATATTTCGGGCGCGTTTGACAAGGTGCTGGATTTGAAAGAATGTCATCTTCAGGGAGACTTCAGCGAACGTGTGAGGAAATTTGTCCGTCAGTATACGTCAGCCCATCAAATCCCCTATTTCGATATTCGCAATCATACCGGAATGATGCGTTCGCTCATTGTGCGCACATCATCAACCGGAGAATCCATGGTAATCGTTATGTTTTTTGGCAATGATCAAACCAATATTGATCAAGTCATGCAAGCTATTCACGCTGAATTTTCTGAGGTTACTTCATTGTTATACATTATCAATCCGAAAGGCAACGATACGTTTTTCGATTTGGATGTATATGTTTTCGCCGGCAAGGATCATATCATGGAGGAAATGGAAGGACTTCGCTTTCGTGTGGGACCTAAATCATTTTATCAGACCAGTTCAGCGCAAGCCTATGAATTGTATAAAATTACTCGTGATTACGCAGGTTTGACAGGAGAAGAGATCGTGTATGACTTGTATACCGGCACGGGTACGATTGCTCAATTTGTGTCCCGATCCGCGAAAAAAGTAATTGGGGTTGAACTTGTACCTGCAGCTATTGAAGATGCTAAGATGAACGCGTCGTTGAACAATATCAGCAATTGCACATTTTATGCTGCAGATATGAAGGATATGTTTACTGCCGAATTTATGGCGGAAAATGGTCAACCTGACGTCATCATCACTGATCCTCCACGAGCAGGAATGCATCCGGATGTAGCGGTCTGTTTAAGAGATAGCGGTGCAAAACGTATTGTGTATGTCAGCTGTAATCCGGCCTCACAAGCGCGTGATTTGGCTATTATCTGCGAAAAATATCACGTTACCAAAGTTCAACCGGTAGATATGTTTCCGCAAACACATCATGTGGAAAATGTTGTGTTGCTGGAAATAAATTGATACTAGCTCTTCTTGTAATATTTCAAAGCCGTAGGAAGAAACGCTTTGATGTCTTTGATGCGCTGTGCATCGCTCGGGTGTGTGCTTAGGATTTGCAGGTTTGCTCCGCTTCCCGCATCTGCCATACGTTGCCAGAATGGAACCGCATGATTGGGATCGTAACCCGCCATTGCCATAAAGCACAATCCTAATTTGTCCGCTTCAGTTTCGTGCTTACGCGAATAAGCTAATGCACCCAATGAAGAACCAATGCCATACGCCTGATTGAAGACTTGTTGTGTTACCTGCGGCTGTTTCTGCATAGCAACCGCAAGTACAGATCCTCCGGTTTGAATGGCCAGCTGCTGACTCATACGTTCGTTACCATGACGCGCAATAGCGTGTGCCACTTCATGACCCATAACTACTGCTAATCCGTTTTGATCTTTCGTTACCGGTAATAATCCCGTATACACCACGACTTTTCCACCTGGCATGCACCATGCATTTACGGCATTGTCCTGCACCAAATTGAATTCCCATTTGTATCCGGCAACACGCTTTTGTATCTTTTGTTTGGTGAGATAATTAGTAATCGCAGTGCGAATATCGTTACCGATTTTTTTAACCATTATGGCATTCGGGTCCGTATCCGGTACTTTAGTTTTCGTTGCGAGAAACTTAGTGTATTCCGTATTCGCCATAGTTATTAATTCCGACTCCGGAAGCAAGTGAAACTGTCTTCTGTTGGTAATAGGAACTTTTGAGCAAGACCATAGCATGACCGCAATAGCAAAGGCGGCAACGATTCGTAATTTCATCATGATACTATTATTCAATAGTGGCAGAGATGCCACGATCCAGGAACGCTTCACACATCGGACGCAATTCTTTGTACGAACCAACTTTTACACCGCACTTACCTTTATAATGAACCAGTAATGTACACTGCTCCGCTTGTATTACGTCGTGTTTACAAATTTCAATTAATGATTGAATGACATGATCAAACGTATTGACGTCGTCATTATATAACACCAAATCATAACGCTCTTCGGTTTTTTCTTTAACCAATACGAGGGTTTCTTCCTGAGTTTGAGTACTTAACTGAAACATGGCTGAATGATTTTTACAAAGATAAGTAAAAGACAAATGCTAGTCGGAAACCTTTTTAAAACGGGGAACCGTTCCTGCGTCAGTGTGCACTGTTTCCACAAACATGGTTAAAGGACGAACCCATAAGCGCATATCATCTTCACGGCGATAGACTACCAATTGTTCATCCGTTTCAGAATGTGTAGCAATGTCGATAACAACGTAATAGTTGCCTTTGTAGTGGAGATACTTTCCGGGAGTAACTGTTTTCATTACTTGCCCAATAAACGTAATGCTTCTTCCGTGCTGATTTTTTCTCCGTTATTCCAGGCTACGACGAACGAATCGCCGAGTCCTTTGGAAATGGCTTCTTCTTTCAACGCAACTGCTTCTTCATAAGATTGAAATTGCCCCATTTGGTATACAGTTAAACCCGACTTGGTATCCAAATACGCTTTCACACCGCGCGCCGCAAACAATAAATATTTGTTAGCGATATCTACCGGAACTTCATCACGGAATGCACCCATTTGCACACTGAATACAATTCCCTGAGCTGTAACCGGAGTTGTCGGCAAATTATTTGAGGGTGCATTGTTCGATGAGTTATTGGAAGAAGGATTAGCACTATTTGTAGGTGATGGAGAATTATTTACAGCGGGTGAATTGTTGGTACTATTATTAGCAGGTGCGTTAATCGCAATAGAGTTGTTAGTAGAATTGGCTGGCTGATTGACGGGAGAATCTGTTCCTGCATCCGCACTGCCTTCAGCACGAATACCCTGAGCTTCCAAAGTACGTGCTTCATCCGGCGTGATTCGTTTTCCGTTATAATACGCCGTAACGAATGCATCGCGGATACCCAAACGATTGATTGAGTTTTTGGAACTAACTGCTGCATTAACATTATTGTATTTTCCCGCAGAATAACGCAGATATCCATTGCCAGTGCGTTCGCTGAATAAGCCATCTAAATTATACAACTGACCGCGAGAAACAGGACGTGAGAATACTCCTACCTGAACCGTATAAAACAATCCTTGAACCGCAGCTACATCTGTTGCCGGAGCAATATCTGCATTGTTAGCTGGAGTGTTGTTCGAAACAGTCGGTGTGTTGGTAGCAGGAGAGTTATTGATTGTTGGCGTATTCGATATATTTGAATTGTTATTCATTACAACAGGCGTATTACTTGTTGGTGCAGCATCGCTAGGCACAGATTGTCCCGACATGCGCGCTGCTTCTGCCGGTGAAATTCGTTTACCGTTATAAAATGCAACTACAAATGCATCACTGTATCCCAGACTTCGCACTTCATTTTTCGCAGCGTTTGCAGTAGTCAACACCTTGAATTCACCGGCAAAATAACGCGTAAGTCCGCTTGAAGTTTGTTCTCCTGTTAATGGCTGAATGCCTTGAAATATTGCAGGTGAAATCGGATTACGGAACGCACCTACTTGCACTTTGTATACTAAACCTTCCGGCAAGCTTGCGTTTACATTAATACTTGCAGGAGTTACCGCATTAGGTTGAATGCTGAACGATTCACCCGGCTGCAATTGAGTTGCTACACGAGAAGTGTTGTTAGAATCAGGCGTGTTATTGGTTGTTGGATTAGAATTATTTCCGTTAGCCGAACTGTTGTTTGTATTTGTATTTGTATTCGCAGGTGAATTGGATGTATTTGCAATTGGATCGTTGTTGGCTGTTGGGTTGGCCTGAATTTCCGAATTAGCAACAGCAGTAACCTGATCATAGGTATTTTTATCCAGTTCGTTCAAATACAAATCCGCTTCCTTCTGTTTCTGTTCTGACGTTATGCGCATTCCAACCAGTTCATCGTTCAACGAATCGCGACGTTTGAAATCTTGTTTCGCTAATTCATTGTAACGCTTCGACTCATCCAAATACTGTTGGCGTTGTGTCGGATTCTGTTCATCGGCAGCTTTACTTGCAAACTCTTGTGATTTGGCAATATTGCCATCACCACTTCGCTGTGCCGCAGCAGCTGCTTGTTCAGTCTGCTGTTCTTCTTGTTTAGCAGCAACCGCCTCAGCATTACGCTCGTTATATTCTTGGTAAGCTTCAGAATTCTTGATGGCCGTTATTTCCTCCGGACTATACGGTTGACCGGTTACAGGATTAATCACTGTACGCGATGTCGAGTTCGGATTGGTATTCGATACCGGATTATTCGAAGCGTTATTATCAGGGTTGGTAACAGGATTATTGTTCGAATTTGAATTCGTTGCTGGATTCGCATTGCTTGCAATTACAGCTTCGCTCACTCCGGCCTTTTGATATGCCACAATTGCTTCTTGTTGCTTTAACAATGCCTGTTGCTCTTTCTCCTCTGCACTGCGTAACTTTTCACTACGTGCAAATTGGTCTGTTGCTTGTGCCGCAGCAGCTCTATCTGCAGCAGCCTGTTTCATCAGGTTATCTGCTTCTTCCTGCTTTAATCGCGCGACTTCAACGACCGGATCACTATTCCCCGATGCGTTAGTCTGCATTGCATTCAAACGCGCAGCATTTTCATTGTACTGCGAATCGTTTGCTGAACCTTGGGCTGCAGATACTTCTGCTTCTTTATCCCACGCCTGTCGTTGCGCTGCTGTCGCTTCACGCAACAAACGATTTTTCTCTTCGCCCTGAGCTTTTGCCGCTGCCTGCGTTAATGAATCCTGTTTCGCACGCAATTCTTTAGCTTCTTCACGTTTTTCATCACGATTCGTAATAGCAACTTTTGCCGCATTGTTTTCAAATACCACATTATCTTCAACAACGCCATTCGTATTTGACTGCGTTTCATTTGCAGCAACAGGACCAACTTGCGCGGCTTGTTCCGCACGGGCGCCGGCAGCTTCTGCTTCAGCGCGCTTTTCATCCTCCGCATTACGCAACACAAAAATTTCCTGATTGAGTTGCTCTTGTTGCTTTTTGTTTTTAGTGTTAGATAATGCTTGTTCCTTCTTATCAGCTTCTGCACCCAATTGATCAGCCCAATCGGTGTACAACTGCTGCTCCGCTTCTGCCTTCCCTTTTGGATCAGAAATCGCCGCAACCTCAGATTGCTTAGTAGTGAAATTATTATCTACAGGTTGAGTTATCTGAGCATTTTTAGCTGCTACAATCTGCTCTTGCTGTTGTTTCTCCTCTTCCTGCTTCGCAACATTGGTAGCAGTTCGTGCTTCATTTTTCAACGCCACACTTCGTTGTTCCAACTGTGCTATTTCATTTTTCAGTTGTGCTTTCTCGTCCTTGTCCTTAGTATTCGCTAACTGCGTTTTCTGCTCTTTAATCTCCTGGTCTATTGATGCAGCCCACTCCGTTTTCACTTGGGCTTCCTGTTCTGCTTTTGTTAAAGGATTGCTAATGGTATCAATTGCAGTGATACGAGAAGTAAATTCAGCATCTGCTTGTTCACGCGGCGAAATATTACTGTCAGAGTTGCCATTGTCGGAATTGTTATCAGTTAAAGGATTAGCATCATTATTACCTGAATTATTTACAGGATTATTGCTGGCATTATTCTGCGGATTATTCGGAATGTTAGTATTGTTGGTTACCGGATTAGTATCGTTATTTCCTGAATTATTTACAGGATTGTTATTTCCGTTATTCTGAGGATTGCTTGGATTGGTGTTGCTATTTGACGTGGGATTGCCATCAGTATTACCTGAGTTGTTTACAGGATTATTGCTGTCATTATTCTGCGGATTGTTCGGATTGGTAGTATTGTTGGTTACCGGATTAGCATCGTTATTTCCTGAATTATTTACAGGGTTGTTATCTCCGTTATTCTGAGGATTGTTTGAATTGGTAGTATTGTTCGTTACCGGATTAGCATTGTTGTTTCCTGAATTATTTGCCGGATTGTTGTTGCCGTTATTTTGAGAATTTGGTGTTGTGTTATTTACAACCGGCTTATTCGAATTGCTGCCATTTGTGTTCGATGGATTGTTCGAGTTATTTCCAGATTGATTGTTGGTAGGAGAGTTATCAGCTATCGGACCAGGAGGAATAGTTTTTGTTTCTGCCGGATTAGTTGCTGCGACCGGACGAAACGCACCGGCATCCATTGCTGACTGCTGATAAGTATTAATATCCTGCTCCAGTTGTTTCTTCGCTTCAGGACTTGTTGCTACGAGAGCTATTTCCGTGTTGCGCGACTGAGCAATGGTATTGTTAGCCGCTTGTGCTTTGTTATTCGCATCGTTGTATTCATTCTCGATACGCTGCACTTTCTTCTCTTGTTTCTTTATATCATCGTTGTTGGCGGCGATATCTTCTTCAATACCTTCAATTTGTGCAGCAATACCGGCCTTCAAGTCAGGATCCTTTTCCTTCGCTTCTTCAGCACGCAATTGCTCAATCTTTTGTTGGCTTTGAACAATTTCTTCTTTTAAATCCTGTAGTTCTGTTTTAGCAGCATCCAATTCTTGTTGCTTCTTGTCGCCTTGCTCTTTATAGTTTGCTGCAGTGCTTGCACCTTCTTGTCGTGCAGTGGATAATGCCTGCAATTCCTGTTCTTGTTGCGGCAATTGATCCATCGCCACTTTGTCATTCTTGATTAAAGCCTTATCCAACGTATTCGCGTATTTGTTAGCCGCGTCTGCTTCCTGCTTTTGGGTTTTCGCATCCTGGTCCAGCGCATTAGCAACTGTTACCGCTGCTACAGCTTGCGCCTGAGCTGCATTGGCTTCAGCTTGCTTCTGAGCTGCATCAGCCAAAGCAGTTTGTTTTTCAGGTCCTTCAGGCAATGCTTGTGCAGCGGCTAATGCTTTATCCGCTTCGGCTTGTTTTGCCTTCGCTTCTTTGTTTATTTCAGTTGCATAAGTATACGCACGATCAGCTTGTTGTTGCGCTGTTACAGCATCTTTTTGCGCATCTTCCGCTTCCTGCTTGGCCGTTGCAACTACTTCCTGATTAGAAACCGGATCGTTGGAAACAGGAACATTATCCGCAGGATCGGTTGTATTATTATCCGGATTATTGTCGGCATTAGGATTGCCTACATCTACAATCTCATAGTTCTCGTTAACCGGAACCGTGTTGTTCATTTGTGCTTTGCCTGCAAGAAACTCCGGAGATAACGAAGCAGTATCATCGTCAAACGTTGTGTTTATATACAATACACGATCGCCATTATCGTCTGTATATCCTATTTCCTGACGAATCGGTTTAATCTCGTATTGAGGTGGAATTAATACTGTGGCCGTTTGCGTGTTAACACCATTGGTTTCCACTGTAAACGTGTATTTGGATCCGTCGTTGGGAAGATTGATGAAGTATGAACCGGTTTGTTCATTTGATTTAAAAATCCCTACCATCTGACCGTTATCGGCATTCTTAACGATGATAGATGATTTTTTAGAAGGGTCATTTTCCACTCCTTTAAATGTTCCTGTAATTACAACTTCAGTTGCCTGACGCCGCTCAATAAGCACATGATATACCATCATCATACCATTTTTAGAACTTCTTGATGATGCAAACCAAGCCGATTTTTCATCGTAATCCGTAATAAAGAGAATATCGTCATCAGGGGAGTTTATAGGAAAATCCATATTCACAGGCTTTTGCCACGTGTTAGTTTCCTCATTTAATTCCGATCTAAAAATATCGTAGCCACCCATACTGTTGTGACCTTTAGAGCAAAAGTATAAGACCTTGCCACTTGGGTGCAGGAATGGGTAATCCTCATCAAATTCAGTATTAATTTCGGGACCTAAATTATATGGTACACTCCATCCTCCATTCGGCAAACGACGCACTACGTAAATGTCTTTTCCTCTGTCTTCTGAATCTCCAAATGACGAGAAATACAATTCATTTTTCTCACCGCTTAGAACAATCACAGAGGTTTCTTTCTTTTTCTTATCCAACTGTGTTTTGAAATCATCCGGTTTAACGATCAACTGACCGCTATATCCCTTTAAGTCGTATGTTCGGAAAAAATCACCTTTAGGTAATTCTTTCTTTTCAATCACCCCGAGTTCGGTGATACTTTTAAGCAACTTTTTACCAGTGTTGCACATGGCAATCTGATTATCAACTTGCATCTTTACTGCCGTCTTTTTTCCAGCTAATATTTTGTAGCGTGTGTATGATTTTACTGCATCGTCAAATCGATAATTCAGATGATAAGCGCGCCCAAGATGATACCAAACATCTTTATCCGCAGAGGGATCGTTAGATGCGGTTTCTAAATAAGGTACCGCTTTGGTTTTGTCAGCGCTGCTATATAGCATACATACGCCAAAACGATAATTGTAGTTGGGGTCTTTCGGATAGTTCGCTAGGAGTTGCGAATACAACGGAAATGCTGCGGCGTAATCTTGTTTTTCAAAAAGTTCTGCAGCTTTCTTCTTAACCTCTTCCTCGGAACCGGCGGTTTGAGCAGAAAGACCCTGTTCGCTCCACAATACCGTGAAACACACCAGCAGCATACGTACCAAATACCAATTCCTCATACACGGCGGGGTCACAACCCTTTGTTCGAGTTGATTCCATGCATTAGAGTTACAATAAATATACCCTAATTCACAAATTTAACTCTTTATACGCAAGAAGCATGAAAACAGTGAATTCCATAAGGAAAATCACTTAGCCTTGACTAACGGTGTCCTCGTCGGCTTCTGAATTGGATTTCAGCTTTTGGGACAGGTTCATTCTGGATTCCTGATTACGCAACAATCTTTCGATGTTCTTCTGGTGCGTAATAAGGATCAGAATTGCTACCATTATTGAGAATGCCACCATGGCAGGAACAACGGCCGCACCAAAAAATGCGATGACAATTATAGGAAAAGCAATGCCCGCTGAGATGCTGCTCAAAGAAACGTAACGTGTACTCAGGAATACCAGCAAAAACACACCAACTGCCATCAAACAAGCATATGGATGAACCGCCATTACTACGCCAAATAAAGCTGCAATTCCCTTGCCACCACGAAATGCCGCAAACACCGGGAAAATATGACCGATAACGGCCGTGATACCAAAAACCAACTGAAGATTGACAAAAGGACGAGAACCTTCAGGTGCTTTGGATACCAAAATCGCCAGCATTACCGCCATAAATCCTTTCAGAACGTCGAGAAAAAGTACGGTTAAACCGGCCTTTTTACCTAAAACACGAAACGTGTTGGTTGCTCCGGCATTACCGCTTCCGTATTCGCGGACGTCAATTCCGTAAAACGTTTTACCAATCCAAACCGCGGATGGCATTGATCCTAGCAGATAAGCCACCAACAAAGCAAGAACTATCGTAATCGTCATAGTGCGTTTTTATTTATCTCCGCCTTCCCCACCTTCATCGTTCGCCTGGCCCGCCTCTGCACGTTTTAGCTTCTTCAACAACTGGTTCCGGTCGTTCGGACTGCTCAGGGTAAACTTGTATTTCTTCTGCCCTTTTTCACCTTCCTTCACCTTATCATCATCTTTCAATTCTTTGATGATAGTAGTGAATTTCTCGTTAGAAGAATATACCAGCATTATCCCGTTAGAGTAGCTAAAGGTATAATATTTCCCATTATCCAGCTCCAAATACAAGGTTAACACGTCCCCACTCTTCTTACGCTCCAACATCATTGTGCCCGGAATGTACTTATTGATTTGGTCTTTATTAATGCTCGCCAAGCCTAATTTACCTTCAGAAATATAGGAACGCGTCTTCTGGTTCCAATTCAATTTGATATCAGAGAAGAAGAAGGTAAACTTCAATTCATCCGGGAATTTGCGGTAAGAACCGTATAAATTTAATTGTGTGATGAACTTATCCGCCTTTTCCTTGCCCACAATTTCATTCAACGCTTTCTGGAACGTCGGTCGTGCTGCTTCCGTTGCTGCAAGTCCTGTTGCTGCGTTGATGTCATCAACTATCACATTCATGGCTTTATCGTTCATGAAGAAATCCAGCGCCACGACAAGATCAAATGAAGTAGATTGGTTTACCGTATTGTGAGTGGCATTACCAACAGGCAACAGCATCACTTGTCCTAAATCGGAGCCAAGATTCATTTTACCTTCACCATAAACCAGACATGATTTGGTGTTGAAGCTGATGTAATTAACCGGCAAGGAACGTTCAATTAACTTTTCCTTATTTGCAATGCGGTATTCACGAGATGCTTTATCGAAGAATAAGAATCCGTCCGCAGTAACAACACTAACGTCCGTTCGTCCTTTTCGTGGAGATAAGAACGCTCCGTAAATGTGAACAGAGTCCACCGTGCTGACAATACCTGCAGTAATCGGAGCGCCTTGATCATCTTCAAGCTTATCAGTTACCGGCAAGTAAATCTGATTAGGATCTACTTCTGCTTTAAATTTGAAGCGGCGCTTGCCTATTTCGCAGGAGTGATTCAGCATGGTACTTCCGTCGAACACCAGGAATTGGTTGTTGGCTGCAAGAATTACTTTACCTATATAATCGAATGCCGGGCTTAAGTAAAACTTAGATGTATCGGCAATAAATCCTTCCGCATAAGTTTGACCTGATGTATCCGGTGCAACCTGAGAGAAATGGATAACTTGCTCTTTCTTCAATTCATCGACGTACGCATAATCACCTGATGCTTTATAGCTGCGACGCGAGAATATTTCTACATAACAATTGAACAAGTGGTGGTATTTTGTTACCGTATTCGCATCAATCTGTGAATTGTGTAACGGACGCACGAACGCGTTTTTCTCTATCGTTACATTTCCTGAATCGGGCACTACACGGGCATCCGCAACCAATACTTCTTTTACTTGTTTTGCGTAGATGATGTAATTCTTTAAGTCGTATTTCGCCTTAGGTGCACGGAATCTTAATGAGTCCTGTTTCGGATGCACAGAAATAAACTCAGGTCCTTCAAGGTCAATTTTATCCGTTGCTCCTTTTTTCTGCTGCGCTCCGTTCAGGTCAATTTCCGCTTTATCCATGTACCACTTGAAATTCTCCATGTAACAGATGTACTGATTGACCGGGAAGTTCACGATGGACCCGCTGCCATTGGCTTTGAAGTCACCTTCTCGTTTTTGAAAATCCACTATTGCATTAACATTGTTTGTGGAAAAAGCCAACCCTGCCATTTCCAATGCTTTCAGTCGGAAGTCGGCGGTGTCTGCGGATGTTACGTGATGTTTGAATATCATGCGTTTCGAATCCATTTCTGCATTGGAAAACGCCAGATTTCCGGAACCGGCCAAATTCTTTGGAGCTAAGGTCATGGTGCCTTTAAAGAACGCCTGCCCTTTAAACACGTTAAATGCGGAATCACGATTAGTGGCTTGCATATAATCGCGCTTCGGCATCCAGTGTATGTACACGTTGGATGCTCGGACATTAGGATACTCCGTTTTTCCGGACACCATTTGCTCTATCACATCATAGGATTGAGCGACACCATTCACCGAATCCGGGAAAAAGGTGAAGTCTTTCGAAATGGATGTTGACGTGATATAATCAATTTGTCCGTCACCATGTAAGCCCTGATTACTTACGCGAATAGTATTCGTGAACTTCGCTTTGCCTCCGTACGCAGGATAACCGCCAGGAGGTGATTGACGCACGAAACCTAAAGAATAATCTTGCATTAAACCTAAAGTGTCGCGGATTTCGGGGAAAATTCCGGCTGACTGGAACACACCGGCAAACTTTAAGGATTTACTTTCAAAGTTGTCTAGACTGTCAATGGTGAATGGATCGAGTTTGAAATAAAACTTATCCCGGTTGTAAACACCTTTCTGGATAGTTGGTCGGTCGTAATAAACGAAGGAAGGTTTAGCGCTTGTGAAAATTGGATAGTGCGCGTATTTCTTATTGGCTATTCCCGATTTATTGGATGGGTCATCTATTTTCAGTTCCCCATTGAGATTTTCGACAACGCTTCTAACCTTCATCTGAATAAAACCTCCTTTCGGATCACGCGGATCGCGCTGTGGTGTATCTACCCAAATTCGCACTGAATCTACGTTTAGCAGATTCAACTTGAACGTATTGTAATTGAACGAGAACAATTTACCGTAATAATCGAATCGACCGGCGAGAATAGATCCTTCGAAATTAAAGTTGCGGTCTTTTTTTAGTGTCAACTGATCTCCTTTTGGAAACACAACCACGTTTTGTGAATCACTCAATGCAACTTCCTTGACTCCGAACAACGTCATGTCGTAGTTTAATAAGTTGATTTTGGCATTCGGAGTTCCCGGACGCACTTTCGATTCGAACATGATATTGTCATAATCTTTCTTGCCTGCACGAGCTGCAATGTACGTGTCGCACTTATCCAGATAGGTGACCATATCTGTGTTGGGGTCGTAAATTAGGAAGCCCTGATTCGACAAATCCATAATCATAGGACGCAGGTTAATGACGTCCATTTTCCAGAATCGCGCCAAATCTAACATCGTAAAAGTTTTCATGCCGGCATTGGCGTCACGCACGAAATTTCGAATTTTAATGAGCGGGTGAACAGGTTCCATTCCCTGCAGACGATCGTACAAATACTGACGGTAATAGTCTGCGGAAGGAAATTTCGCTTCCCCTAAAGTCGATCCCGGCAACGTACTCATGTACAAGGTTGGCTCGGAAGTTTTCCATTCAATTTGTTCCACATACATATCAATCTTGTGAAAGGAATTGTAGTATGGAGCCTGTGAAGCCCCTTCCTCAGGTCGATACAGCACTACACGTGAACTATCGATGAAATATTTGAACTCAACCGCAGGATGCACAATTGAATCCTTGTCAAAGTTGAAATTAATACGTGTATTACTGCCGGTGATTCGCCCTTCCGAAATAAAGAATGATGTGGAAGAGACCGTCAGGAAGTCTTTCCCGTTTCGTTTAAATACAAAACGCGACGGATTTTCCTTTGATCCTGAAGCGATAAACTTTCCGCCTTGCTGCGTAAAACCACCTTCAAAATCAACATTCGGATACATCGCTGTTATTCGATAACGCGAACTGTACGACTCAAACTTGGGATACTGCGCAGTTTCATGTTTAACATCAGCAACTGCTTTATCGGTTATTTTTCCCAGAAGCGGTTTGTCTTTGAAGTAAATCGTGTTGTAAAATGTAACCGAATCGGCCTGATAGGCCATACTTTTGAGCGTAATGGAATATTTTTTCAAATCGGCGTATACCTCATTTTCCTTCATATTCGCCCGTTTGAAATTGATGCGCCCGCCTGTTCCTTCAAAAATTCCTTTGGAGATGTAATAAGTTCCGCTGGTTTTGTAAATCACAATGCTGTCATTGCGATTAAGACCGCTCAATGTGACATTATTGAAACGAATAGTAGCAACCGTATCGCAAGCAAATGACCACGTGCCACCATATGCGCTCCAAGAGCCGGAAGCAGCTTTGAAAAAGCGATTTTCTTTAAAGAACGATTCACCCATGAGGATGAAATCCGAGAAAGGTTTGGATGTTTTGCTGTTACTCATACTGACAAAACAGCCCTGCCAGGCATTGATTGTTGCAGCGGGAGTGTTGCTGTCAATTAGTCCCATGATGGTTCGGAAATACGCATAATACTCGGGAGAAGGACGGAACTTTTTCTTCAACATGGCGTTGGTGTTTTTGTACATCACCTGCTTCATGTTATCGTCAACCCGATTGGTTAACCAATATTTTTCATTGAAGTCGTTAATGAAATCACGTCCTTCTTTTTTCTCGTAATCTTCGAAGAACTTTTTCATTTCCTCGATAAACTTCACAGGATCTTCCGAGAAACTCTTAGGCATTTGTTGTGCCTGCAATGAAAAGGTCATGCTGAAAAGCATCCCTGTAAAAAGTACACGAAACACCATTCTCATATTCTATGTTAACTTTTTAAAATGTAACATGAGCCAATCTTCTTCTTGTGCTTTATCTTCAAAAACAAAGCCGTATTTCTCGGCTGACTCCCTCAAGACGGGTTCATCGGCCGTAAAAAATCCACTCAATAACAAACTTCCTCCCTGACTAATCGCTCTGCTATAACGCGGCATTGCGCTTAATAATACATTGCGATTGATATTGGCGATTAACACATCAAAGGATTTGCCATCGATATTGCTGTCATCCCCTTGCTCCCAATTAATTGATTCGATTTCATTAAGTCTTGCGTTGTGATGCGCATTTTCCACAGCATTCAATTCAATATCAACACCTTCCACTACCGTTGCGCCCCGCTTTACGGCAAGAATGGCAAGCACTCCGGTTCCGGTTCCCATATCCATTACGGAAGTCCCCACAAGTTCCATTGTTAATAACTTGCGTGCAATTAAACGAGTGGTTTGGTGGTGTCCGGTTCCGAAAGATTGTTGCGGCTCGATAATTAAATCGAATTCTATATTGCCTTGTCTAGCATGAAACGGTGCCCGGATGATACAATTATCGGCAACGACAACTGGCTCAAAATTGGCTTCCCACGTAGCATTCCAGTTTTCACCGGCTAGGGTATCAATATTAAAACTAAAGTTAACACCATTAATTTTAATATTCTGAATATCAGTAATTAATGAATCAGAATAAATTGACTTCGGAGCAAATGCCACAACGCCGTTGGAGGTTTCTTCAAACGTATCGAATCCACGTTCGCCCAATTCGGTAATGAGCAAATCATTACCCGGAAAAAGTGGTTCGACGGTAGCGGTTAATCGGATGTAATCTTCGAACATATTGATCTGTAAGTTTACTTCCATTCCTCGGCTTATCCGAATTTTTGAGTGCGCAGTTTTTAACAGCATGATCCCCGTCGGTAAGGTAACTTTACGTCATGGGACAGCAATTTGACGGAGACTATTGGAATGAACGCTGGAAAAAAAACGAAACCGGCTGGGATATCGGATATGCATCACCGGCTTTGATGGATTTTGCCAAGAATCTTCCAAAGAATAATTATATATTAATACCCGGATGCGGCAATGCTTATGAGGCGGAAGCGCTGTTTACGGACGGATTTAAGAATATTTACATCATGGATATTTCACCTTTGGCAGTTGCGTCATTTAAAGCACGATTCCCTGATTTTCCGGAAAGTCAAATATTGTGTCGGGACTTTTTTGAACCGCACCCACGACAATGGGACGTGGTTATCGAACAGACATTCTTTTGTGCATTAGATCCTTCTTTGCGTTCACGTTACGAGGAACAAATGTCAAAAGTCATAAAGACAGGCGGTGTTTTAGCCGGCTTATTATTCAATACCGATTTTGGCAATCCGCATCCGCCCTTTGGTGGAAGCAAGTCAGAATATGAAACGCTATTCGTGAAGGACTTTACGATTGAAACCATGGAACCGTGTGCTACTTCAATTGGACCTCGGTCAGGAAAAGAACTTTGGTTTGAACTGCGCCGCAAATAAAATAGTGTTGTTAGCCTTTCTGGCTGTTTCCGCTGTGCTACAGGCACAGCAAGATTCCGTTCGGCTTGATAGTATTCGTATTGATTCCGCAATTCAACACAGCCGCGTTATAGCGTTTTATCAGCCTTACGGTTTGCATCCCGATTCGGCGAATGATCCCAACCTGTTTTATTTGGTAAATGATTGGTTTGGTACGAAATATAAATATGCCGGCAAATCCAAAAGCGGAATTGATTGCTCCGGATTTGTTTGCGAGATGTACAAAAGCGTGTATTGTTTTGTTTTGAGTGGTGGTTCAAAAGATTTGTATCCATTGATGGATACTGTTTCTCGTGACTCGTTGCGGGAAGGCGATATCTTATTTTTTAAAATTCGCAAAGGGCAGATTTCCCATGTTGGCATTTATTTGGGTAACGACAAATTTGCTCATGCTTCTGTCCACAGGGGCGTTGTGATTTCTGATTTGAATGAGGAATACTATCGGAAATATTATTTCCGTGCCGGAAGGCCGAAGCAATAATTAAATCAAGCCTAACTCAATAAGGCTCACGACTTGTTCAATTTTGGCATCTTCGCCCGTGCTGTCGTATTCGGATTTCAAATTATTACCAAAAACGAACGCTACACTTTGCCACATGAATGCGCTGAAGGAGCCACGGTGTTCTTTAATTAACTGATAGGTTGTAGAGCCGGTTTCACGGTCAACCAATTTGATCAGAATACGTCCCTGAGCCATAGTCAAATTGCGCATGTCTTTTTCAAACTGATCCACCAATTGTTTTTCTGCTTTTTCGGCAAATGCTTTACGTGCTGCTTCACCTTTGATGTAAGTCAATTGCGTATCTAACTCCGCTAATTTCATTTTCGCTAAAACAGCATACGGATAAGCAGCTTTTACATCACGCTTAAACTTGTCCCACTTCCCTTTTTCGCGCGCGTTTTTAAACTGGCGGTCGGCAACAATGATACACGTGTAATGACTGATTACAGCCATAGAATCGTTGTTCTCGTCCATCGTCCAGGAAATACGGGTACTCGGATATTCTTTGATATCTCCGACTTTCAAATCCTGAGCAGAAATCGCCAAGGCTGAAAGTATAATGACCAATGTTAATAGCGCGTTTCTCATGTTCTTCCGTAACCGAATCATACCGATTACCAACCTTATAACGCCAAATCTATGCCAATGTTACCTTAAAACTCGTAAATACTTGTTAACAAGGTAGTTTGGATATTATCGGGTACGATTTGTTTTCCAGTTGGATCGTGCTGAACCCGCAGCAGGTACAGGAACATTCTTTTTCTTTTCATTCAAATGCCACCACAATCCGGCCAATGCTGCCACTTCTCCTTCATCGGATTTTGGAATGGCCAAATATTCCGGTTTAAAGTACTTTTTGATAAAATGCGTATCAAAATCGCCGGAACGGAACGCTTCATGTTGCAGCACAAATCGACAAAAATTCAATGTAGTTTCTACTCCGGTGATTCGATATTCATCTATTGCACGAAGCATACGCTCGATAGCTTCTTCCCTGTTTTGTCCCCAGGTGATCAGCTTGGCAATCATCGGATCGTAATAAATCGGAATTTCCATTCCTTCTTCAAAGCCGTCATCAACGCGAACACCTGTGCCCTGAGGACGACGATACGTTACCAATTTCCCGATATCCGGCAAAAAGTTATTGGTTGGATCTTCCGCATAAACGCGCACTTCAACAGAATGTCCGTTGATTTTTAAGTCGCTTTGAGTAAACGTTAATTTTTCGCCGCGGGCAACTTTAATTTGTTCTTTCACCAAATCAATTCCGGTAATCATTTCAGACACCGGATGCTCCACCTGCAAACGAGTATTCATTTCGAGGAAGTAGAAATTTTTGTTCTCGTCCAACAGAAATTCAACAGTTCCGGCGCCCACGTAGTCGCATGCACGAGCCACATCAACTGCACACTGCCCCATTTTCTCGCGAATTTCCGGTGTAAGCACAGCACTTGGAGCTTCTTCAATTACTTTTTGGTGGCGACGTTGCACTGAACATTCGCGTTCGAACAAATACACAATATTGCCGTGCGTATCCGCTAAAACCTGAATTTCTATGTGACGCGGACCTGCAACATATTTTTCGATAAACACAGAACCGTCACCAAAAGCAGATGTTGCTTCACTTACGGCAAGTTTCATTTGCTCTTCAAAATCTTCAATGCGTTCTACAATGCGCATTCCTTTACCGCCGCCGCCGGCACTTGCCTTAATAAGCAAAGGAAATCCGGTTTCGAGGGCGATTTTTTTACCCTCATCAACAGAAGAAATAGCTCCTTCAGAACCGGGAACCATCGGAATTTTATAGCGCTTCGCTGCTTCTTTCGCGGATAATTTATCTCCCATGATATCCATGGCTTCAGGAGAAGGGCCGATAAACGTGATGCCAGCTTTTTTCACAGCTGCAGCAAACTCTGCATTCTCCGACAAAAAACCATAACCGGGATGAACACCGTCGACGCTACGTTGTAAACAAACTTCAATGATTTTATCGCCTTTCAAATACGATTGATTGGAAGGTGGCGGACCTATACAAACGGCTTCGTCTGCGTATTTCAC
>JAJTEY010000002.1:0-11874 GCA_021299855.1 Bacteroidota bacterium | reverse complement strand
TCACAAACGGCGCAGTTCTGTCGGCTTCGGAATATACCGCAACCGTTTTAATGCCCATTTCACGGCACGAACGCATGACACGTAATGCAATTTCTCCGCGGTTCGCCACTAATATCTTCTTCATAAATCAGTTTCTTTTTAAGCGTAACAAATTTAGTATTTTAATGATCGGCTGCTGCACGTTCCAATCGGTCGTTGATGGCCATTCCCAACCCTTTTTCAGGCAGTTTTTCTGCGATGATAATGTCGGCATTTGTTTGATCAAGTCTTCGTAATGCCGCAAATAAATTCCTTGCCGCTTCCGCATCATCTCCTTCCCGAGATAACACCTCTTGCGCAATTATGGCCGAATGATTAAATGTTTCTCGAAAAGACAATACGGCTATTTTTTGATGGGAATAACGGTTCAGTAACTCACTGATAGTGCCCAACTTCAAGGGAATCCGCGGCGCATAATGACTCTTTAATTGCCCCGGAGATTTAGGGTTGGATGATTGATTTATCTCAACAACAACATTCGGATAAACTTCTCGCAACGATTCAATGGAAACGCCGCCGACACGCAGCACCACCAAACTTTCGCCGCGCATCATCACTACTGTTGATTCCACACCAATCATACTCGGCCCACCATCCAAAATGTACGCCACCTTCCCATCCAGTTGCTCCTGAACATGTAATGCAGTAACGGGGCTGATGTAGCCAAACGGATTAGCACTCGGAGCGGCTAAAGGGAAATCCAGAGATTTTAAAAGTTGTAATGTTAACGGATGTCCCGGAACGCGCAACGCAACAGTATTTCCACCACCGGTAACCAAATCAGGGATGACGCTTTTTTTAGGTAAAACGAACGTCAACGGCCCGGGGCAAAAGTGTTGAGCCAACAATTTTATCACATCAGGCAATTCTTCCGCATACAACGAAAATTGGGCGGCATCATGTACATGAACAATTAATGGATTGAATGTCGGTCGACCTTTCACCTGAAATATTTGCAACACAGCATCCGGATTCAAGGCGTTTGCAGCAAGGCCATACACAGTTTCTGTCGGTATCCCGACTAATGCTCCATTTCGCAAAAAAGAAGCTGCTGTTTGTATATCTTGACCAATCTCAGTTTTCACCGGCGCAAAGATACACACGATGTTGCACTTGACTATCTTAGCCACATGAGCGCCGATAATTCGATCCCTTTACATCGCTGGAAGAGCAAGCCGAATTCGGCAGTTGGCTTTAAAATAGAACGCTGGGGCGGAAAACGGCAAGATCTGGAAACATTACATCCTCATCGGCACGAGTACTACGAGATTATGTGTTTTCTTTCAGGAACTTTCGTTCACGACATTGATTTCAAAAGTCATGAAAGTCAGGGTGCCGATTTCCACTTTGTTGGGGCACACAATGTGCATATGATGGTTCGCGAGCAATCGGCTACAGGAATCAGCATCATGTTTACACCGGAGTTCGTGCCGGCAGAACTCATGGATAATTTACCGTTTAACAAGGCTGTTCCTATCCTCAAGCCCGATGTAAATAACTTTCAAGACGCAGAACGATTATTAGAAATGATGTTGAATGAATATCAGCAGCAGGAAGACCATTACACCGATTTACTCCACTATTTATTTGCAGCATTTCTTTACAAATTGGTTCGTTTCAAAGAAGTGTTACCTGAAGAATCCGGAACATCATCAACAATAGTTACTTCATTTAAGAAATTGGTGACTTTGCACGCATTGCAATGGAAAACTGTTGATCGTTATGCTGAAGAATTAAATATCAGTCCCAAGCACCTTATTTCACAAGTAAAAGCACATACCGGTTGCACTCCGTTACATTTTATTCACGATCAGCAGCTGACGGAAGCCAAGCGTATGTTGTATTTCACGGATACAGCCATTAAAGAAATCGGATTTAACTTAGGATTTAACGACAGTACGAATTTCACGAAATGGTTTAAAAACAAAACTGGATACACACCACAAAAGTACCGCATTGATTCAGGTAAATAATTTACCGTTATTACCGAGTTTCTGATCTTTCCAATAGTTATAGTCCGAAGTACTTTTGATCATCACCAAAAATTGATCGTCATGAAAACTATCTTAACACTCGCTACCGGCATAATCCTACTAACGACAAGAAATACGTGCCTACACAGTCAAAATATTACATGCAGTTCGTTTTGCGTTACAGCAATTAACCCGGATACCAATTCCTCAAACGCCGGATTAGTCAGCATTTTTATGGTTGATTCCGGTTCTATCAATTACCCGATCGTGTTACAAGTTCTGGATGCCTCTAATAGTGTTGTTGCTACCGGTCAAATGTTCTTTTTTGGCCAGTTTGGTAATTCAACTCAAGAATATCCTGTTACTACGTCGGTTACCAATTGGAATAATTTCGTGGGTACGGTAGTTTTCGTTTATGATAACGACACGTGCTACTTGCCCTACCCTTGCACTGTCAATCCCAATAGTATCGGCGAAAGTCAGCAACTGTTGCAAGTATCTATCTATCCGAATCCTGCACAAGATGTAGTTAACATTTCACTGCCTGATCCTGCTTTGGATTATAGCATTTCAGTGATAGCTATTAATGGAGTTAGACTTCTTCATTACAACAAATGGACAGGAAGTAACCTGCCAATTGATACACGCACGTGGCCTCCCGGAGTGTATACCGTTATGGTTTTGAGTAATGACGGTAAATTCATTGCGCAACGATTGACAGTAACGCATTAATTATCCATGCCCGTGCACGATCCTTTAGTTAGTGTGGTAGTACCGGTTTATAATGCAGACGCTTATTTAAGTGCCTGCATTTCTTCTATTTTGGAACAGACTTACACCCATTTCGAACTACTTATTGTGGATGACGGCAGCACGGACGACCTTGCTGACATGATTGCTGCGGTAGCTGCTAAAGATTACAGAATCAGAGTTATTCGACAAGTTCATTCAGGAGTTACACGCGCATTTATTAATGGTTTTAATCACAGTACAGGTACACTTGTTGCTCGTATGGATGCTGATGATGTGATGTTGCCACAAAGGTTAGAATTACAAGTAAACTTTTTACAACAACATCCTCAATTCGGTGCGGTGAGTGGAATGGTTCAGTATGGCGGATCACGTGAACACCAGCAAGGTTATGCCATGCATATTGACTGGTTAAATTCTTTGAGAGATGAAGATGAAATATTTCAAGCCCGTTTCATCGATTCTCCTGTTGCAAATCCGTCCATTATGTTCCGACGCGAGTTATGGCAAGTTCATGGAGGTCCCAAGGAAGGTGACTTCCCGGAAGACTACGAGCAATGGTTGCGCTGGATGGAACAAGGTGTGCGTTTTGCAAAAGTGCATGAGCCTGTAATTATCTGGAATGATCCTCCAACCCGTCTTACACGTAATGATTCGAGATATAGTCCTGATGCGTTTGCGCGAGTTAAAGTACCGTATTTGATTAAACACGTGTTGCGTAATTATAATAATCGAAAAATAGCGGTTTGTGGAGCGGGACGTGTTACCCGAAAACGTTATCGCGAATTTCTAAACGAAATTATGCCCATGATCAGCTGTTTTGTGGATGTTGCGCCACAACGCGTTGGCGGCACTATTGAAACCAAACCGGTTGTAACGTTGGAAAACATCACCAACCCTGAAGAATATTATGTCGTTGTGTTGACGGCTATGCATGGAGCGCGGGAAGGGATAAGAAGTAATTTAACGGGGAAAAGCTTTTCAAGTCGTGGAGATTTTGTAGAAGCTTGATAATTTCACCGGATCAATCAGCAATTGAACGTCGTTGAATCTTATCGGACTAAGACCTACTTTACTTTCAGTAACTTCTCGTTTTCCATTATTCCCGAAAACTTCCCTTCATCAGCCAATCTCAGCATAGCTTTCGCCACCTGACTTGCCTGAATAGCTTTGTATCGTGCAGGTACTAAAAATGCAAAAAGACGCATTACTACTTTTCCGATACTTTCTCCAAAACGAAATTCTTTACGCGGCCCCAATAGCATGGAAGGACGCAATACCACACACTGCTCAAAATTCAATGCAGTTACCGCCTTTTCCATTTCCCCTTTAGTCCGCAAATAAAAATTCTTCGAGTCGGCATTTGCGCCTACAGACGATATCACTAAAAACTTCGGGACTTTGTTTTCAGAAGCGGCGACTGCCGCCCATCGAACTAAATCAAAATCAACAGCACGAAAGGCTTTTTCAGATCCGGCTGTGTTGATGGTGGTGCCTAAGCAGCAAAAGACAACATCACCTTTTACCTGAGCGCGTAAAGCATCCAGATCCTTGAAATCTGTGATGATTTCATCAATGTTATGCTTTTTCAAATTCAGCGGGCGGCGCGTAAACACTATTACTTCGGCATAGTTACTATCCGCGCTTAGCAATTGAAGTAATTCCGATCCGATTAAACCTGAACCGCCAAATACAACTGCCGTTTTTCCGCTTGAACTCATGAATTAAAACAATTCCATTTGCGATTTACCACCTTTATCCTGCTGCTCTAAACTCTTCTTTAACTTCTGAATTGGTGATAATTCCTCGGTTTCGGTTTCAAATTCTTCCGGAGAAACACTTTCGAAAGGATCAATCATCGAAATCGTTTTGATCTTCTTCGATGTTACCTTATTTCCCTTCGCTTTCATCGTGCGAACTTCAATAAACTGATCGGCTTCAATAATTTCCGGTTCGGGTTCTACACCCTTTACTTTCGCAAATTTCAAATCGATTTTTTGTCCCGGATTTGTCGAAACCCGCTCCAGATGTGAATCCTGATGATCCGTAATAAACAGTGTTTTCTTGTCCGTCACTTCAAACTGGAAACGTTTTACGAAATAATTTTTGCTTTCACCATCAAGATAAACAGCTGTAGCTACAGCTTGTGGCTTGTATTTTTCAATCAACACCATATCCTCATCAAAGTGTATCGTGGTCTCAATGCCGGTCATGCGATAATGTCCGCTTTGTGTCGCGGTAAGAATACGATCATCCGGACCAAATTCTCCCAGATACGTTCCTTTACCGTCGTAATTTAATTTGAACGTTGAATCATCAAACCAAACTTTCTGGAACACGATTTCACCCTGTGAACGGTATTTACAGGTGATTTTCTGTACCGGATAACGCGTTAAAATATTCCCTTGCGCATCACGGCCTTTAACAGCAACCTGTGTAAGGTCCATATCGAATTCCAATTTACGTGCTCCCGAATTTTTAGTCAGTAACACGGAAATAATTTCATTTTCTCCTCCGGGGCACACGGAGAAATAATGCACTTTGGAATCCTTCGCCCCACGCGTCAAATGATATTCCTTATCACGTGTTACAGCTGGCACATTAAATCGCTTGATCATGGTATTGCCTCGTAAACCATCACGGTATGCCATGATGTAAACGGTTTTTTCATCACCACGTTTAAAAATGGCCAAATGAATGATGTCTTTTCCAACGTACGATTTCTCGGAAACTTTAGTCACCATCATTACGCCGTCTCTACGGAAAACGATAATTTCATCAAGATCGGAACAGTCGAATACATATTCGTCTTTCTTTAAGCCGGTACCGATAAAACCTTCTTCCCTGTTCACAAACAACTTCACATTATTGGCCGCTACGGTACTTTTCTCAATCACATCAAACTGACGGATCTCGGTTTTGCGTTCACGTCCTGCACCGTATTTCTTCTTTAAATCTTTGAAATACTCGATGGTGTAATCCACCAAATGTGCCAGATGATGTTTCACTCCTTCAATGCGTTGCTCCAAATCCTTCATCATCTCATCCGCCTTGATGCTGTCAAATCGGGTGATACGAATCATTGGAATCTGCACCAACTTCGCCAGGTCTTCATCTGTAATTTCACGCCATAACTTTTTCTTAAACGGCTTGAATCGCTCGTATAAGTATGTGTACAAGGTTTCGCGATCGGCGTATTTTTTAAAGTCGATGTACATTTCTTCTTTGATGAAAATCTTTTCCAAAGAAGAAAAATGCCATTTCTCTTGTAATTCGTGCAATTCTATTTCCAATTCCCGCTTCAGCAATTCCATCGTACGCTGAGCAGAAATTTTCAGCATTTCGTTAACGCCAACGAATCGAGGTTTTTCATTTTCAATGACACAGGCGTTCGGAGAAATTGATACTTCGCAACCGGTGAATGCATATAATGCATCAATCGTTTTATCGGTATCGGTGCCGGGTTGGAGGTGAATTAATATTTCAACAAACTCGGCTGTATTGTCTTCAATTTTCTTGACCTTGATGAGAAAAGTCTGCCATTCCCGCTGTCGGGAAATCCGGTAAAATATCGGTTTTGCGGCCACGCAATGATGCAATGGAAGCATCAATCAATTCGTTAAAGTTGTGTGGTAATATTTTACATGCCAGACCAACAGCAATTCCTTCCACGCCTTGTGCCAACAACAAAGGGAATTTCATCGGCAAGGTAATCGGCTCGCGATTTCGTCCGTCGTAACTTAACTGCCAAGGTGTTGTTTTCGGATTGAATGCTACATCAAGCGCAAACTTTGATAAGCGAGCCTCGATGTAACGCGGCGCAGCAGCACTATCGCCGGTGTAAATATTTCCCCAGTTACCTTGACAGTCGATTAACAAGTCTTTTTGTCCAAGTTGCACCAAGGCGTCACCAATGGATGCATCACCATGCGGGTGATACTTCATGGTATGCCCGATGATATTCGCCACTTTATTGTAGCGTCCATCTTCCATTTCCCACATGGAATGCAACAAACGACGTTGCACCGGCTTCAATCCGTCTTCCACGTATGGAACTGCACGCTCCAAAATCACATAAGAAGCATAATCCAAAAACCAATTCTCGTACATCCCGCTCAGCATGCGAACTTCACTGCGTTCGTTATGATCCCGGTTGGGAGTCTTTCCGTTTTCCTCAAATAAATTATTGTCGTTGTCTGCCATTCTATACTTCGAATTATGCCGTTAACGTTTCTTCTACATCCTTTTCTACCCGCAAATTGCTGATGATAAATTCCTGACGATCCATGGAATTCTTGCCCATGTAGTAGGACAACAACTCGGGAATATTAGAGCCGCTTCCAAGAATCACAGGTTCCAAGCGAATATCTTTTCCGATAAAATGCTTGAACTCATCGGGAGAAATTTCACCCAAGCCTTTAAAGCGAGTTATTTCAGGCTTACCGCCTAACTTCTGGATTGCTTTGCGTCGTTCATCTTCCGAATAACAATAGATCGTTTCTTTTTTATTTCGCACCCGGAACAATGGTGTTTGCAAAATATATACGTGCCCATTTTTTACCAGATCAGGGAAAAACTGCAGGAAAAACGTTAACAATAACAAGCGAATGTGCATACCATCAACATCTGCATCAGTTGCAACAACGACGTTATTGTAACGCAAGTTTTCCAAACCTTCCTCAATATCCAAAGCGGCCTGAATCAAGTTAAATTCTTCGTTCTCGTAAACTACTTTTTTGGTAAGACCATAAGAGTTTAATGGCTTGCCCTTTAAGCTGAAAACCGCCTGGGAATTGACATCGCGCGCTTTAGTGATGGATCCGCTTGCAGAATCACCTTCAGTAATAAACAAGGTGGATTGCAAACGACGTTCATCTTTCATATCGGTTAAATGCACACGACAGTCGCGAAGTTTACGGTTGTGCAGATTGGCTTTTTTAGCACGTTCACGCGCCAGCTTCTGAATACCCGAGAGTTCTTTGCGTTCACGCTCGCTTTGAATGATTTTACGGTGCATAGCGTCGGCGGCTTCCGGATTTTTATGCAGATAATTATCCAATGCTTGTTTCAAAAAGTCATATACAAACGAGCGCATTGATGTTCCTCCCGGAGCTACATCCTGAGAACCAAGTTTGGTTTTTGTTTGCGATTCAAAAACGGGTTCCTGAACTTTAACACTTACCGCTGCTACAATAGAAGTGCGGATATCAACGGCTTCGTAATCTTTTTTCAAAAAGTCACGAATTACTTTCACCACCGCTTCACGAAAAGCAGATTGGTGTGTTCCGCCTTGCGTAGTATGCTGTCCGTTAACGAAGGAGAAATATTCTTCCACATACTGACTGTCGCTATGCGTCATGGCCACTTCTATATCCTGACCACGCAAGTGAATGATCGGATAAACGATGGTACCACTTAAATTCTTCTGCAACAAATCCAGCAAACCGTTATCCGACTTGATTTTATTGCCGTTGTACCACAAGGTTAATCCTGTATTGAGGTAGGCGTAATTCCACAACATTTTTTCAACATACTCGTTGATGTAGTGGTAATTCACAAACACCGTATCGTCCGGACGGAAAGATATGATGGTGCCGTCCTGCTCGTCGGTATCTTTTACGCGTTCGTCTTTTTTCAATTCGCCCTTTTCGAATTCCGCTACTTTGGTTTTCCCTTCACGCACCGACTGCACACGGAAATAAGATGCCAATGCATTAACAGCTTTCGTTCCCACTCCATTCAATCCCACGGATTTCTTAAAAGCTTCCGAATCATATTTGGCGCCGGTGTTAATCTTCGACACACAATCTACCACTTTACCCAAAGGAATTCCACGACCAAAATCCCGAATTCGAACGGTTCCTTCCTTAATCTGAATATCAATGGAATTGCCGTTACCCATAACGAATTCATCGATAGAATTATCGATGATTTCTTTTAACAAAATGTATATTCCATCATCCGGAGAAGAACCGTCGCCTAACTTTCCGATATACATACCGGGGCGCAAACGAATATGATCTTTCCAATCTAAGGATTTAATGCTATCCTCATTATAATTACCTGATTTCGCCATTCTTCAACTTATAATTAAAATCTACAACAATTGTTTAATACCTGTGATGATTAAAACCTCCATCACCCAACCCACAAAAGCACATAATAACAGCGCTACAGCAGCTAAATATTTATTCTTACTCACCCACTTCACTTTCTTGGCCACTTTTCCATACAACCAGCGACCGATGAAATATGGAATTACAATCCAGATTCCCAGAAACATAATTACATACAGCAACTCCGTCAGCATAGCTTAAACATTAAAGCGGAAATGCATTACATCTCCATCCTGAACAATATATTCTTTACCTTCAATTCTGATCTTACCGTTATCACGACAAGCAGCTTCTGAACCGAACTGCACATAATCGTTATAGGCAATCACTTCCGCCTTAATAAATCCTTTTTCAAAATCGGTGTGAATTACACCCGCAGCTTCCGGAGCCGACATACCGACAGTAATTGTCCAAGCGCGAACCTCTTTCACTCCTGCAGTAAAGTATGTCTGGAGATTCAACAACTGATACGACTTACGAATCAGCTTGTTAACGCCCGGCTCGTCCAATCCGATTTCTTCCAAAAACGCCTGTCGATCCTCGTAGCTTTCCAAAGCAGCAATTTCAGCTTCCATTGCCGCCGTAATAAACAACACTTGGGCATTTTCGTCCTTCACAGCTTCCATTAACGCCGCTGTATGTTTATTACCTTCTTTCACAGATGCTTCATCCACATTACAGATGTACATTACCGGCTTCACGGTCAACAAGTGTATATCCGCGATATGTTTAAAATCTTCCTTGCTGATTTGTACTGTTCGCGCTGATTTACCCTGCAATAACGCATCGCGCACTTCGGTTAAAATATCATAAGCCTTCTTTGCATCTTTATCCGTGCCTGTTTTTGCCATTTTCTCCACACGTTTCATTTTCTGCTCCACCGACTCCAGATCCTTCAATTGCAATTCCATATCGATAACTTCTTTATCACGAACCGGATTTACCGAGCCATCCACGTGTACCACATTCGGATCGTCAAAACAACGCAAGACGTGCAGGATAGCATTTGTTTCACGGATGTTCGCCAGGAACTTATTGCCCAAACCTTCACCTTTACTCGCCCCTTTTACTAATCCTGCGATGTCTACAATTTCGATGGTTGTAGGGACAATACGCTCCGGAGAAACTAATTCGGCCAATTTGTTCAGGCGCGGATCAGGAACTGTAATAACACCTACGTTCGGTTCAATGGTGCAAAACGGAAAATTAGCCGCCTGCGCCTTAGCATTAGACAAACAATTAAACAAAGTGGATTTCCCGACATTGGGCAATCCAACGATTCCACATTTTAAAGACATAAATCAGTTATTAAATCAAGGTGGGCACAACTACCCCCGGGGGGCAAAAATACCATTTCGAATTGGGCTTGGGACGCTTGATTTATCAAGGAATGCACGTAGTTTTCAACAAGTCTTAAAGTTATTCACACGCCCCGTTCGGGTGGCATAATACGGTACTTTTGAGGCAATAATTCCGATCAAATCACGTTTATGCCTACTATTCAGGAACTTGAAAAAAAAGCTTCGCAGGTGCGTCGCGATATTGTGCGCATGGTTCATGCCGTTAACTCGGGACATCCGGGAGGATCTTTGGGCTGTACCGATTTTTTAGTGGCTTTATACGATGAAATTATGCGCCATCAACCTCATCCATTTAGCATGGACGGCAAAGGCGAAGATGTATTTTTCCTTTCCAACGGCCACATCTCTCCGGTGTTCTATAGTGTACTTTCAAGAACAGGATATTTTCCTGTAAATGAATTAAATACATTCCGTAAGTTAAACTCCAGATTACAGGGCCATCCAACGACTCATGAAGGTCTTCCGGGAGTTCGAATGGCGTCCGGATCACTGGGACAAGGATTGTCAGTTGCCATTGGAGCAGCACTGGCAAAACGGTTGAACGGTGACGATAAACTAGTGTTCACATTGCACGGTGATGGAGAACTTCAGGAAGGTCAGATTTGGGAAGCTGCGATGGCTGCTGCTGCTCATAAAGTGGACAATTTGATTGCAACTGTGGATGTAAACGGTCAACAAATTGACGGCCCTACGGAAAAAGTGATGCCTTTGGGCGATTTAAGCGGAAAATTTGCAGCTTTTGGATGGAATGTACTGGAAATAAGCAACGGTAACAACATGCAAGAAGTAGTTTCCGGACTTAAAAACGCCATATCACATACAGGAAAAGGTCAACCGGTCGTTATACTGATGAAAACTGAAATGGGAGCCGGCGTTGATTTTATGATGGGAACACACAAATGGCATGGTGTTGCCCCTAATGATGAACAACTGGCACAGGCTTTGAATCAGTTGGAGGAAACATTAGGTGACTATTAAGATGAAAAACATTTTCCGCAGCACATTTCTGATCCTGATTTTGGCCCTTTCTAATAAGATGGGCGCACAATCCGGCGGATACACGCCTCAAACAACGCGAATGTTATTTGTGTTTGATGCGTCGTTCAGTATGTTCGGGCAATGGCAAAGCGGGAATAAAATGGACATCGCCAAGAACCTGCTTACCAAATTCCTGGATTCCTTAAAGACAACACCCAATCTTGAAATTGGGTTGCGTTGTTACGGACATCAATTCGGTTTGCAGCCCCAGCGTAATTGTGAGGATACCAAACTGGAAGTGCCGATTCAAAAGCCGGCAATCGCGGTTCCGGCCATGAAAAAAACGTTGGTGAACATTGTGCCGCGCGGAACTACGCCCATTGCACATACCTTGGGTAAATGTGCTGACGATTTCCCGAATGACGGTCGTAATACTCGTAACGTCATCATCTTAATCACCGATGGAATTGAAGAATGCGGTGGCGATCCGTGCGCGGTTTCACTGGCATTGCAACAAAAAGGTATTGTGCTAAAGCCATTTGTTATTGGCGTAGGATTGAACGGTAATTACGAATCGTTGGGATGTATCGGGCGATTTTATGATGTTTCTACGGAAGCATCATTTACGAATGTATTGAATGTGGTGGTTTCTCAGGC
>JAJTEY010000041.1 GCA_021299855.1 Bacteroidota bacterium | reverse complement strand
TAACACAAGGCTTAGAAACAACTCCGGAAGGAGCTGCTCCTGCGCAAACAACACCGGCAACATCGTTCATCCGGGCTGCACAAAATGCTGCAACACGCGCACCGCCTGAGAATCCGACCAGATAAACCGGCGTGCGATTCCCGAATTTCTGTTGTATATCTTTTACCATTGCACCAACCAAGTCGAAGGAACGACCTTGATCCATACCATTACGAGTACTCATCGATCCCGCCAACAACCAGCCGTTTCGTGCCGCAACTTCTTTATAGCGAAGTAATGCCTCATCTCCCTTTCCGGATGGATCAAGCAGCAACACAGCGCCTTTCAATCCAGTCGTTGTTGTATCGGGAACGTATAAGCGATAAGTAGCTTCACCCGCAGTAACGGTAATCTCTTGGTTAATTTGAATAACCGGAGCGGCTGTAACAACCGAATCCGATTTTTTATTTTGATCCTCGGGAGTTGATGATCCACAGGACCACAGCAATAATGACAATAAAGCAATTGGTATAATTCGCATAAACAAATGTAATCAGCGGACAGGAAAATGAAACTCCTGATGTAAATTCGTAGCGATCGACCACCGTAAACATGTTACATCTGAATCGTTGTCTTATTGCCGGTACTATTTTGCTGGCATCGTGTAATGTTGAAGTGCCTGATGAAGCTGTTTTTCGGTGGAATCCGGCTGAATCTGCACATGCATTAACCGAATATGTTAATCCCATGATTGGTACTGCCGCTCATGGACACACATTTCCGGGCGCCACTGCTCCATTCGGCATGGTGCAATTAAGTCCCGATACGCGCGACGACGATAGCTGGGACGGTTGTTCCGGATATCATTACGACGATTCGCTCATCCTTGGATTTAGTCATACGCACTTAAGCGGAACGGGATGCAGCGATTACGGAGACATTTTAATTGTACCCGGCACCGACGGGAGTAAAGACATCCTCAAGAAAAACAAGCGTGACATCGGTTCCACCTATCAGCATAAAAATGAAAAAGCAAGTGCCGGATACTATGATATAACATTGGATAACGGTATCCGTGCAGAACTAACGGCATCTCCGCGTGTGGGTGTGCATCGCTATCATTTCAACTCCGGAGAAAAACGATGGATCGTATTGGATTTAGTACATCGTGACGAAGTGCTGGATGCAGGACTTGATATTATTGATCCGAATAATGTGAGTGGATTCAGACTTTCCAAAGCGTGGGCAAGCGATCAGGAATTGTTCTTTCATGCCACATTTTCTGAAGCCGTCGAACATGTCGATACCTTGATTGACGGAAATAAAATCAAAGCCATTTTCTATTTCCCGGACAACATCAAGGAGTTGACGATTAAAGTGGCCTTATCCGGCGTAAGTGAAAGCAACGCCCGTATGAACATGCTTACAGAAGTTGGCAATGATGAATTTGATGCGGTGTTCCGGAAAACACGTCACGACTGGAATAATGAGTTGGGCAAAATTTTAGTGAAAGGCGATGAACGTAAAAAGAAAATATTCTACACCGCATTTTACCACTGTATGGTTGCGCCTAATGTTTACAGTGATGTCAACGGAGAATATCGCGGCATGGATCATAAGGTGTACAAGGACACCGTGCATCAGCGCTACACCGTATTTTCGCTTTGGGACACGTACAGAGGGCTACATCCGTTATTCACGATCATTCAGCAAAAACGCACGAATGATTTCATACATACATTTTTGCAACAATACAAAGAAAACGGACGACTTCCGGTGTGGGAACTTTCATCCAACGAAACGGATTGTATGATCGGATATCACAGCGTGTCAGTAATAGCAGATGCGTGGTTAAAAGGCATTAATAAATTCGACACCACGCTCGCTTTTGAAGCGATGAAGGCCTCTGCCATGCGCGACGAGTTAGGGCTGTTAGGTTACAAACAACACGGCTTCATTCCTGCAGAAGGAGAAGCTGAATCTGTATCGAAAACGTTAGAATACGCTTACGACGATTGGTGCATTTTGCAATGTGCACGAAGAATGAATTCGCGTGGAGATGAAATTCTTTTCAGCAAACGCTCGCAAAGCTGGAAGAATCTAATGGATACCACCACAAAGTTTTTCCGCGCGCGTATGAACAATGGCTTCGTTGAACCTTTTGCACCGGCAGAAGTTAATTTTCATTACACGGAAGCAAATGCGTGGCAATATTCTATGGCTGTGCAACACGACATTCCGGGATTAATCGATTGGCATGGTGGTTCGAATAAATTTGTATTGCATCTGGACAATTTATTTTCTGCACCTACGCAAACTTCCGGCCGAGATCAGGCTGATATTTCGGGTTTGATCGGACAATATGCACACGGGAACGAGCCCAGTCATCACATGGCGTATTTGTACAACTACGTTGGAGAAGGTTATAAAACACAAGAGTTGGTACATGAAATTTGCAACTCGCTGTACACCGATCAACCGGATGGTTTATGCGGCAATGAAGATTGCGGACAAATGTCGGCATGGTATGTTTTGAGTGCTGCAGGATTCTATCCCGTAACGCCCGGCTCTCCTTATTTCCAGTTGGGAAGTCCACAATTTGAAGAAGCTATTTTTCAACTGGAAAACGGTAAGCGCTTTACAATAACATGCGGCAATGCGAATGACAACAATCCGTATTTAAGCAGCGCAGGATTTGCGAACGACTTACAAATTTCGTTTGAAGAAATTATGCAAGGAAAAACACTTGCATTGAGTAAATCGAATACGCCATCGCGATCCTTCGATCCGCAAGCACTATTAAAGAATACATTCCCCCAACCGTTGCCTCCAATTATTGAGGGCGCGAGTTTAAGAACATTCACCGGTTCCAAACAGATAATAATTATTCCGCGTGAATCGACCGATGAAGTGTATTACAGCATTAACAATCAACCTGCACTGCGCTATACAGCTCCGTTCACGATTACAAAAGATGTCACCATTTCGTGTTATACAGTAAACGGAAGTACAACAAGTGATGCCGCTTCATCATCTTTTTATCTTTCACCGGGATGGAAAGTAGCTTCCATCAAAAATCGCTATGCGCCACAATATGCAGCGGGTGGACAAAATGCATTAGTAGATGGTTTAAGAGGAACAGACAATTTCAGAACAGGATTGTGGCAAGGATTTGAAGGCTGTGATGTTGATTTAGTAATCGATTTGGGCAAAAAACTAAGCGCGATTAGCATCCAAATGAATTTCTTAAGTGACGTTCGTTCCTGGATCTTTCTTCCAACAGAAGTAAGCTTTGCGTTGTCGAATTCAGCAACAGATTCCGGCAATAATTGGAATAAAGCTATTTCACAGAATACGTCAACACCAAGAAAACCAGGCACTCCGTTTATTGAGAATTATTCCTGCAAATTGCGTGCAACAACAGGACGATACCTGCACGTAAAAGCGAAATCTATTCTAACTTGTCCGAAAGATCATCCCGGAGCAGGAAAACCGGCATGGTTATTCGCAGATGAGATCACCATTTTAAACGAAGAAAAATGAACCGTAAACGATTTATAAAAACAGGTGTTCTAGCTGCAACGCTGGCAGGCACAGGCACATTATCCGCAGCACACGACAAAAAGAAAAAGCAAAAAGTGAATCCTAACAGTAAGCCCGGATTTCCGCTCGTCATCTCCACCTGGAATCATGGTATTCCTGCCAACGAAGCGGCCTTTCAAGCTTTACAACAAGGCGGAAGTGCTGTGGACGCCGCAGAAAAAGGTGTTTGGCAAATTGAAGCCGATGCTAAAAATACCAGCGTCGGTTTAGGCGGATTCCCTGATCGTGAAGGAATTGTTACGCTGGATGCCTGCATCATGGATCATCTTGGTCGCGCAGGTTCTGTATGTTTTGTCCAAGGGATTGCCCATCCGATTACGGTAGCACGCGCCGTGATGGAAAAAACGCCACATGTTATGCTTGTGGGTAAAGGAGCCGAATTGTATGCAGAAGAAATCGGCTTGAAACAGGAGAAAAATAAATTATCTCCCGAAGCAGAAAAAGCTTGGAAAGAATGGCTGAAAGAAAAACAATACAAGCCAATCATCAATATTGAAAATCATGATACCATTGGTTTATTGGTGATGGATAAAAACGGCATCATGGCGGGATCTTGTACCACCAGCGGACTGGCATTCAAAATGCACGGTCGTGTCGGCGATTCGCCCATCATCGGTGCAGGACTATTTATCGATCAGGAAATTGGTGCTGCAACTTGTACCGGTTTAGGAGAAACTGTTTTGCGGACGTTGGCATCACACGTTGCGGTTGAGTGCATGCGCAATGGCTACACACCACAGGATGCTTGTGAAGAAGCCATTCGTAGAATTATCAAAAAGCACGAAAACTATAAAGATTTTCAGGTGGGCATTCTTGCAGTAAATACGAAAGGCGAACATGGTGCATATGGCATTCACAAAGGATTTAACTATGCGTTGCATCAGCACGGAAAAAACACATTATTTGATTCTTCATATTACAACGGCTGATGAGTACTCAAAAAGTTTGTATCGGAATTGATATCGGCGGAACCAACATAGAAGTTGGTTACGTCAATAGTTCGGGAGAAGTGATTTTCAAACGTCACTATCCAACCAAATCATTCCAACATCCCGATCAGTTTATCCGCAAGTTGCAGGAAGATGTAACTCTTGATCGCGACCTTCATAAACTCGCGATTCTTGGTGTGGGCATTGGTGCGCCAAGCGGAAATTATTTTACGGGCAGCATTGAACATGCTCCCAACATGCCGTGGAACGGAATTATTCCATTAGCGCGATTAGTGCAAGATGCAACAGGACTTCCCTCATTACTTACTAATGATGCAAACGCGGCAACAGTTGGTGAAATGCAATTCGGCAGTGCCAAAGGGTTGCGCAACTTTATTTTGATTACGCTGGGAACGGGCGTGGGCAGCGGCTTTGTAAGTAATGGCGAACTCATTTACGGACACGACGGATTTGCCGGAGAACTCGGACATGTAATAGTTCGTGAAAATGGGCGCGTGTGCGGTTGCGGTCGATTAGGTTGTCTGGAAACGTACTGTTCCGCAACAGGAGTTGTACTCACAGCGAAAGAAAAACTTTCACAATCGTTAAAGTCCGAGTTGCATCAAATCCCAATTCATGAGCTCAACAGTGCGCACATCAGCAAGGCTGCAGGAAATGGAGATGTATTAGCATTAGAAGTAATTGATGAAACTGCGCGAATTCTGGCAATCGCTTTAGCCAATGCTGTTGCCATAACAAGTCCGGATCACATCTTTATTTACGGCGGGCTTTCCCACGCTGGTGAAATACTACTGCAACCGCTTCGCAAATACTTTGATAGTTTTTTACTGAAAAACTATCGCAACAAAGTCAAGATCTTACCTTCAGGATTGCCGGACGAAGCAGCAATATGCGGCGCAGCTGCGTTGGCATGGAACAAAATATAGTAAGCGCGCTTACTATCTGCTAAGCGGCCTAAATATTTCGTAACTTGCCGTTCTAATTTCAAAACTACAATCATGAATAAATTTTTACCTCTCTTTGCGGGGCTTGTATTTGCAGGAATGCTAAACGCGCAATGCGTCACCGTAGGTTGCGGAAACAACATCAATGTCAATACCGACTCTGCACAATGTGGAGCTGTTGTCACTTTCGCGACACCGGTTGCAAGTAGCTCTTGCACAATTGGTGTTGCCGACACTTTTCAATTTACGGGTGGTGTGCAATCGTTTACAGTGCCTACCGGTGTTACCCAATTAGAAATTGAAGTATGGGGTGCTCAAGGCGGTGCCAACTGGGTGAATAATACCAATTTTGGAGGATACACTAAAGGAACTTTAGCCGTTACGCCCGGTGAAGTATTACAAATATTTGTTGGTGGGCAACCAACTACTACCGCCGGAGGATATAACGGTGGTGGCGCAGGCGATGGCGCAGGAAAAGGTGGCGGAGGCGGAACAGATGTGCGCAGAGCACCTTATTCATTGAATGATCGTATTGTTGTTGCCGGTGGTGGCGGTGGCGCAGGATATTGGAACAACTTGCATGTTGTTGGTGGTGTTGGCGGTGGATTAAACGGGGGCAACGGTCTTCGCGCACCTTCTGATCCGGGTGGATTGGGTGCATCGCAAACAGGTCCGGGCGCTAGCGGAACCTGTGTCAATTTTAATGTCACTTCTATGGCCGGAGGATTCGGTTTTGGCGGTACACCATTAAGTTATAACTGCGGCTGCGAAGGTTACGGCGGCGGTGGGGGCTGGTACGGCGGCGCTGGCAGCGGAAACTGTCGTGGTGGCGGTGGTGGCAGCGGATATATTATACCTTCTGCAACCAACATTACGCAAACCGCAGGTGTTCGCACGGGAAATGGAATGGTGGTGCTCACATTTAATGGAACCAGCACTCCTGTCGTTACACAAACTGCAGGTCTACCTAGCGGAAGTCTGTTCCCCGTAGGAACAACTACGAATTCTTTCCTTGCGGATGATGGCGCAGGCAATACTGCGACTTGCGCATTCACAGTAACAGTTACGGACAATGAAATGCCGATGATCACACAAATGCCGGGCAACATTACTGTTGCAACCGACAGCGGAATGTGTACCGCTAACATCGTATGGTTAAGTCCGATTGCAACCGACAATTGTGCAGTGACGCTAAACTCTTCTGCTAATTCAGGAGATGCTTTTCCTATTGGAACCACCACGGTAGTTTTTGCTGCAACCGATGCTTCCGGTAATGTAACCTTAGATTCTATTTCGGTAACCGTTGCAGATCAAGAAGCTCCAAGTATTACGTGTAGTTCAAACATCACGATTAGTACAGACTCAGGAATGTGTTATGCAACCGGCGTGAACTTAGGTGCAACTTCTGCATTAGATAATTGTACCATAGCATCACTCACTAACAACGCCAACGACACTCTTGCTGTAGGAACTCATTTGATTTTATGGACTGCTACTGATTCAGCAGGAAACGCATCAACATGTCAGCAAACGGTAACAGTTGTAGACACACAAGCACCATCGTTTAATTCATGTCCTCAAGACATTGCAATCTGTCCCGGCATCATTACGTTCCAAAATCCTGAAGCTTCAGACAATTGCGTCGCTACTGTAATTCAAATTTCCGGACCTGCTAGCGGCAGCGCATTAACTGCAGGAAATTACCAGGTTATATTTGTTGCAACAGATGCTTCCGGCAATAGTGATACTTGTTCCTTCACTATTACTGTTCATCCTGAACCAAACGTATCGCTTGCTATTTCAACATCTAATGTGTGTGTTGATGATGCTGCATTCGCATTAAACGGAGCAAATCCTGCAGGTGGTATGTTTAGCGGTAACGGTGTTAGCAATGGCAACTTCTCTCCTTCAGTTGCAGGCGTAGGAACACACATCATCAATTACATGTTTGTTGACACCAATGGATGTAGCGGTGCTGCAACAGATACGGTTGTTGTGAACGCGTGCACAGGAATTGCAGAACCAGGCAATAGTTTATTCCAACTTTATCCGAACCCGAACAACGGGATGTTTACATTGAACGCAAACACAACCGGCACTGTAGTGATTTGGGATCAAACAGGTCGTGTGGTTTACCAAAACCAAATGACACCCGGTAGAAATGAATTAAACTTGCAACGTGAGTCTTCCGGTTTGTATACTGTTCGTTTTACAGATCATACCGGCAAGACGAATACACAGCGTTTACATATTCAACATTAAATCACAGCAACATGAAAAAAATCCTGTTCCCCGCTGTAATTGCCCTCACCCTTCTAATGGGTTGTAACAGCACCAAAGAGAGCCAGACGGCTTATCAATGTCCAATGCAATGCGAAGGTGAAAAAACCTACGATAAACCCGGCGAATGTCCGGTATGCAAAATGGAATTGAAAGTTCCGAAAGCTAATGGTCATTAATAAAAAAGGGAGAATCACTTGATTCTCCCTTTTATTTTTCTAAAGCTTATTAGCGCTGATCATTAACTTTTTGAGGATTCTTCGGTGCGGGCTGCGCCTTACCATTTACAGTTCCTTTGAAAGGTTTCTTTTTACCTTTTTTAGCCGGAGCCGGAGCTACTTCCGCCTTACCGCCTTGCGGTGCAGGTTTTGCTTCTGCGTTAGGTGCAGGAGCAGGTTCAGCCTTAGTTGCAGGAGCAGGCTTAGCAGTTCCTTTTGATTTAGGAGGATCTTGCGCAAATGCAAATGCTGCAAACGACAAGAAGGCTATTGACAATACGATCTTTTTCATGGTTATGATTTTTAGAAGTAGATTTATCAATATTAATGCCAAAAATGAAACAATACAAGAAGTTCGTTCGCCTCAGCATATTTGCTGCATCAACTTTTTTCATTACTAACCTTTTGTTTGTAGCCTGTTCTTCTTCACCCGCGGAGGCAAATTCTCGCGACACGACTAACCTTGCACTAGAACTTTCGGAAGAATTGAAATCTCCTGCGGAATACGACCAATTCTTGTGGATTTATAGTGCATTTATTTATGAACTGACTAGTTCGGACTCCGTAATGCAGTTAAATAAATACATCAGTAAAGAACATCGCTTAACAATAATTTATGCTGAAGGTGCATTGCCGGAAGTTAAACGAACGGAGTCTTTCAAGGATTTATTTGCAATGAACTTCGTTGTTCTAAAAGACACGAATTTGCGCAGCGAAACGCCTAAGCAGGAAAGTTTACCTGAACGTAATTGTGATCAACCAACCGGTTGGAACAAAACAGGATGTTACACACAGGAAATCAATCCGATTAAAGACACCGACCTGTGGACGGTAGCTGGACTCAGGGAAGAGGAAATAAAATCAATTCGAACATCTGCTACAACAATCACAAGAACAGTCATCCATACCCGAGGAGTAACATTTTACTTCAGCCTGATTCAAGGCACGTGGTATCTTACCTTTATTGATTTGCGTCCCAATTGCGCAGCATAAAAAAAGCGCCTCGAAAGACGCTTATCATTTTATGTGATTTAAGATTACTCTCCGTCTAAATCAGGATCCTGATCCTGCTCATTGGCATCACCGCTTGTTGGCACAGGAGCTGTTGGTCCGGGCTTTCCACCTTTACCTTTTTTAGGTTTAGCTTTTGCTTTGTTCGCGGCTTGCTTAGCTCGCTGCTTCTGCCACTTGGTATATTGCTCAGGAGACAATGTAGATTTCATACCGTTATGAAATTCATCACGCGCTTTTTTACGTTCCGCCTGCCATACTTTATTGTCTTGTCCTTTGTATTGCTCACGCAGTTCATCCATCTTCTTTGCACGTGCCAGTGCTAAATCACGAACTTTTGTTTTCTGAGTTGCATCTAAGCCCAAATCGTTTTGCATTTTATTTGCATAAGCATCGGCACGCTGCTCCGGTGTTTTCTTTGGCTTACCGTTGCCTTGAGCAAAAGCAAAAGTCGCTGTCATCAGTAACATCACCAACATTGAGATTACCTTCTTCATAGTTAATAGTTTATTTAAAAAAATTAATTCAGAATTCGTGCCAAAGATAACCTAACCCTTCAGTTTGTTTAATGTTTTGTATGATAATGCTACAAAACGTTAAAAATTAGCCATGTAGTACGACATTAATTGCTTTCTGACTTTCCGTTACGTATCTTTATCGAGTAAGTAAAATTGAACATCAAATTGAAAGGTTCCATTAAATTCGTGCAAGCTGAGCGCTCTGCATTTTTCCCAACACTTAAGAAACGCGTAGAACAATATTTTCGTGATAATCACATCGATCATCACGCCAACGCGCAAATGGTAGTAAAAACCATTGTCTTACTAACCGCTTACATCACCCCTTTTGTAGCGATGGTAGTTTTTGATTTACCTGCTTGGGTTAATCTGATCTGCTGGACCATTATGGGCCTTGCTCTGGCAGGTATCGGAATGTCTGTAATGCATGATGCCAATCACGGAGCTTATTCTGCGAACAAAAAAGTAAACACGCTATTAGGATATACCCTCAATCTTGCCGGTGCATCCGTATTCAATTGGAAATTGCAGCACAACATTCTTCATCATACCTACACTAATGTTTTGCATCATGATGAAGATATTGACGACAAAGGTTTCATGCGCTTTTCTCCGCACACACGACGCAAGAAATACCAATCACTGCAAGTTGTGTATGCATTTTTGTTTTATGCGGTGATTACTTTGTATTGGGTGATTGCGAAAGACTTGCTGCAATTTATTCGTTATACCAAAAACGGCGTAAACCCAAACAAGCCGAAAGAAAATGTAATCACGTTCCTGAAAATTTCGGCTGTTAAAATCGGTTATCTATTCGTAATACTTTTTGTTCCGATTTACTTTGCAGCACTCCCATGGTTACAAGTTATCAGTGGATTTCTAATTATGCATGGTGTTGCGGGCATTATTCTTACCGTAATTTTTCAGCTGGCACATACAGTTGAAGGCACTAGCCATCCTCTACCTAATGATTCCGGTAATATTGAAAACGACTGGGCGATTCACCAACTAAATACAACGGTTAACTTTTCTCCGGATAGTAAAATCTTAACCTGGTATCTCGGCGGATTGAATCATCAGGTAGAACATCATTTATTCCCGCGCATTTGCCATGTGCATTATCCTGCCATTTCTAAAATTGTACAAGAGACCTGCAATGAATTCGGAATTCCATATTTGGAAAACAAGACGTTTATGCAGGCGTTGCGTTCACACATCCGCACATTAAAACGTTTCGGTCGAATTGATCCGGAGCTGGCGCAGATGTAACACTTACAAGTTGTATCGGTCGGTGCTCAGCATATAATCCGCAACAAAACGACGCACCTCTTTAATATTCACCGGCTCTACTTTTGTAAAGCGGCGCAAGCCCATCTGCATCATGCGTTGTTCGTCGCCTTCGGCGAAACTATTTACGGCATCCTTACCCGACTTGAGAATACGATCAGCAGCATCGTAAATACGCGAACGCATAATCGCCAATTGTACAGCGCAGGCACCTTCGCCTCTCATGCTCGCTAATTTCTCAACACGCAGCAAAGTGGATTCGGCAGTGTATGTTTCAATAGCCATGTCGGCAATATTCATTAGAATTTCCTGCTCCTTGGCCAAGGTCATCATGAACTTCTGGACAGCTGCGCCTGCAACCATTAATACCGCTTTCTTAAAATTCTCCAGTGCTTTCTTTTCTGCAGCAAACAACGCAGTATCCGGCTCTCCAAAATCGGGAATTGACATTAACTCTCCGGCAACTTTTTGCGCAGGCCCCATCAAATCCAATTCACCCTTCATGGCTTTACGCAATAACATATCCACCACCAGCATCCGATTGATTTCGTTCGTGCCTTCGAAAATTCTATTGATACGCGAGTCGCGATAAGCCCGTTCCATTGGAGCTTCGGCACTGTAACCCATTCCACCGTATATCTGAACACCTTCATCCACCACAAAATCCAACACTTCAGAACCATGCACTTTTAGTATTGCGGCTTCTGCAGCAAATTGCTCGACACCTTTCAATTTTGCTTTTGCTTCTTCCATGCCTGCTTGTTGCAACGCCTTTATTGCATCATCCACATTTTGTGTGGCACGATATAACGCCGACTCAACAGCATAGGTACGAATAGCCATCTCACCGATCTTTTGTTTGATCGCTCCGTACTTCGCGATTGAACGACCAAATTGGTGGCGTTCGTTGGCATATTTTGTTGCATGCGTAGCTACGCGCTTCGCTCCGCCTAATGCTGCACCGGCCAATTTCAGACGACCCACATTCAAAATATTTACGGCAATCTTAAAACCGTTTCCACGTTCAGAAAGTAAATTCTCAACAGGCACATGGCAATCATTAAAAAACACCTGACGTGTTGAGCTACCTTTAATGCCCATCTTGTGTTCTTCAGAATTCAATACAACTCCGCCGAATGATTTCTCAACAATGAACGCGCTGAGATTTTCATCTTCATCAATCTTAGCGAACACAATAAACACTTCAGCGAAACCACTATTTGTGATCCACATTTTTTGTCCGTTGATCACGTAGTACTTGCCATCAGAAGTTAACACAGCCTTTGTTTTTCCGGAATTCGCATCGCTTCCTGCGCCGGGTTCTGTTAAGCAATAACACGCCTTCCATTCACCCGTTATCATTTTAGGTAAATACTTGGCGCGTTGTAATGCATTACCGTACAACTGAATCGGCAACATACCAATTCCTGTATGCGCTGCAATTGCAACAGCAAAGGAATGTCCGCCACCTAAAATTTCCGTAGTGAGCATGGATGTTTTGAAATCTTTTCCAAAACCTCCATACTCTTCCGGTGTTGCTATTCCCAGTAACCCAAGCTCGGCGGCTTTGTCCAGCTTGCTCGCCATCAGCCCATCTTCCATGGCATCCAGACGATCCAATACAGGATTAATTTCCTGCTCGATAAAATCGCGACACGTCTGTGCAATCATCAACGTTTCTTCATCCCATTCTTCAGGGATAAAAATTTCACTTGCCGGAGTAGAGCGAATTAAGAACTCGCCGCCTTTGATTGGATTACTCATAACTCACTAATTTAAAACTTATAACTACTGCTGTTGCTCATCTTCGTACCAATTGATTTTACGAGACAACCACATGATCACTAACAATACTGCGAATATGGAAATACTTCCTACCAGCAATGCGTAATCTTGTAATTGTATGATAACAAACATAAATCCGTACAACAACGTCATGATGGCACCCATGAGCATGGTTGATTTCCTATTATTAAATATCCACGAGGAATACATGGTAATCGCTCCAATGGTAGCTATTGCAGAAACCCAGTAACCCGCGTTAAAACCAATGTGTTCAGACAACGATAACAACAGTGTGTAGAATACACATATTGCCAAACCAACCAACACATACTGGAACGGGTGAATGCGCAACTTCTGCAAAATCTCGACAAAGAAGTACACCATAAACGACAAACCGATTATTAAAATCGCATATTTGGAAGCACGGGCCGATTTCAGATAATGATCGACAGGAACTTTGAAGTCAATTCCAAAACGCGATTCATAAGTATTGAATGCATCATCACTCCACACCTGCGGATAATTACGATTTAAGTTCAACACTTTCCATTCTGCTTTGAAACCGTCTTTACCAATGTCTGCGGGCTTATTCGGCAGAAATGATCCGCTAAAACTTGGATCGCGGTACGTTGAGCTCAATTGCACCATCGTCGTCTTACCTAATGGTTCGAAATACAATTCCTTGCTTCCGTTTAATTTCATTTGAAAAGAAAACTTCCACTCCGCTCCCGGCATGCGCTGCAAACTATCGGGCTCAACCGGAACACTAATACCTCCATTGCTACCATAACTCAAGCCTTCACCTTCGATGCCGGGATTGAACACAAGATCTTTCCCGTTAAGATTGAGTTTCACTTGTTCCTTAATTCCGCGCATGTCTGTTACGCCAACGCCTAAAAATGCTTTTTCCCATTCCAGCTTTTTCGGATCAACCTTTGTCAACGCATATTCCGGAATTTTGAAAGAGCCCGCAACAGCGAGATCACTTTCATACACCATCACTTCATAAATTCCGCGATGGCGCATATTCGGCGTGACGTTGCCTTTATACGTTAAC
>JAJTEY010000040.1:13711-14863 GCA_021299855.1 Bacteroidota bacterium | reverse complement strand
GAAACACCTACATCTTCAGGGTTAGCTTTTTGATAAGAGAGTCCTATAAAGAAATCACAAATCTGGTAATCACGATAAGTTGACCAGTACGAAGAGAATACTTCGTAAGTTCTGCGACTGAATGGCGGAGTAAGATCCTGCGCAATTGACACCGCACTAGTGGCCATTTCCCATTCAATATAAACGCCACCGCTATTAATAGTTACCGGACTTGATAGTGGCACTGTCACAATTGAATTTGGGATAATGGTATTTCCCATTACCGGTACAGAATCAAGAAGGGTTCCAGGAGTTCCGTTTGGGCCGTCATCATCAAACACTTTTGCATAGAATGCTATTCCGCTTGTAGGGGCACTAGCACAAATAAACGTAGTATTGACAATACGCGCAGGATAAGAAGCAGGTTCAATATACACTCCTACGCCGCCCTGACCCCCATTCCATGAAATCGAATTGAGTACCGGATTTGAATGGTTAGCCGTATAATTAAGACCGATTGTGTTGGCAGAAGTATCAACTACAACTACTTCCTGAATAATTGAATCGTTAATCGGTGTGGAATCCCCTATGACAGGGGCAATCGTAGTTACAAAGCGATTTGTTCCTGTGGTAGTTGGGGAAAAAGTTGAATTTGGGTATGTAATCCAGATACTTTGTGAAGGTGGCAGTCCCGCAGTAACTCCGTACACATCGCTCACTAAGGTGTTACCTGCGAGATTTGTAATTTTTCCACTAACAGTGAGAGCCGGCAACAGTGTATTGCCCTGATTCATAATTTCAGTCTGCAGAGAATAAGGGCCTGTCAGGTTAGGAATAAAGATCCCTCCGGTGTTGTCATTGCCATTCCAAGATACACTGGCATCGGTAACAGATAGTGAAGGATTAACGGGGTAGTAGTATCGAACGGTATAATTTGCTGCCGGTTGGGTTGTAAGTGGCTGCAGTCCCATATTTCCACTGACATTTTCAATTCCCGTAATAAAGTTAGATTGAGATACGCCGGTACAAGACATGAAGTTCACGGTAATAGTAGAATCAGCACGATTTAAAATTATCTCAAACGTGTTACTACCGGTATATCCCGGGGAGCTTGGAGACCAATATGGAACATTTTGATACTGGATACAAAAACTATCCGAATTGGCATAAACG
>JAJTEY010000040.1:0-13700 GCA_021299855.1 Bacteroidota bacterium | reverse complement strand
AGGTAAGATCTGCCATATGCCCTGTAATGTAGTTGTTTACTCCTACAGGATTTGGAATATTCGGGAAATTAGCGGCAATATTACCGGGGCCAAATGAAATATAACCATTAGAACCAACCCAACACTTAGAAACGTTATACCAATAATAAGGATATAGATTTCCTAAAGAAATCGGTCCAATAAAGTTATCATCTCCTAGTCCGTTTAACTGTGTTCCGATCTGTGAGATATCCCACCACTGGTAAGTAGGGCCTCCGGGCTCGTTACTGTCTTTCCAGATATATCCGTACTGATCAGGCCCGCCTTGATTAGCGGATGATAGCGTAGTTAACAACAACGTCAGTGCAAGTATAAGATGTTTCATAATTGTGAGAAGGTAAAGATTGTTCGCGCTAATATAGATAAAAATGTCACCTAGGCAAATACTTAAATAAGCAACGCCTCTTTATGTAATTCTATTAGTTTTATTGCTAGATGTAATAGAACAATCAAATCATCACTACCCGCGAAATGATTTTGATTTCCGGGCAGATTTAATAATGCTGATAAATTGAATTTTATCGCTGCAGTCGTAATGGAATAAGTTTAACCTGTCCGCATAATCAGGGCAAGCTTTTGCTTTCAAGCGCAAAAAGAATTACGAGAAATTACTGTTGCCAGCTGGAAAGGAAATTTTTCGCATGTCGACGATGTAACTGTGATTGGAATTCGGGTTTGAGAATCGTGCAAATATTATTTTCCGTTGCTCTCTAAATATGGATCAGAGTCCCAAAGCGTCACATCAAAAATATGCTAAGCCTAAAATATCTTTCAAATGAATACAAGACAGCGGATTTGGTATTAGTTTCTGCAGAAATCCAAGAGCTGGTAGAAAATGTCAATTGTGATGGACCGCAATGCTATTCAAACCCCCAAGTGCAAATTTGAATGATATTTTAAATTTCATTTAGAATGGTATCCGAGAGCGGTTTTTCTATGAACCCTTTAACAAACGGATAATGTCCCTCCTCCGATTTTCTTAAAGCATAAAAGCGGAATTTCCGAATGAAACATCGAAAATTCCGCTTTGGTGGACCCGGAGAGAATCGAACTCTCGTCCAAACAAGCCGCAAATGTGCTTTCTACATGTGTAGCTTCAGTTTAGTTGTCGGGAATAATCAGGCACCAAAGCTCGCCGAATTATTCCTTAGCTCCTGATAGTCTTTTCGCATCGGAACGCTACGAAAGACTCCCTTCGTTTATGGTGCCAGAACCCGAGACGCAGAAAGGAGAAGCTTCCCGGCTGACAAAGCTGAACTTAATACCTGGTATTAAGCAGCAAGGGCGTAGTTAGACTCGCCATTTACAGTTGTGAGAGTTGAGATTAACGTGCCATATTCACAACGCACGACATGCTTACACACCTGAGTACCCGCTGTCAAAACCGGTCGGGCCCGGTGATACTTTAAAGAACTTGTACAAAGATACAACCGAAAAGGATGAATTGGTGAATTGGTTCAGTTGTGAATTGGTTGACGGTTCTAACACACCCAAACACGACGGCACTAAAGCACTAACACACGGCGGCACCACCACACTAACTTCCCAATCCTTACCTTTAACCCATGCTGGAAGCATTTTTAAGCGGAACCGGAACCGGAATGATCATGAGCGTTATGCTGGGTACCGTGTTTTTTGCTTTAGTTCAAAATAGCATCGATAACGGCTTTCGCAGTTGCCTGATGATTTCTGCAGGTGTGATCGTATCTGATATCATCCTTATTTCTCTAAGTATCGTCAATGCGAATTTAATTCCGGAAGGTAGCACGACCGAATTGGTAGTCCGCATCTTTGGTGCTGTTTTTCTTTTGCTGTACGGATTTAACATGCTGCGCAAAAACAAAGCCGTGAAGTATCCGGAAACAAAAGCCGGACGCTTTTTCTATTTCTTCGGAACCGGGTTTGCTTTAAACATTTTAAATCCCGGAAACTATGTAGGATGGTTGGCAGTAAGTACACATTTAACAACCGTAGTGCAATTTAGCTGGAATCAAATACTGGTATTTTACTCCGGCGCACTCACCGCTATTTTCGGGATGGAGATGCTGATTGCATTTAGCGCTGCTTCGCTCAAACGTTTCATTACCGAAAATGTATTAGCGATGATTGATCGTGTCGTGGGAATACTTTTTATCCTTTTCGGTATCGCACTTTTCGTTCAGTTTTACTTCTGAACGCTCATAAAGTGATCCAGATTTCCGGGCAACAAATACTGTCGTGCAAATGCCTGCAATTCTCTCCATTCCGCATATGCCGCAGGGTCCGAACGCAACTCCTGATCATCACGTTGTAATCTTTCAAAATCCAATAACTGTAACGAGTTGACTTTTCCCGCAACGACTTTAGCATACAAGTAGTACAGTTTTGCGTCAATATGCGTAAGACGTACAACACGATGACCATTGCTCATTCCTGCGGTAAGTGTGAATTTCAGCAGTAAAGGCAAATGACACCATTTGAAAATGTCGTATGCAATAAAGTCGCCCTGAGAATAAATGATGAATGTATTTTTTTTGCCGGTTGATGTCTCATACGAATGCCACTCGAACGGCTGCACATTATGTGGATGACCACCCAACACCAAATCAAGTTCCGCAGCTTCACAAATGCGATGCATATTTTTAATTATTTGTTGTGAAGGATACGGTTGATAAGCGCAACCCATGTGCAACATCCCAACAATAAATTCCGCTCCTGCAGCACGCGCACGTTTAGCCTGTTCCACAATTCCGGCTATATCAGGATGTTCTTCATTCAAATTATAATGATGACAATAATGCTTTTCTCCTTCTTCAAGTTGTAACGCATTCAAAGAAAATGTTGCAGCAACAAAACCAATTTTAATTCCGTTACGTTCTATAACTACTGGTTGATCCGCTTCGTCCGGAGTTCGCGCCGTTCCTACGTGTTGGATGTTACGCTGTTCCAGAAAATTAATCGTGGAAACGAGCCCGTCTACACCTTGATCCAACGAATGATTGTTAGCGGTGCTCAGAACGTCATATTTACCGTAGCGATTGTTTGCGGTAAATACATTCCACAACTGTTCATCGCCGTTGAAATACATATTACTTAACATGACTTCCGGCACATACGAAGCGGGACGTTGAGTGGCAATGGGTGTTTCCAGATTGGCGACGACCACATCGGCATCAAAAAACCATGATCCGGCTTCCTTCCACAGGTTCTCACAAGTTGCAGGGGTAATCCATGCATAGGGCATTAGATCGCCCCCGGAACTTAGCGTACAAGATGTCTCAGGTTGAAAGTCAGGCGGTAATTCAGGATAGGCAATTTGAGAACGAAAATGTTCTGCAATAGCGCTATTGGGCTCTGCATCGGTAATAGCTCTGTAATAATATTTGTGACCGAAGAACAGACGATGCGTCCAGTTCATTTTGCGCGGATCCTCATGATGCCCGTTTAGCGGAAAGTGCCAGTCGGTTCCACCAAGTAAACGACGTGTAGCAAATAATCCGCGCACCGTGCCGGTAAGCAGTTTTCCCGCAAAAGTCAGCGGTCGGACGGGATTAAATTTCTTTCTGTCGATCACGCGTTGAAATTACGATTTTCACTCGGGTGTTATTCTTAAATTCGTCGTTATGAAAGGGTGGAAGAATAGCATACGTTATGGAACTTTGATGTTGTGGATGTTTGTAGCGGTTCAATTAAACGCACAACACCATGGTCATCAACGCGTATTTGTGTTGAAAGGAAATGTCATCGAGATAAGTGGGGAAGGCTTGCGCAATGCTTCGGTATTGTTGTTGAACGCGGCCGATTCAACCCCGCTGGCACTGGAAACGTCCGACAAAAAAGGAAATTATCGATTCACAAAAATTCCTGCAGGACGCTATCTCGTGAAAGTGCAGCGTACGGGTTTTTATTTGGGTTACTCAGCACCGTTTACTGTTGATACGGGGAATGTGGCTACTGCTATTCCTGCGGTCTCATTGACTTCGCTAACATTATCTGAATCTTTTATTAGTGGTTTTAATGATTACGTTGAAGTGATGAAGTCATCCTTCTCGAATCCTTCCGTGTATTCACCACTCATTTATTTATTTCTGGTGTACCTCATTACGTTCATACTGGAAGTCATTTTTCCGAAACGCATCAATTATCCATTGATTCAACGTAAAGGTTTTTGGACCGATTTGCTCTACGTAATTTTTATAGATTTTACCATTCAAGTCATCGGCTTGTATGCCATGACCAGTGCCGTCGAATTCCTTACGCTTAAAGGGCTCGGTGCAATGGGAATTCAAACGCCTATTTTTAATTTGCACGATGCATTACCACCCGGAGTTCGTTTTTTGTTTTTCTTTATTGCAATTGATTTCCTGCAGTGGTTTGGTCATTTCTTGTTACACCGCAGCAATTTCTTGTGGCAGTTTCATAAAATCCATCACGCACAGGAAACATTGGGCTTCGCATCTACCCGACATTTTCACTTCGGCGAATATCTGGTACTTAAACCGGCTTTCTGGATTCCGTTTGCATTGTTAGGATTCAAAATGGAATTGTACGTGATCTATTATGTTTGGATTGCATACTTCCTCACATTTTTATCGCACACGAATATTAAAGTCAACTTCGGTTTTTTGAATTACATCTTCATTACACCGCAAACGCATTATTGGCATCACTCGCGAAATATTCCGGGTAAATATGGTGTCAACTATGCATCATCACTGGCTATTTGGGATGTGTTGTTTGGTTTCTTTTACAATCCGAAAGACAAACAACCTATTCTTGGGATTCCGGATAATGATGTGCCCGATTCGTTTTTGGGACAAATGGCGTATCCGTTCAAACGATTATTTACCAAAGCTCCGGATCCTGCGCAAAACAAAGATGCTGATGTAAAACCAACTCAAACGCGTCAGGAAAAACGCAAAGGGAAAAGTTAGTCGGCGTAAAATTCTTTATTGAAATTGATCAGATATACTTTGTCTGTTGTACGTGTTATACCCGTGTACAACCAGCGTAGGAAATCAGCATTGATCATTTCTTCCGTTAAATAACCTTGTTCGATAAACACCGATGCCCACTGTCCACCTTGCGCTTTGTGACAGGTAACGGCGTATGCAAATTTTACCTGCAGCGCGTTGAAGTATTCGTCTTTCTTCATTTCCCGGTAAATCGCGCCTTTAGAACCTAGGTCTGCATAATCGCCTGCTACACTTTCAAATAACTGCTGTTGTTGTTGCGGTGTTAATGCCGGTGCTTCGGTGTGCAAACTGTCAAGAATAATGCGTGTATCGAGTTCGGGTTCATCCGGATAATCGAGCAATTGAATCGTGACATCGGCAAAACGAAATCCGTGCATCTCGCGATATTTATTGATTCTTTTAATCATCGCAGTGTCGCCATTGGCAAGGAATCCGGCTTTTGAATCTTGCGGTAACCAGAAATAGTTGTTCTTTACAATCATGATATAATCACCGGTAGAAATTTCATCTTCCTGCCAGCGAATGCGTTGTCGAATAGCTTGATTGTATTGGTTCGCACGTTTATTGGAACGACAAATAATAATCGTGTCTTCCGGCCCGAAATTACTGTACGACTGTTCCAATGTATCCATCAACTCACTTCCTTCCAAGCGAATCAGATCGTGATAACCTTTTGTTACGAATTGCGGATAACCTGTTTCTCCTGCAGCTAAGGCCAAACGCAAACGTGTGGCATTCAATAAAACACCTGAGTCGAGTTGCTGACGAACTACTTCATTCAATTCAACCGCGTGCACCTGAAAGCCAAAATTGCGTTTTAAGTAATTCGGATCTAATGCAGGTGAATCGCTCAATCCAACAGGAGGAAGCTGCGCTGTATCACCCACAAAAATGAGTCGGCAATTTTCACCATGCTCTACGTACGTGAATAAGTCTTCCAGTAAACTATTCGGAAAGGCTTGTTTGTCGCTGCTTCCCTGTCCAATCATGGATGCTTCGTCCACAATAAAAATGGTATCGGTGTGCGTATTGTTTTGTAAACCGACAAATCCGTCATCATCAGTTCCTGCAGTGCGGTATATTTTACGATGCACGGTGAACGCTTGTTTGCCCGAATATCCGGAAACTACTTTCGCTGCACGACCTGTTGGGGCAAGTAATACACTTTTCATGCGCACCGACGGCAAGGCACGTACCAACGCTGCGATGAGTGAGGTTTTGCCGGTTCCCGCATAACCGCGTAGAACGAAGACCTGTAAGGGATCGGGAGAAGAAATGAAGCGATCCAATGCCTTTGCCGCCATGCGCTGACCGCTTGTGGGTTCAAATGGCAATTGCCGGATCAGGATATCTTCGAAATTCACGATACAAAGATACTCCTCACGCGAATGAATCCTTAGATTTGCAGTTCATGCCGATACAAACTATTCAACCGATTATAAACATTCGTGAATCCGCCTTTCATCCCGAAGAAAGTGAACGCTTTTGTTTGGTGATGCAAAGCGGCATTCAGCGTTTTGATATAGCGGTGCTGGATAATATCAGCAATGAATTTGTCGCGCTAGAGTCTTATCATTTCCCGAAAGCGGTAACAGAAAGGCTCTACATCGAACAGTTACAGCGTTTAACAGAGCAACACGATTGGTTGAATTCCAGATTTAAGCGAGTTGACATTGCTGTATTTACGGAGCAATTTACTTTTGTTCCTGCCGCGCTGTATGATAGTGCTAAACAGAAAGAGTACCTCGCTTTTAATCATGAATTAACAGGTGATGAATCTCATCTTGCAGATACATTGCGCATGATGGACGCTCGTAATGTGTATGGTATTCCGCAAAAACTGGACAGCGCTTTACGCAATCTTTCGCACGACATTCGTATCCGACATTCATTATCTCCCTTGCTGGATCATGTGCTGACGCTAAACAAAAGCAATTCCGATAAGCAAGTTTACGCGCACGTACACGAACATCAGTTGGACGTTATCATAGCGGAAGGTAATCGCTTGTTGTTGTGCAATACGTTTCGTTTTCATACTGCGGAAGATTTTGTGTACTATTTGTTATATGCATGTGAGCAGCTGAAGATTACCGGAGATCAGGTACAATTGAATCTGTTCGGAGAAATAGAACAGGATGCTGCTGCGGTGTTGCTTACGAAAAAATACGTGCGCAACGTAACGTGGTTGGCTCGTCCTGAACAAGGCGTGTTTCCTGCATCTTTTGATGTTATTCCGGCACATCAGTTCTTCGGATTATTCTCCTTGCATTATTTCTCATGATCCGAATCATCAGTGGTTCGCACAAAGGCCGAAGATTACAGGCTCCGAAAGACTTACCGGTACGACCCACAACGGATTTCGCTAAAGAAGGTTTGTTCAATTCCATGTCGCATTATATGGATTTCGAACAACAAACGTATCTCGATTTATTCGCGGGCATTGGTAACATTACGTTCGAAATGGCTTCTCGCGGATGTGAAGACATTACATGTGTAGATGTAAATTTTAAATGCTGTCGTTTTATACAACAAACCGCGGAACAATTGGAATTTAATCAGGTTCGTGTAATCAAGCAGGACGCTTTCGATTTTATTCGTAAAGCAAAACGTAAATGGTCTTTTATTTTTTGTGATCCGCCGTATGATTTACAAGAAACGGCTCAATTGCCCGGATTAATTTTCAAGCACGAATTGTTGCAGCCAGGAGGATTGCTCATTATTGAACATGAGGAACGCATGAAATTTCAGGATGTGTCGCATCTGGTGGAAACCCGTCGGTACGGCAAGGTCAATTTCTCTTTCTTTCGCTAGTCAGGAAACATTATTGTTTAACTTCACAGTATGAGTCATATCGCCGTTTTTCCGGGATCTTTTGATCCGTTCACAAAAGGACACGAGTCTATTGTGCAGCGTGTATTGCCCCTGTTTGATGAAATCATTGTGGCAATTGGCGTGAATTCGCACAAGAACTATTATTTCTCTCTCGAAAAACGGGAACAATGGATTCGCGATACATTTGTTGGAGAACCGAAGGTGAAAGTGATGAACTTTCAGGGATTGACCATTGATTTTTGTCGCAATCACCATGCGCGATTTATTGTTCGCGGGTTGCGCACCACCGCCGATTTAGAATTTGAAAAGGCCATTGCACAAATGAATAAAGCACTGGCACCCGAAATTGAAACACTATTTATTTTACCTACGCCGGAATTGTCCGCAATAAATTCCACAATTATTCGTGATATAGTTAGAAACGGCGGAGATGCATCTCCATTTGTTCCTGCTTCGGTTGATTTAAAACCGTAATTCGGGCACAACGTTTGTAATACCAAAGTATGAGAGTAATTCTGATAGCCTTGTTGATTGTTGCCGGTCACGCAGTTTATGCAGGAACGGCTTCTGTTACCGGTTACGCACCATATCCTCAGGGCACAGCAGTTCGTGTGTGTATGTTCGACGATTACATCACGAAAACCGAGTTGATATTGGGAGAAGCTTTGGTTGGTGATTCGGGCAAATTTTCCGTGACGTTCGAAGTTCAGGAAATTGAATACGTGTATTTACGCATCGGAAATTTAACAGGCTTCTTTTATGCAGAACCCGATCGTAAAATAACGGCTGATTTTCCGCAACGCGATTCGTTACGACAATTGAATCCTGATGTGGTTTACGAAGTGCCGCTCGATATTTTTACGAAGGATTCTACCGACATGAATTTTTTAGCGTCGGACTACAACTCCAAGTTTGCCGAATTCTGGAAGAAGAACTACCAATACTTTGTTGCAAGTGTTTCTGCCGCCAAGCTCGATTCATTTCACACGGCGATGGACAAACATTATGTGTTTGTGAAGAAACCATTTTTTCATGCCTGGATGGATTATGGTTTGGCTACTATGGAAAATGCAACGTTTCAAAGTGAAGTGAAAATCGGCGCACGATACATTAAGAACCAACCCATTCGTTATCGCAATAACGAATACATGAATTTTATCAATACTTTTTTTGAAGATTACATCTACAAATGGTCGATGCGTAAGGAAGGACAATGCGTTCCGGCAGTGATAAACGGCATCGCGAATTACGATTCGTTGTTAAGTTGCACGAAACGTATCCCGTGGTTAAAGAATGATACATTACGTGAGTTGGTTTTGCTAAAAGGATTGATGGAAGTGTATAATAATCCGGCTTACAGTAATCGCAACATTATTGCTGTTGCACAACAAGCATCTATTCGCAGTAAAATTTCGGAACACCGTCGTATTGCGCGTAACATTGTTACCATGTTCAGTAAGATTCAGATTGGACAATTGGCATACGCATTAAACATGGTGAATAAGAAAGGTGAGCGCGTTGAATTGCTGGAACAGTACAAGGGGAAATATGTGTATTTGTATTTCTATCAGGTGAAGAATGCCAATGCGGTGCGGGAAATGCGCTACATGGAGGCATTACACAAAAAGTACGGTAAGAAGATTGTGTTTGTGAGTGTATCGATGGATAATGATACTGCGGCCTGGCAGAAGTATTTGAAAGAAAATCCGAAATACAACTGGGCGCATTATCACTACGAATTCCGCGAGAAAACGAAAGACGATTATAATTTGTTTGCTTATCCCGTAGGATATATCATTGATCCGGAAGGGAAATTTTATGCAGCTCCTGTAGATAATCCTTCGGGAGATCTGGAGTATCTGCTATATCGGATTAATAATCCAAAAGCGCCGCCGTTAATTCGAATTGAAGATAAATAGGTTAACGGCTGAGTAAAGCCACAACGGACGCAAACGAATTTTGTAACGCCGAAGTAATCTGTTCGTCATTCATCCACTTTACTTGCCCAATGCCTTCATCATGTTGAGGAATTAATTTCTCCGAACTACTTGCTGACATAGAAAACCAATGCGTTGTCTTCAGAAACAATCGCTCTTTATCAGCATACGTATGGTAAGTAGTGCCGCCGGCTTGCAAGAGTTGTAACCGTGATAAGCCGCATTCTTCCTGCACTTCACGTACAGCCGCTTGTTCGATGGATTCACCTTGATCAATTTTGCCTTTTGGTAAATCCCATTTTCCGTTACGCAAAATCATCAGCAATTCGCCCGATTCATTACGCACCAGTCCGCCGGCAGCGTGAATTTCTTTGGCTGTATCGCGAATTTCCTGCATCATTTGTTCGGGATCTCCAACGATGTATGCTTCACTGAAAAAATGATTTTCAAAGTGTGTAATCTGCAGTACCAAGCGTATCAAACCCTCGTGATAGCGCATCCAAATCGTATTGCGCTTAAAGGTCTCACGATAACTATCGTTAACAAGATAAACGGGTCGGTTGTTGATGAAAACTGTGTACATTTGCGGCCTATGATTACCAACGCTGATACCGCGTCTAAAGTAGCAGAATTTCTGCTAAAGATCAAAGCGGTCAAGTTACAACCCCAAAATCCGTTTACCTGGGCATCCGGCTGGAAGTCGCCTATTTATTGCGATAACCGCAAAACCTTATCGCATCCGCGCATTCGCACCTATATCCGTCAGGAATTTGTGAATGCTATCAATCGCTCGTTTCCGAAACCTGATTATATAGCGGGTGTTGCGACGGGAGCAATTGCGCAAGGTGTATTGGTTGCGGAAGAAATGGGACTTCCTTTTGTGTACGTGCGTCCTGAACCGAAAAAACACGGTTTGGGTAATTTGATTGAAGGAGAAATTGAATCCGGAAAATCCGTTGTCGTAATTGAAGATCTCATTTCAACGGGCGGAAGTAGTTTGAAAGCAGTAGAAGCCTTACGTGAAGCGGGTTGTGTGGTGAAGGGAATGGCTGCTATTTTCACATACGGATTTGCAACTGCCAACGAAAATTTTAAAAAAGCGGAAGTGCCGTTGATCACGTTGTGTGATTACCCGTCGATGATTGATCAGGCGCTAAGAGAAAATTACATCACCGAAAACGATATTGCAACGTTGGAACAATGGCGTAAGCAGCCGGATAAGTGGGGAGTTTAAGAACATAACATTATGACGAAAATTGAAAGTGATGTGGTAGCCACACATAAATCGGCTGAAGAGTTGTTCGCGTTTCTTACCGATTTCAACAACTTTGAAAAGTTGATGCCTTCTCAGGTGACCAATTGGACGGCTACAAAAGATACCTGCAATTTCACCATCAGTGGAATGGCGCAGGTGGGAATGAAAATTGAATCAACCACTCCGCATTCCAATATTCATGTGGTTTCCAACGGAGGGAAGTTGCCATTCGATTTTAGTTTGGACGTGATACTGACTGCCACAAGTCCAACCGCCGCCAACGGACAATTGATCTTTCAAGGGGATATCCCGATTTTCATCAAACCTATGGTAGAAGGGCCTTTGCGCAACTTCTTCAACTTATTGGCACACAAAATGAAAGAGATCTGAGGATCTCTTTTTTGTTGACATCCGTCACTCCGAATCACGGTGCACATTTTGTAACTTTACGCTTCATTTTTAATACACACTATTATGCCTAAAGGAGTTTATAATATCCCGAAACCACATAACGAACCGGTAAAATCGTATGCACCGGGAAGTCCTGAACGCGCCGAATTACAGGCAATGTTAAAGCAACTGCGTGCCGTAGAAATGGATATCCCAATGTATATCGGTGGTAACGAGGTTCGCAGTAACGATAAAGTTCGTTTGGCTCCTCCGCACGATCATAAACATACTTTAGGGCATTTTCACAAAAGTTCGAAAGCACATGTGCAGCAAGCAATTGACGCCGCTCTAGCAGCTCGCGAAAAATGGGTGAATTTAAGTTGGGAACACCGCGCATCTATTTTCTTGAAAGCGGCTGAATTAATTGCGGGTCCATATCGCGCTAAACTGAACGCAGCAACCATGTTGGGTCAGTCGAAAAGTGCTTACCAGGCGGAAATTGATTCTGCTTGCGAAATCATCGACTTCTTGCGTTTCAATGTGAAGTTCATGCAGGAAATTTATCAGCAACAGCCGGAATCTTCTCCGGGAATTTGGAACCGCATGGAATGGCGTCCTTTGGAAGGTTTTGTATATGCATTAACGCCTTTCAACTTTACAGCTATTGCGGGCAATCTTCCAACTTCGTGCGCCATGATGGGTAACGTGGTAGTTTGGAAACCGAGCAACACACAAGTGTATTCGGCGAATGTGTTGATGGAAATCTTCAACAAAGCAGGTGTGCCTGCAGGTGTTATCAATTTGATTTATCCGAGTGGTCCTGATGCTGCTGATGTGATTTTTAATCACGCTGATTTTGCAGGAATACATTTCACCGGTTCAACAGAAGTGTTTCAAAATATCTGGCAAAAAATTGGCAACAACATCCATAAGTACCGCTCTTATCCGCGCATCGTCGGCGAAACAGGAGGTAAGGATTTTGTGATGGTGCATCCGTCTGCAGAGGCTGATGTAGTGGTAACTGCGTTGACTCGTGGTGCGTTTGAATATCAGGGACAAAAATGTTCCGCTGCTTCACGTGCATACATTCCTGCAAGTTTGTGGGAGGCGGTGAAAGCAGGAGTGCAGCGTGATCTGGCTTCGTTTAAAATGGGCCCGACAGAAGACTTCGGGAACTTTATTAATGCTGTGATTGATGAAAAGTCGTTCGACAAATTGGCGAAATATATCGATGCAGCAAAACAAGACAAGAACGTAGAGGTAGTAGCAGGCGCAACTTATGATAAATTGTCCGGCTATTTCATCGCACCAACAGTGTTACGCGTGAATGATCCGAAGTATGTTACGATGTGTGATGAGTTATTCGGACCTGTTCTGACTATCTATGTATACGATGATGCGCAATTTGAGGCTACTTTGAAATTGGTCGATTCAACGAGCATCTATGCATTAACAGGTTCCATCATTTCTCAGGATCGTTATGCAATTGAGTTGGCAACAAAAATGTTGAGCAACGCAGCCGGTAATTTTTATATCAATGATAAACCAACTGGTGCAGTTGTAGGGCAGCAGCCTTTTGGCGGTGCGCGCGGTTCCGGAACAGATGATAAAGCAGGAGCAATGATTAACTTATTGCGTTGGGTTTCTCCGCGTACAATCAAGGAAACGTTTGTTCCTCCGACAGATTACCGTTATCCGTTTTTGAAATCGGAGTAATTAATATACGAGCAGAAGAAGAGTATGCAGGCATTTCACGAAACCATACTGTTCTTAATCAGTACGCCGTTGTTCGTGATTTTTATCGCGTTGGAATTAATAGTTTCTAACGCGCATCGAAATCATCGTTACAGTAAAATCGGATTCTGGGAGAACATGTACCTCATGGTCATCAATTTATTTATTGATCTGGGTATGCGTGTGGTGGCTTTGTATGTGTTATCCAATTTGTGGCAACACCGTTTTTTTGAAATTGAAAATGTTTGGTTGTACTGGATACTGATTTTCGTTTTAGAAGATCTGACATTCTGGACCATACATTTTGTCGATCATTACGTGCGTATTTTTTGGGCAGTTCATGTTACGCATCACTCTTCTCAGGAATATAACTTAACTGTTGGACTGCGATCGTCGGTGTTTGAGCCGGTATATCGTTTCATTTATTTTATTCCGATGATCATGATGGGATTTCGTCCGGAAGATATTTTCTTCACATATTCCGTCACGCAATTGTATGGTGTATTTATTCATACGCAGTACGTCGGGAAGTTGGGATTCATGGAAAAGATCATGGCA
>JAJTEY010000039.1 GCA_021299855.1 Bacteroidota bacterium | reverse complement strand
AACCGCCTTAGCTCGACTTTCAGACAAGCGCTGATTATAATCGTCAGCACCTTTGCTATCCGTGTGGCCTGAAATTTCAATTCGCAACGACGGAACATCCTGCATCAGTTTTACAAGTCGATCCAATTCGATGAATGATTCCGGCTTCAGCGTAGATTTATCAAAATCGAAGAAAATATTCTTCAAAACAATAACGCTACCTACTGCTACATTTTTAAGTTCAATATCTTTTATGATCTCCTGATAATTTGCACCGTCAGGAATATCGAAGTTTTCGGAGTGAAACAGATAACCGTCGGCTTTAACCGCAATACCGTAATTTTTTCCGGATGGTAAAGTCACGAGATACTTTCCACTCTCCGAGTTGTTCGGGAACGTAGCAACAACCTCACGACGTTCGTTATCTACAATTTCAATTTGCGCAGATACCGGCTTTTTAGTAAACGCATCAGTAATTGTTCCTTTTAATAAGGTCACCTGTGCCGTTTTAATTTCAACTAACTGTGCTGCCTGAATTGTTTTCACCGGCTGTGCTACCCCTGCCAAAAGATTATCTTCAGTACTTGTAGCCAATGGTTTTTCAGGGCCAAGGAATGTAATCCTATAAATATCTTTCTCTCCTTGTCCTTCCAACTTGTTGGATGCAAAATATCCGTGACGTCCGCTTGCATTAATTACAAAGAACACATCATCATCCGGACCATTAATCGGATAGCCTAAATTCTCCGGTTCACTCCACTTCCCATCCTTGAATTCACTTTTAAAAATATCGTAACCTCCCATAGATTTATGCCCCTGCGAACTGAAGTACATCGTCTTTCCATCAGGCATCATAAAAACGCCTTCTTCACCGTAAATCGTATTTATTGTTGGTCCGAGGTTTATGGAAACTCCCCATTTCCCCTTCTGATCCATAGTACTAAACCAGATATCACGATTGCCGTTCGTCCCTTCTTTATCACTTACGAAAAACAACTTCTTTCCATCGTAACTCAGTGAGACCGATGATTCATGACCTTCAGAATTGATGTTCTTATTCATTCGTTCCGGTTCCGACCACTCATTTCCTTTCAGAAAACACTCATAAATATCACCACCATTATGTGGACGATATACGTAAAGACGCTGCCCGTCAGGGGAGATTCCTGCAGTTGCATCATGATCTTCACTGTTAACTGGTTTACCTAAATTAACAGGTGGTGTCCAACTTCCACTCACGTAACTTGTCATGTATAAATCTTCGAAATATTGATTATCCCGATACATTCTTCCCCCCGTTGAAGTTGCACGACGTGAAGTAAAATACATCATGGATTCATCTGCCGTAATGATTGGCGTGTACTCCGGATATGCAGAATTTACGGTAGCTCCAAGATTATCGATAAATACACGCTGCGGATTTTTAACATACTCTTTACCGTTCAAACACTCAGATATCTTTCGGTTACAATCCGTAATCTTGTCTTTATTATTAATAGGATCTGTATTATACACTTGCTGATAACTTTTATATGCTGCAATAGCTTCGTCCCAACGGCTATTCAATTGATACAAACGCCCAAGAATATAATTCAATTCCGGATCAACGGAAGGATTTAACTTCTTCGCCTTTTCAGCATGCGGCAATCCCATTAATTTCTGCGCAGGAATATTATAATAACAAACCGCGATACGAAAATTACAAGTTGCGCTGTTCGGATTAAACTGATTGGCCGCAAGATATTCGGGCAATGCTAACTTGAACATATCCATACCTGCACCGCCCAACTCACTAATACCATTCGGGTAATAATGATTTTCTCCAACGAAAAGTTTCAATGCATTATCGTGAATGGATTTCGCTTGTTTATAATAACTATTTCCACGATCGTAACGCTTGTTCGCTTCCTTATATGCCTTGCGGTCGTTAAAGTTCTTTTCGTCAAACTCCACGTTCGTTTGTGCGAAATTTACAGTTCCAAGAAGCAATGTTGAAACAAACAGAAATAAGTTCTTCATCGACGCTCTGAATTAATTCTCACAATCATTAACATAATTACGCGCTACTTCAATACCCAGATCTGCAGCTTTTCTGAAATCATCACATGCAGAAGAATCGCGCAGCATTTCTTTAGCAATACCCCGACTCAAATACGCGTCTGCGTAATTTGAGTTTAGTTGAATGGCTTTATCGCAATCTTCAGCCGCACCTTTATAATCGCGGAGCTTGTAACGGACAGCAGCACGATTTACATACGCAAATGCATAATCGTTTTTCAATTGAATAGCACGATTGAAATCAGAAATTGCTCCATCCAAATCACCCAATTGCAATTTCGCAGCACCACGATTGTTGAAAGCGATATAGTAATCGGTTTTCATATTAATCGCAGAAGTGTAAGATTCAACTGCACCTTTCAAATCGCCTTTTTCTTTGCGCGCACTTCCCAAATTATTATATACAAAGGCCAAACCCGGATTAATTTGAAGCGCTTTTTGGTAATCTGCGATAGCGCCGTCATAATCATTAAGCATGCGTTTCGCGCTACCACGATCATTAAAATAATATGCTTCCTTCTGGTTTATTTGAATAGCTTTATCAAACAATTCGATAGCTCCAGTGTAATCTGATTTTTCAAATTTCAATACACCCGATTGATAATATGCCTTATCATTCTGTGCATTCATACGCGCTGCCTGATCGAAATCGGCTCCAGCTCCTTCTTTATCGCCTAATGAATTCTTTGCCATCCCACGATAGAAGTATGTATAATCTGCGGCAGGATTGAGTTCAATGGATTTATTAAAATCTTGAATCGCACTTTTCGCCAACAACAACTCAATTTTAGTCAAACCACGATTGAAATATGCTTTCTCAAAGTCAGGCTTGAATTCAATGGCTTTATTAAAGTCCAACATTGCATCAGCAAACTGCTTATTGTTGAACTTCAAGGTACCGCTATTATAAAACTGTTCGGCTTCTTGCGCACCGGGTAACGAGGTCGCTTTAATAGTGTCTTGTGCAGACAAAACAAGAGAAGAACCGCACAAGACAGTCATCACAATTAGCAAACGAATCATACGAAAATGTGTTTATCCCCCTAAATATAACGAATTCCCCGAAAACACCTCATGCAAAGCGGGCCCGCGAATACCATCACGAAGCCCGTATGCTGCAATCAATTATGGTGTATGCTTTACTTTACATACAGCAAACGACGATGAATGTTTTGGTTGTAACCGCGTACAGAGAAGAAGTAAACACCTTGCGCTTCACCCGATAAATCAATCGCTTGGCGCTGAATACCATTAAGAGTTGTAGTGTAAATAACACGACCTGTAACATCCGTCACCTCCATCATCTCATTTCCGGATAATACGCCTGTTACATCAACCGTAAAGATACCGTCATTGCTCGGATTCGGATACACAGCCGCATTCAACCCAACAACCTCATTAATAGAAGTAGTTCCGCTCGTGATATTAATGTTATCAACGTACAAGAAATTACCATAACCCCCTCGTGCGCGGAATGCTACGATAACTCCCGATTGGCCGGCATAAGCATTTAAACTCACCGACTCGGCGCGCCACTGATTAGTATTTGGTGTAAACGCATTCGTATTATCAGGAGCAGTGGACAATGTTGTACCACCCTTTAAAAACACTTGAGTCCAGGTAATGCCGCAATCCGTTGAAACATACACACCAAGTGTATCAGAGTATTGCGCATCATAACGTGCGTAAGCAACATCAAACGTCACCGTGATAGGCGCAATTACGTTGGCTAGATCTAGAACCGGTGTGCGTAAATCGTCTGTAGTTCCTTGCGTGTCATCATTAAAATTATCAATTCGCATCGAAGCATTGCTGTTAAATCCGGCAGCAGTTGTGCGTACCCACGTCACATCATTATTCGGATTCACTATGCTCCATCCGGCACTTGGGAAGGTAGTGCTTTGAAACCCATCCTGTACAGGCAATGTTCCTGTCGCCAATGTCATGACAGTAAACGTCGTAGTAGTTTGATCATTTGCAGTATTGCCGTCTGATCCATTGTTAGGATTGCTTACAACAACCGTTATGGTATGAGTGCCAAGCGGCAATGTGATATTGCCGAGATTCACCTGTGTTGTGGAATTGGAATTCAGCGATCCTGTCCAGTTATAAACTGTTGGTGTGTTCGAGTCTAACTGCCAGGTAATGGTACAAGAAGTTAAGGTATTCATTCCGGCATTTCGCAGTACCACAATCACATCTTCATTACTTGCAGCACCACAATTGGTGTAAGTTCCGCTTGGCGTAACCACTGAGCTCATCTGTGCATCAAGCGACACGGTTGGCGTGTTAGGATCATAACCATCTAATACGATAACACCGGTATTACATGCATCCAGCCAGTTACTGAGACGAGTTGTGTTCGTACCGCCACCAGTCCAGGAGGTTGAAAATTTCCCATAAAAATCATTTAAACTATTGGTTGGCGCACCACAATAAGACGGACCACCATACAACTGTCCAATGATTCGTCTATTAGGATCATATAGCGGAGAACCCGAAGATCCGGGCTCCGTTACGCCACTCGTCCACTGTGTTGTTCTCCAACAGTCAGCTCCACCGTATGTAGATGAAATGGTTACGTTACGTGCCCAAGTGATTTTTTTTATATCACCGGATGGATGATGAATACAGACAGTGCTGTCGACAACGGCATTCACACGATTCCAACCTGAAAAATAGACGTTGTAGTTGGAAGGAATAGCCTGATTGATTTGAACCAAACTTACGTCTGACCCACCGTAAGCAGCACGTTGTGTGCCTCCGGTTAACGACTGCGATGCAGGATTAGTGGAAGGATCTGCGCACGTTGCAGATTGCCAGTTAAAACGAAACACCCACGAGCCGTTTGCTGTTCCACAGTGATCAGCGGTAAGTACGTATGGAGTCGCATCATTACACGTATTATTGATCAATGCTCCGGTACAAAATTCACTTCCTCCCGAAACCAAACACACAACGGATCTCACTTGATCTGCCCATGCTGCAGCACCCGGACAAGGTGTGTTGTTGTGACAATTTCCTGCGTCGCCAAAACCTCTACCAATATCATCCAGATATGGCTGAACACCGCGGAAACCATGCGTTCTCCATTCGACAAATCCTTCCAATATCCCGAATTATCAGGATTCAAATTGGTAAAATAATTATAACCGAATTTGTAAGGCCCTTTCACTGAATCCTGAAAAGCTGCAGCATTGCGAACAGAATCAATATTAAACAGTTGCATCGTTACAAAAGGCACCTCATTATTAAAATAATCGTATTTATTTGAATAAGGCGTTCCGCCTTCTCCCCGCTGTGACCAGGCAGAAAAGGATGAGGTAATCAAACAGCAAGTAAGAATAATTTTTTTCATCTGATGAAATTTAGTGTTGTGAAGCGAAATCGTTAAGGTGTTGGTTGATAGGTTACGCGATAACCTTGAATATTTAATACCATCGTTTTGTATCCGTTCGATTTTAAAGGTGACAAATCAAATTCTCGAAACTCACTTACCACCTGACGACACGCATCTCCGTGGTTGTTGTGACGCAACGCCATGGGTAACTGCGGCGGTAACGATTTTGCCATAATTCCGGTCCAGATTAAATCGATATCATGCTTTTTGCATCCTCCCGAATAATTCACATATAATCGTAATGTGTTACCTGAAATGCCACTGCTATCGACGGTAATTGTACTCAAACCCGCTTTGTAGGTAGAATCAACGATTACTTTAGGCAATGCTGATTGTACCGATTCGCCTGTTCCGTTCTTTTTTCCTTTACATCCGATTATCGCAAGCCCCAAAAAGAAAACAAGTGCGAACGAAATGATTTTATTCATAAGCTAAATTTACCATTAACATCGACTGGTGCAACAGGCAGTTAATTAAGAGCAATTATTGAACAAAATCGGCAAAAATTACCGGCATTGCTTAACTTAGCAAAAATTGAAATTTTATGTCTAAAGTGAAGAAAAAAGCGGGCAAAGCAGGTATCGTCGGAAAAGCTGAGTTGGAGTTCCTGACCCGATATATCAATAATCCATCACCAACAGGTTTCGAGAGCAAAGGACAACAAATGTGGCTCGACTACATTCGTCCGTATGTGGATGAATACATGACGGATAATTACGGCAACGTGGTGGGTGTGATCAATCCTACTGCAAAATATAAAGTTGTAATCGAAGCACATGCCGACGAAATCTCTTGGTTTGTGCATTACATAACCAAAGATGGATTTGTTTACTTGCGTCGTAACGGAGGTTCTGATCATCAGATCGCACCTTCCAAGCGGGTAAATATTCACAGCAAAAAAGGTGTTGTGAAAGCCGTTTTCGGTTGGCCTGCCATTCACGTGCGTGAACCGGGTAAAGAAGAAACTCCTACTTTGAAAAATATCTTTCTTGATCTGGGTTGCACTTCCGACAAGGAGGTGGCTGAACTTGGTGTACACGTAGGCTGTGTGGTGACGTACGAAGATGAATTTATGGTGTTGAATGATCGTTACTACACCGGTCGTGCGTTGGATAATAGAATTGGCGGATTTATCATAGCACAGGTAGCTCGCCTGTTGAAGCAAAGTCGTACCAAACTTCCTTATGGTTTGTACATCGTTAACGCTGTGCAGGAAGAAGTAGGTTTGCGTGGTGCCGAAATGATTACCGAGTCGATTCGCGCCAATGTGGCGATTGTTACCGACGTAACGCACGACACGCAAACCCCGATGATGAATAAAATTGCGCAAGGTGATATTTCTTGCGGCAAAGGTCCTTCGTTAACGTATGGTCCGGCAGTTCACAATAACCTGCTCGATTTAATCATTAATACTGCCGAAAAAAATAAAATTCCTTTTCAGCGTGAAGCAGCATCACGTTCCACAGGTACAGACACTGATGCATTCGCGTATTCAACCGGAGGTATTCCTTCCGCATTAATTTCCTTACCCCTACGATACATGCACACAACCGTTGAAAGTGTGCACAAGGATGATGTGGAACACGTTATTCAACTCATCGTTGAAAGTTTGAAAAACATCAAGAATAATCACGACTTCCGATACATCCGCTAATGAAAACCAGATTCCCTCTAATCGTTTGGATTATCATTACTTCGCTCGGAGCGTCCTGTGGCTCCGACGAAACCGATCAACGAATGGATTCCATATTCAACAGCGATACGTTAGTGCATAATGCCATGAACGATAGCGTGCGGGAAAGAATTAAGCAATTCGTTAGTACCATCCCTGTTCCATTTGATATTTTGAATAAACTTTCGAATTCCAAACTGGTTTTCAACGCTGACATCCTGAGTAATACTGCACAGGTAGGACAAATCACCGACCCGAATTTGCAGGCGTTAAATTTGGGGATTTATGGTGCAGACATGGCCTTGCTGATTACGCAATCACGCCTTTCTGATTCCGGTCCTTATTTGAAAAGTGTGCGAACCTTAGCAGATGCTATTGTTGTGCCGAATGCATTTGATGAGACAACGATGAAGCGTTTTGATAATAATCGCAACAATCAGGATTCATTGCAGAAATTAGTTTTCAGCTCGTACATGCGTGTAGACACTACACTAATTTCCAACGATCGTCAGGCTTTAGCATCATTAGTACTTTCCGGAGGATGGTTGGAAAGTTTGTACCTGACTTCTACGATGATTGACTCTACTGAAAAAGACGATAAGAATGCTACGTTGTATGAAATTATGGAGGAACAACGTTTACACCTGGAACAACTCACCGGCTTATTGCAATTATTTCCGGACGACAGTACATGCTCGCAACTGGCTCGCGAAATGAATGCGCTGGCAACAATTTATCCGAAGGGCGAATCGCTAAGTCCTTTGCAAGTAAGTCGTATTGCACGCGAAACAGCGATCACACGTCAGCGTTTTATTCCTACCCGTTAAGATTTTAAACTATGGCCATCATTGGTTCAATTCTTAAAAAAACCATAGAACTGAATAATAAAATTCCGCGCTTACGGAAGAAAGATGCCTATAACCTTCAGGTTAAAACATTAAAAAAATTACTGAGTAAAGCGGAGTTTACGGCAATAGGTGAACACTACAACTTCACCAAACTGCTCACCGAGAAAGATCCTGTAGAATCGTTTCAACGCACCGTACAAACGCATGACTATAACAGCATGTTTCGTAAATGGTGGTACAGAAGTTTGAATGGTGAAGGTTATGTTACTTGGCCGGGGCAAACAAAATATTTTGCGTTAAGCTCCGGAACTTCTGAAGCATCATCCAAACATATTCCTGTTACGAAAGACATGCTAAAAGCCATTCGTATGGCCAGTATTCGTCAAATTATGGCGCTTCATCGTTACGATTTGCCCACCAATTTCTTTCAGAAAGGAATATTGATGATTGGCGGAAGCACACACCTCAATTACAACGGAACCTACTATTCCGGTGATTTGAGCGGAATTACTACAGGAAACATTCCATTTTGGTTTCAACACTTTTATAAGCCCGGCGATCGTATTGCGAAAGAACGCGACTGGAACACCAAGCTGGATGAACTTACCAAGAATGCTAAAAACTGGGATATTGGTGTGGTGTGCGGCGTGCCGGCGTGGATTCAGATTTTGTTTGAACGTATCATCAAATATTACAACGTTAAACACATACATGAAATCTGGCCCAATCTCAAAATTTATGTTTGGGGTGGTGTTTCACTAAAGCCGTATCGCAAAGGATTTGATAAATTACTCGGGCAACCGATTCATTATCTGGAAACCTATTTAGCATCGGAAGGATTTTTTGCGTTTCAGGATCGCCCAGATTCAGAAGGTCAGCGGTTACAATTAAACAACGGTATATTTTTCGAGTTCGTTCCATTTAACGCTGACAACTTTGACAGCGACGGGCAGATGAAAGGTAATCCTGCAACGTTCACCATTAATGAAGTGGATGAGCATACAGAATATGCTATGTTAATCACTACGTGCTCCGGTGCGTGGCGTTATCTTGTTGGTGACACTATTCGTTTCACTAATTTGGAACGTCAGGAGATTATCATTACTGGCAGAACAAAACAATTCTTAAGTTTATGCGGCGAACACTTGTCGCAGGATAATATGAACAGAGCCATTGATCTTTGCGCTGATGAGTTTAACGTAACGATTAATGAGTTTACGGTTGCCGGAATCAATTACGAAAATTTATTCGCTCATCACTGGTATGTCGGCACCGATAAACCCGTTGATGCACAAGCCTTCCGCAATTGTTTGGATAATCATTTAAAAAACCTGAACGATGATTACCGTGTTGAACGAAGTGCAGCGCTCAAAGAAGTAATTGTAGAAGTGGTTCATATCGACGTGTTTTATGCATGGATGGAAAAGAACGGAAAGATTGGAGGCCAGAGCAAGTTCCCGCGTGTTATCAAAGATGAACGTTTGGGAAGCTGGAAGCAACATCTTAAATCGTATCAAAACGTGTAATTAATGTTCGGCGCGATCGGTCATGGAATGCTTTTCGGATTAGCCCTCTGTTTTTCGCTGGGTCCGGCATTCTTTGCGCTGATACAATCGAGTTTACGATTTGGATATAAAGCCGGCATCGCCGTGTCCATTGGTGTTATCGCCAGCGATTTAATTTATTTGGCGTTAGCTTACTTCGGGATGTCGGGATGGTTGCTGGATCAGAAATACGCCTTACCCGTAGGAATATTAGGCGGTGGCTTACTCATCTCTTATGGTTTGTATCAGGTACTGAAAAAGGTGCCGCAGCCTGTTCCGGTTTCTGAGGGCGATACGGTTATTGTCATCAAAAACGGACAAGTAAAAGTTGGAGGAATTGCGCTGAAAGGATTCTTTATGAACCTCCTCAATCCTTTGATTATATTGATGTGGATCGGTGCGATTAGTTTTTCTTCTTCCAAGTTTAACGGCGACGGTGTATTGATGATTACTTTTTTCACCTCAGCGTTGCTCACTTTATTCGGAACAGATACAATTAAAGCATTAGCTGCAGGTAAAATTAAAACTTACCTCAACGATTTAGTGGTTCATAAAATCAATGTCGGTGCCGGTATCATATTCATAATTTCCGGCGTTGTCGTTATCGTGAGACTTTTCGTGGAGCAGCCCTGGTTGCAGGCGGGCCAATAATTTATTTCAATTCCTGTTCTTCCTGTTTTAATACTGCCGCAATATTCGGGCGAAAGTAAAATTCACTCTTCAACACTTTGCCGTCTTCTCGGAAAATAGGCTTTCCGTCTTTATCCAGTTTCGACATGTTGCTGCGATGAATTTCATCAAACACTTCTTCAATTTTGTACTGCAATCCATGTCTTAAGATAGTTCCGAATGCGATGTATAAAATATCACCCAAGGCATCTGCTATCTCCACAATATCACCTCGCTGACACGCTTCCAGATACTCTTCATTTTCTTCTTTCAGCAAGTTGTAGCGCAACATGGCTTCTTCCTGCGAAACATTACCGGTTGGAGTATGCCGATTGCCAATCATGAAAACTTCATGAAATTCTTCAACCTTTTTGATTTTATGAATTAGTACTTCATTGCCATTTTCCATGATCCGTGATTTTGTGTAGTTCAAAAAAAAGAAATCCTGCCGAGCAGAACCCGACAGGATGAAAACTTGTTAAAAAATAATTACTTCTTTACCGCTTTGTTAGCACGGTATTCAGCGTTCAACGCCATTACAATTTCCGTGGTTACATCGAGGCTGTCCGTTGCATACAAGACAGTGCTGCTGCCTCCGTAACCCAAAATAAAATCAATTCCTTTCTGTTGCGCAAACGATTTGAAGTACTTCGAAATTTCTTCGGTGATGATTTGATTTTTCTTCATCGCGTTCGTTTCCATCAATTGCAATTCAGTTTCCATGCGCTTCAGATCGTCCATTCCTTTATTAATTGCAGCCTCTTCTTTTGCAGCTTCGTCTGCGGAAATAGTTCCCATTTGAACTTTCTCTTGAAGAGCACCGTATCGTTGCTGAAGTTCCATCCCTTTGTTCTGGTACTGGGTTAACTTGTACTTATAACTGGAAGATGTTTCTTTGCTCAAATCGGTGAACGCTTCGTATTGTGTATCCAATGAATCCACATTGATATACAACACACGCGCGCCGTGCAAATTCTTCGGAATTGCGAACGTCAACTGCTTTACGGAATCTTTAGTTCCCGCAACAGTTCCTTCATTAGGCTTTGATGTAAAGTGAAGGACGAACAATACGATCACCGCAATCACCAATACGACGTTAAGAACGACTGAAAATCTGTTATTCACTGTTATGCTGATTAGTTAAAGGGCAAATATAGCAAAGTACCTCACTAACGCCCACATGGCACATCCAGCACGACGGGACATTTAACATTTTTTCCGCTTTTAGTTCCCGGAATCCAGTTCGGCATATTTTGTACGACATCAACGGCCATTTCATCACAGCCAAAACCCACAGAGCGCTTCACTTTCACGCCTTCAATTGAACCATCTGCACATATCCGGAAGCTGACTGTCACGACACCCGAAACTTCATTTTGGAAAGCAACCAATGGATAAACGCATTTCTTTCTCAAATAAGCTCGCAATGCCACATCACCCCCGTTAAACTGAGGTGACACATCAGGTTGCAATTCGATTGTTTCGTTGACAGAAACCGGAGTTGGAGAGGATGTCGGCACGGTGTCTAATACAACTACTTTGTTGCCCGACTTTCTTCGAACTTTAAATGTATCGGTCGAAAAAGTAAACTCTAAATGCGGATTTTCTTCCGACACATAGGGCTGATGATCGTTGAAATCAGGAGCATCGGATGTTAAACAGGAATATACTCCTGCTATACCAACAACCACTATCAATAAGAGTTTCTTCATTTTTTCACCGGCGGGAACGGGACATAAATTTGATATTCCATATCCACGTCAACACCGTCCTTTTTGCCGGGATTCCAGTTCGGCATCAAACGGGCAACGCGCATGGCTTCTTCATCGCACCCATAGCCTAATCCCTTCCACAACTTAAAGTCACTTAACGAACCGTCTTTTTTTACAATAAATCCAACGATCACTTGTCCTGTTATTCCTGCCTTCTGAGCGGCTTCAGGGTAAATGGTGTTCTTCGCGATAAATTGTTCCAGCGCCAATCGACCTTCCCGATAGGTCGGCTCAATTGGTAAAGCGGGCGGATGTTTGCGATTATCCTGTGGCAATGCGGTATCCATAGTTACGGGAGTTAGTGAATCAGCAACAACAGTATCGGATTTGGGAACCGACTTTTTACAGGTTGTGGCTTGCGTGGTAAGTGCTACAATTGAAACAGCAAGAAGACGAAAAATCATAATGAAAGCGTTTGTAACAAAGATAGGTGCTCTACTCATGCATCATGCGGAGGCGCTTTAATTTCACCATGCGCATGTTCTATACGTGCAGGATTGTTGACTTTGAATTCTCTGAAATCCGTGCAGTGTATCGATGCATACTTTGAACTATTTCAATAAACACGAACGGATTTTCGAAGTTTAACAACAGTTATTCAATACATGTCCGCTATCCTTTCTTACCGCTTATCTTTGATTAGTCATGCAACTGCAATCACACTTATATCAACTAAAAACAACGCTTTCCGCACATCCGAAAAGAACTGCAATTTTCGCTGTAGTGTTGGTTTTGGTTTTGTGGTTTATCTTATTCCTTCCGCGTCCATTATTCACCGATCCAACTGCAACGGTACTCGAGGATGAAAAACAACATTTATTGGGAGCGAAAATTGCGGCTGACGGTCAATGGCGTTTCCCCGAAAGAAAACTGGTTCCATTAAAATATGCGCTTTGTTTAATTCAATTTGAAGATCGCAACTACGCGGAACATGCCGGTGTTGATGTAACTGGAATCATGCGAGCAGCATCGCAGAATATGTCGAAAGGAAAAATTGTTTCGGGAGGCAGTACGATCACCATGCAGCTGGCAAGAATGGCAAGAAAAAATCAACCCAGAAATTTCTGGAACAAGTTGATTGAAATGATTTGGGCTGTGCGCATTGAATTTACACATGATAAAGAAGAGATACTCGCGTTGTATGCGTCCCATGCACCGTTTGGTGGCAATGTGGTAGGCATTGATGCGGCATCATGGCGTTACTTCGGTCGTTCACCGGAAAACTTATCGTGGGCAGAAGCCGCGACACTCGCAGTGTTGCCGAATAGTCCTTCTTTAATCTATCCGGGAAAAAATCAGGAACGATTAAAAACGAAACGCGATCGTCTATTACAACACATGGCTGATGAAGGAATTCTGTCTGTAGAAACCGCCCACCTCGCCATGCAAGAACCTTTACCCGGCGCTCCTTACTCTTTGCCACGATTAGCGCCGCACCTACTCGATCGTTGTCGTAAAGAAGGGAACGAAGGAAAACGCATCACTACTACATTAGGTAAAAACTTGCAGGAACAAGTTACAGAAGCGCTGCAGCGTCATGCCGAACGTTTGTCAGGAAATCAAATTCACAATGCAGCAGCACTGGTTCTTCGTGTTGAAGATGGTGCTACCTTGGCTTACGTTGGTAATACGACTAACGAGTTCAATGAATACAGCAATCAGGTAGATGTGATTAATGCACCGCGCAGTACCGGAAGTATTCTAAAGCCTTTGCTTTATGCATCCATGCTGACAGAAGGCGAAATACTGCCCAACACTATTGTACCGGATATTCCGACGGATCTTTCAGGATATAATCCGGAAAACTTTAACCGTGCATACGATGGTGCCGTTCCTGCATCACGTGCATTAGCGCGTTCACTCAATGTACCTGCAGTTCGCATGTTGCAATCGTACACCGTTAATCGTTTTTACGAACGACTTAAGAATTGTGGAATGACTACATTGTTTCGAACTCCTGACGAATACGGACTTTCGTTAATTCTGGGTGGTGCCGAAGGAAAACTCTGGGACATTGCAGGTATATATGCATCGATGACACGATCATTAAATCGCTACAATGCAACACGAACACAAACCAAATCAGATTTTCATCCTCCACACTACATTACACAAGAATCAAAATCGATAGAAGGCAAATTGAATGATCATTCGTGGCTGGATCCTGCTGCAACTTGGTTTACGTTCGATGCACTGACTGAAGTTAATCGCCCCGAAGAGGATGCCAACTGGAGCAAGTTCAGCACATCATCGCGTATCGCTTGGAAAACAGGGACCAGTTTCGGTTTCCGAGATGGATGGGCAGTTGGTGTAACACCTAAATATGTTATTGCCGTGTGGGTAGGCAATGCAACAGGAGAAGGACGACCGGGATTAACCGGAATTCAAACAGCAGCTCCTATTCTATTTGATATTTTTTCCATGCTACGTTCGCCCGATTGGTTTGAAAAACCCGAACAGTTAATGGAACAAGTTCGGGTATGTGCGCAATCGGGTATGCGTGCACTCGACTTGTGTGAAGGACAAAAACAGTGGATTCCTGAAGCAGGTCTTAAATCGGGAGCTTGCAAGTATCATCGTACCGTTCATCTGGATGCTTCACTGAAATATCGTGTCAGCAGCGATTGTGCGTCGCCATCCGAAATGCAACACGTTTCCTGGTTCGTATTACCACCTGCCATGGAATATTATTATCGCGTAAAAAATCCGTTGTACAAAGTCTTGCCTCCTTATATGTCCGGCTGCACACATCAAAGTTCATCGTACATGGAATTTGTTTACCCGCGTGAAGAAACACGCTTAAGTTTACCGACAGAACTGGATGGAAGACCGGGAAAAATCATTTTTGAAATTGCGCATCGAAGTCCGACAGCAACTGTGCACTGGCATATAGACGAAGAGTTTGTCGGATCAACGACAGGGATCCATCAGCTTGCACTCAATCCTTCCGAAGGTCAGCACCGCGTCACTTGTGTGGATGATAACGGAGAGACGATTATGACTAAAGTGGAAATTGTTCCTTCGCGTAACCGTTAACAGCTAGCGAAAAATATATTTCCCTTTTGCATCAACCGTTACAACCGGTAATGCAGTTTTCGTTTCGAAATAATCGTATCCGGTTTTCAAATTATCCCAAAATAATTTCACGCTTGCATCTTCAGTTGTTGCTTTAATTTCTCGTAAACGCTCTTCACTCATGCGTGTCGGGAAAATATGTATGGGAATTTTCTGTTGTCCGGCATTTCTCGCTTCTACAGAAAGCACATACACCTCTTTAATTTTATCATCCGTAAGCGGAATACATCCAATGGTGACGCAATCTCCGTGAATCATAATTGCTCTGCCGGGATCGCGTTTGCATGCGAGAACACGATCAGAAGCATTCGGATAACTTACACCAAGTGAAAGATGAAAATTACTGTAAGGATTAAAAATATTCATGTGATAAAATCCTTCCGGAACCTGACCGTCTCCTTGGCAACGCTTGGGGCCCAATTCACCGGAAGACATGCACACTTTATAATCGCGATATTTTTTCCACGTCTTGTCGGTTTTATTTTTCACCCACACTTCAGTTACTTTCTCGTGTTTAAAAGAACGAATAAAAACTTCCAGCGCAGTTACCTGTACATCCAGCTCCTTCAACCTCAAATCGATTCCATTCCATTTTTCAGTGTATGCCGCCTTCACCCTACTGTATTTCATCTGCTCGGCACGAAATGTTCCGGGCGTGGTTTGTGGTGCGCCTTGCCAGAATAGCAATACAATTGAAATTAGTGTAATCAGGAATACAGCTGTAGTTCTCATGCTTCAATGGGGATAATGTCTTGTTTAATAGAACGCTTAAGCGTGGTCGGTATGGTGTGTCACCAAACTAATTTGCCGTACGGGTTCCGGACTTCGAAAATAACGAACCTGTTGTACTTGTTTGTTACTCATCCCTACGGTAGCCAACCATGGTAAAATCGTCATTCCTGATCCGGTATCCACCAATCGTTTCAAAGTTTCTACGCTCCCACTTTCGTAGACAAATTGCTGGTCGCCCGAATGCGGTTGTTCCCGACAAAGATTCAACACTTGATTACGCATACAATGTCCTTCAGAAAGTAACCAAATTTGTTCAGGATTCAGGTCATCAACTTTCAATACTTTCTTACTCCACAATTCATGTCCCTTTGCCAGATAACCCACAAATGGTTCAAGAAACAAGTGCGTTTCATTGAGGTCGACTTCCGGTAAAGGTGTGGCTAATAATCCTACATCAATTACCTCAGCGCGCAAGGCCTGCGTAATTTGCTGCGTGGTCATTTCACGAATAACTAAATTGACCCGAGGGTGTTTCGTTGTAAACTCCCGAACGAAAATCGGCAATAGGTATGGAGCCAGTGTTGGTATAACGGCCAAGCGCAAATCGCCGCCGGTTTCACCTTTCGCACCTTTAACAACTTCCAGGAGACGCTGTTGTTCGCGTAACAAGACACGAGCCTGTTCCAAAAATTGCCGACCCACTTCAGTAGGAGCAACGGGGTGTCTGGAACGATCGAACAAAACAATACTCAACTCCTCTTCAAGCTTCTTCACTTGCATGGAAAGCGTGGGTTGCGTGACAAAACACTTCTCAGCCGCTTCTACAAAACTGCCGTAACGCCCTATTGCCACTACATATTCTAATTGTTGTAACGTCATAGTTAATCTCTATAGTTTTTAAAACTACTTTGAATATACCAATAACTGCTAACTCATACAACCCCGCAATTAACAATCCCGATTGAATAACATTTAGAAAACAGATCCTTTATGTTCTGCTATAACCGATAAGTCCTTGTAATTTTATCACCATGAAATGGGCACAACATCCCGTATTGAAAATTGTAACTAACCGCTACATATTGGTTATTGTGGTATTGGCCGTTTGGTTGCTATTCTTCGATAAGAATGATTTTTTCACACAGATGGACCGAAAACAACAGGTGGAAAAATTAGAAAAGGATGTTCAATTTTATAAGGACGAAATTCGTCGCAATAAAGAAGCCTTAGAACAATTGCAGAGCGATACGGTGTTATTGGAAAAATTTGCCCGTGAACATTATCTGATGAAAAAAGATAATGAAGAAATCTATGTAATTGTAGAAGACACTATACCGGCAGGTAAGTAATCTCTAGCGGTTCAATTCCCGATCTGTTGCACTCATATCTCTAAATACCGCTTTCTTAATTTCTCTCACCATTAATTGCGTGTCCAAAGGAAATTTCATCAGTAAGTCGTATTCATGTTTTCGTTTGGTAAAATATGAGGGATTGATGCCGTGTACTGTCGGTGGCGCTTGTTCCGCAGGATTGCCCAGATGAAACATAAATTCTGTGGTCATTGGTCCGCCTTCATATTGCTCCAGTAATGTGAGCATTCTCGACTCCGTTGGCTTTCCGTATATAACATCGGCCGTGCAAAATGGAAAATGTAAATTCCGTTGTTTAGCCAGATCAACTCGCACAAACATATCCTTCTTTGTCATTTCATCTAAATTTCTCCAAAAGCCCAAACGAAATCCTTCCCAAATTACTGCATCGGAAGGGAGGTTAATGCGCTTCCATTTCAATCCCGATTGCATCCACGACAACGGACTTCGAATAGGAATTTTATATCGCGCTGCAACCGAACTCAGTGCATCAAACAATTCATGATCCATGTACGCCACTCCATGGTGATTCGATATAGAGTCTATCTTTTCCGCGCCACCCAAATGATCCGCCATTTTTTCAATCTGCAATTCCAACTCACGCGACACCTCCTCTTTACTTAAAAGATCAAATGGAAAACGTTGTGCTTCCAAAAATCGTTTTACACCATATTCATCGGTCTCAACAATTGGCGCGAGTCCATCCGATAAAGGTTGTCCTGCGGTAAGTGAAAAATGCAAACCCACTCCCACTTTTCCCGGTGCATCTTTGAGCAACTGTTTAATGTGCTCAATTTTGTCTTCATTGTACTTGCCATATGTTACAAACGTCGCCACCGAATTTATTTTGCCGTTCGCAACTGCCTCTTCAATTGCAACATCAATGAAAGGCATAGCTCCATAGTCGTCGGCGGTGAGAATAATTTTGGATGAAGACATCTGAAATAAGTGTTCGTTAACGATTGTTAAGATATATCAACTTTCATATAACGGAAAGTCATTTAATTATCTTTGCCCAGTTCCCAACTATACCTCTGTTCTTAATCAATGAAAGCAAAACACGGCTTGTTTAGCCACCTGAGCAAGGATGTCCCCGCATCCATTGTCGTTTTTCTGGTGGCATTACCATTATGTTTAGGCATCGCCCTCGCTTCGGGTGCGCCGCCTTTTTCCGGTATCATTGCCGGCCTTATTGGCGGCATCGTTGTAGCAGGCATTAGTAAATCAAGTGTTAGCGTAAGTGGTCCTGCTGCGGGATTAACAGTAATTGTACTGAGCGGCGTACAGGATCTGGGCAATAATTTTCAGGCATTTTTATTAGTCGTTGCTGCTGCAGGAATCTTTCAAATTCTATTCGGAATATTCCGCCTCGGAATAATCGGTTATTGGTTTCCATCGTCGGTAATTCGCGGTATGTTGGCGGCTATCGGTCTTATCCTGATCATGAAACAAATTCCGCATGGCGTAGGCTACGACAAAGACTTTGAAGGTGATGAATCGTTTCTCCAACCGGATAATGAAAATACGTTCAGCGAAATCTTAAACGCATTCAACTTCATTAGCCCAAGCGCGGTCATCATTTGTATTATTTCAATGGCGATTTTGATTTTGTTCGACACAAAACTGATCAAGCAATTCAAAGTCTTTCAATTTATTCCGGGTTCATTAATTGTTGTAGTTCTTGGTATCGTGCTTAACGAGTTTTTTACGAAACAAGGAACAGGTTTATCAGGAGATCATTTGGTGAATTTGCCCGTTGCAGGATCAACACAAGAATTTTTCGGTTTCTTCTCCAGCCCTTATTGGACGGCACTTTCGAATTATACGGTTTATGTATTAGCCATAAAACTTGCGATTGTGGCCAGCTTGGAAACATTACTCAGCGTTGAAGCCGCAGATAAAATTGATCCTTTCAAACGTGTTACCCCAACGAATCGTGAATTGATTGCGCAAGGTTCCGGGAATTTGATTTCAGGACTCATCGGTGGTTTGCCTATTACAGCAGTTATTGTAAGAAGTTCGGTAAATGTCAACTCCGGAGCACGCACTAAAATGTCTGCAATTTTTCACGGCACTTGGTTGCTCATTGCAGTTGCATTATTGGCTCCGTTCATTAATAAAATTCCGAATGCTTCTTTAGCTGCTATCTTGCTGATGACCGGTTACAAGTTATCAAAACCGACGTTGTATAAGGAAGCATGGTCACGCGGCATGGACCATTTTATGCCATTCATTGTTACGATTGTGGCCATTTTGTTCAGCGACTTACTTATCGGGATCGGAATCGGGATGGTAGTCGGAATATACTACGTAGCGCGTGCCAACTTCAAAACCGTTCACCGTTTGCATCAGCACAATGACAATTACTTATTGCGCTTTTATAAAGATGTGACGTTTATGAATAAAGCGGCCATCATGGAAACGCTTGAAAATATTCCGGATAACGTCACTTTAATTATTGATGGACGTAAATCCGATTTCATTGATGATGATATCATTGAAGCGTTGCTCAATTATCAGCAAGCAGCAGAGCTACGTGGTATTCGCGTCATTCTTGAAGGAATTCCGGATTATAACGACAATACAAAATCAAAATCATGAACGACTACAATCGTCTGTTATTGGAAAACAAAAGCTGGTCGCAGGAGCGTCTGGAACAGGATCCCGAATATTTCAATAAACTGGCTCGTGTGCAAACACCGAAATTTCTTTGGATCGGTTGCGCAGATTCTCGTGTACCACCGAACGAAATTACAGGCACTAAACCGGGTGAAATTTTCATTCATCGTAACGTAGCAAATTTGGTGATCAACACCGATCTCAACATGTTATCGGCATTGCAATACGCCGTGGAAGTATTAAAAGTTGAACACGTCATCGTTTGCGGACATTACGGTTGCGGCGGAGTTAAAGCTGCGATGTCCAATGACAGTTTCGGATTGATCAATAAATGGCTTCGTAATATTAAAGATATATATCGCTTGCATCGTGATGATGTGAATGCCATCAAAAGTGAAGAAGATCGTGTAAATAAATTGGTAGAGTTTAACGTCATCGAGCAACTTCAGAATTTGTCAAAGACTACAATCATTCAAAAATCCTGGAAACGTCGTCAAAGTCCCGAGTTGCACGGTTGGGTCTTCGGATTAAACGACGGTTTAATTAAAGAGCTCATCAATATCAAACCCGGAGCCGAAATAGATCCGATTTATCGTTACGATCATTTCGAAGACGAAGACTAGTGGTAAATAGGAATGTGCGCGTTTTTCAAGATTTTTTTTGTGGATTCGGGAAAAGCGTATACATTTGCACGCTGATTTGAAAAAATTAGTCCCCAAATGGCCCGTTCGTCTAGGGGTTAGGACAGCAGATTTTCATTCTGTAAACAGGGGTTCGATTCCCCTACGGGCTACAAAACAAAGCGAGTATGAAAGCGAAAGCAATCAGCTCGCTTTTTTGTTTAATATACTCAACGAATACAATTCTCCTGACATTACAATTCTTTAAAATAAAAAGGGCTGAAATCATAAGATTCCAGCCCTCCTTTACAACTTAATAACCTCCGATTATTTCACCACGCGTACGCTGCGGGTTTCACCGTTAGTGGTAATATTCACAAAATAAATTCCTGCACTTAAATCGTGTGTCGGAATATCCAAACGGGTTACACCATTCGCCTGAATTGAACGAATCACCTGACCGTTAATTTGAACAACAGTAACAAGTACCACATCAACAACATTACCGAAAGCAATTGTTACATTATCGGTCATCGGATTCGGGAATACGTTTACTCCATTCAAAATGCTGTTTTCAGCAACACCCGTACATGCATTCACTGTAACTGCAACAGTATCCGCATTCGAACAACCATTGGCATCAGTAAACGCATAAATCAAATTGTGCGTTCCAACACCTGCAGTGCTTGGTGAGAATGAACCTGCACTTACTCCCGGACCACTCCATGTTCCACCTGCAGGAGTTCCTGTTAATACAACGTTCGCATCAGACAAACAAGCAGTACCGGTGGCAGCCGAAGCTGTTACTGTTGGCAATGCATTGATAGTAACTGTCACCGTGCAAGACGTAAAATTACCTGCGCTATCCGCCGCAGAATATGCGATAGTTGTAACACCCACATTGAATGTTCCGCTCGCATTGCCGGTTCCCTGACCTGTTGTCGCTCCCGTTAATGTGTACGATACTACAGTTGAAGCGTCACAATTATCATTTGCAGTAGCCAACAATCCCGTAACTGCGCCGGAACAAGAAGTAACGTTAGAAGGACAAGTAAGCACAGGTGCTTCTGCATCATTAACGGTTACAGTAAATGAACACAATGTTTCATTACCATTTGGATCAGTCGCTTTGTGTTCAACCAAAGTTGTTCCTACAGGGAATAATGAACCTGAAGCAAGACCTTGCTCCAAGGTCAAACTGCTAACATTACATGGATCATTGGCAATAATAGTGTAGTTAACTACAGCACCGCATTGTCCGGAATCATTACTGATTACAACGTTTGCAGGGCAAGTAAATACAGGTCCGACAGTATCGATAACCGTAACTGTGAACATACACGTATCAATATTTCCTGCAGCATCTGTTGCAGCAAAAACATTTGTTGTAACACCTACGGGAAACGCAGAACCTGAAGGTAAACCCGCTAATTGAGTTACGGTTGCAGAACAATTGTCTGTCGCACCCACTGTTGGATAATTTACCACTGCAGAGCATTGACCTGAATCAGTTGCAACTGAAACGTTTGTACCGCACGTAATTAATGGTGCTTCGATGTCTGTAACTGTTACGGTAAACGAACAAGACTGAGAATTGCTTGCTCCATCTGTAACCAGAAAAGTACAAGTTGTAGTCCCTACGGGGAACAAAGATCCTGAAGGTAAACCTGCAGTCTGAGTAGTAATTGCAGGACCTGCAACGTTATAAGATATAATTACACGACCATTGCCCGTTTGGAAGCCGGCAGTATTAGTTTGGTTAGTTCCTGAATTAAAGGAACCTCCGCCGCCGCCACCCGTTAAAGGTTGTGATCCGCTGGTAGCGCCACCGGAGTATCCACCGCCACCACCGCCATTTCCGCCGGTAAACCAGCCTGCACCACCGCCACCATAACCACCAAAGTCGTTATTGTTTCCGGTTCCGCCTGCTCCGCCATTAACGAATGCTTTACCGTTATTGTTAGCTAAACCTGTCCCGGGAATACCGTCTGTATAAAATCCGCCGCCGCCGCCGCCGGAACCTGTACTTGCGCCACCGCCATTACCATTAATACCACCTGCAACTAATCCATTACCACTCGCAGTTCCGGATGTTGTAATTGTTGCATTAATTCCATTTCTGTTTGCACCGCACTGCCCGATATTATTCGTTGCTCCACCGCCGCCGCCTGCGCAAATCAACGGAACGTTTCCTGTACGCGCAACAAAAGTTCCGCCACCACCTCCGGCGTCAGCACCATTACTCAAACCTTGCTGACCCACCATGATGGTCAACACCTCGCCCGGTGTAACAGCGACATCACCAACGATGCGCGCACCAAGACCTCCGGTTGCAGCACATGATACCGTAACGCTTCCACCTTGAGCACCGGTAGCATCAATAGTTAGCATGGTAACGCCTGCAGGCACAGTAAACGTTTGTAAACTGCCGGTGTAATTAAATGTTTGTGATCCGGTAATTACACAGGTGTTCGTTCCAACAGGAGTTGGATAACTAATAACAGCTCCGCAACCAGAAGGATCTGTGTTCGCGGTGATATTCGTGGGACACGTAATGTTGACGCACTGTCCGTATGCGTTGAGGCTTAATGCAAGGTATGCTCCCGCACCTGCCAGGTGTAAAAGTTTTTTCATCAATAGAGTGATTTAGGTTTGTAAAGGTGCAAGCTACGACAATATCCCAAAACAAAGGATGATCGTGGTCAGGATTGATCAATCCAAATCTGTATCGGCCTGAAAACGAAAACCTAAACGTTTACCGGTTTTCAACGACATCATCGAACTTTCTTCCTGAATCTGTGCGAATGATACCATTTTTACATCGTCAAATGGCGGAGTAAACAAATCGAAATCGAGACAATAAATCACCGTTGCTTCAACAAACTTTCTTAATTCTTCTTTGCTGATTTCGGATGAAGCAAAATTATTGAAGAGCAATCCGAGTTGACGCTTACCTTCTGCGAAATAGTGGCGCTCGTGGTTAACGAATAATCGACTCACCAAATAACCCACATCATTCATGCGATTGTATTTGAACGTATCCGCAAGAAAATTGTACACCATGATCATTCCGCAATACGAGCGCTTATGATCTTGCTTGATGTATGATGTTCTCCACATCGGATGATTCTGATCAAATTCAAACACGTTTGTGTGCATGGAAAAAATCATCACATCGCCGGCTACTCGTAATTCTATCTCGTGCTCACTTTTGTCCTTAAAATCAATAATGATACGTTTATCAATTTGTTGTGCCAATGGCTTCAACTCTGCTACTGTTTCACGTACGACCTCTTTCAACTGTTTGAAAACGTCAATCGTAAGATAAAAAATATCCTGTTTTAATTTTGACTTTTCGTACAACAGTCCTGAGATAATCTCTTTTGCAGGTTGATTCATAATGCCAATTTAACCAAGAAACTAATACGCTCGAGCAAAGATTACACGACGCGATGACGGAGCTCCTGTCATAATACATTTACCATCTTCCGCAACACTATCCAATGGAATACAACGAATAGTGGCTTTCGTGCGATCTTTGATTTTCTTCTCTGTTTCCGCAGTGCCATCCCAATGTGCATGCACAAATCCTCCTGCATCCAAAGCCTTTTCAAATTCTTCCCAGGTATTTACATGATGCGTCATTGACTCCCTCAACTTCAGCGCACGATTGTACATCGATGATTGAATATCATCCAACGTAGCTATAATTCTTTCGGCAAGACCATCCATAGAAACCACTTCTTTTGTCAACGTATCACGACGGGCCATTTCCACAGTACCGTTTTCCATATCCTTAGGACCAATTCCTAAACGCACAGGCACCCCGCGCAATTCATGCTCCGCAAATTTGAATCCCGGACGTAACGTATCTCTGTGATCAAAACGAACAACAATGTTTTTTGTTTTTAACTCAGATGCTAATTGCTTAGCTAATACTTCAATCTTGCTCAACTCCTCTTCCGTTTTGTAAATCGGAACAACAACAACATGAACAGGTGCCAGCTTCGGAGGAATCACTAATCCGTTATCATCGGAATGTGTCATGATTAGGGCACCCATCAAACGTGTTGAAACTCCCCAGGATGTCGCCCAAACGTATTCCAACTTATTCTCTTTATTCGCAAATTTTACTTCAAACGCCTTGGCAAAATTTTGTCCCAAAAAATGTGAGGTGCCTGCTTGCAACGCTTTTCCATCTTGCATCATCGCTTCAATGCAATACGTTTCTTCAGCACCTGCAAATCGTTCGTTCTCCGTCTTAATTCCTTTAATTACCGGCATTGCCATGTAATCTTCCGCAAAACGCGCATATACTTCAAGCATGCGTTCTGTTTCTTCGATGGCCTCCTGCTTTGTAGCATGAGCAGTGTGTCCTTCCTGCCACAAAAATTCTGCTGTACGCAAAAACAAACGGGTTCGCATTTCCCAACGCACCACATTCGCCCATTGATTTATCAATAATGGTAAATCGCGATGTGACTTAATCCAGTCGCGATAGGTATTCCAGATAATCGTTTCAGAAGTTGGACGAACAATTAATTCTTCTTCCAGCTTTGCTGTTTCATCAACTACCACCTGACGTGTTTCGGGAGTATCGCCAATAGTCTTTAAACGGTGATGCGTTACAATAGCACATTCCTGCGCGAAACCGTCCACGTGTTTAGCTTCTTTGGACAAAAATGATTTTGGAATAAACAATGGGAAATAGGCGTTAACATGTCCCGTTTCCTTGAACATACCATCCAGCGCTTGCTGCATTTTTTCCCAAATGGCATATCCATGCGGTTTAATAACCATACAACCGCGAACTGCAGAGTGATCCGCTAAATCCGCTTTGGTTACTAAATCCTGATACCATTGGCTGTAATCATCATTTCTGGAAGTAACAACTTTAGACATTTTAACAAACTATTTTGGAATGATTTTTGTAACTTTACTAGCAAAGACAGGGGCAAAAATAACATAAATCATCCCCGATTAATGAAACCCTGTCGTATGTTGAACATTAAATTCGATCAACCATGAAAAACAAATGGTTACTATTCGGAATGGCTGTTGTACTTGCAGGTGCTTTCAGTTCGTGCAAGATGAACGTCAGTTTATCTAAGCAGGATAACGGGGATGATGTGTATTACTCCCTTAAAGACGCCAAAAAAGATTGGCGTGCCGAGCAGAAGCGCAAAGAAGATGATGACAAGCGTCGTCAGGAAGAAGAGCGTAAGCGTCAGGAGCAGGAGAACATTCAAAAGATGAGTTCTCAGGGTTCTGATTATTACAACGAAGAGTTCGATTACGACGACTATTATGATTACGAATATGCGGCTCGCATACGTCGTTTCAATAACCCGATGAGCGGTAATTATTACGACAATTACTATACAAACGCGTATTACTACAACAACAACCCCATGTATTATGGCACCAGTGTTTACAATAGCTATGGCTTTTGGGGACCGTCGTCTTACATGTACTACAATTGTCCGCAATCCTACATGTATTGGAATAACGGCTGGGGCTGGGGCACCGGCTGGGGACATCCACACAACATGTGGGGTTGGAATGATCCGTGGATGTATAACGGTTGGGGATACAACGGTTGGGGATACAATCCTTACTACGCTTATAACCCATATTGGGGTGGCGGTTGGTATGGTCCCGGTTACAACTGGATGATGGGATCCGGCTTTGGCAACGGCGGCTGGGGAAGCGGTTGGGGCAACAATGGCTGGGGTAATAACTACTTCAACAGTTTTGACAACAATAGTTTCTTCTACGGTCCGCGCACAGCACCCGGAAGTAATGATGGGCGTACAGCTAATATGGGTGGAACAACTTTCGGAGAGCGTTTCGTGAATTCTGTGGTTGCTGAAAACCAATTGGAGCGTCCAACCAACGAAGATGTTCATCGTGCAGTAGTGAACTCCTTGCCTGCATCAAGCACTGCTCCTGCAGGTCGCCCTGTTGACAACGGAACAAACCTACCTGCTAATCCTTATAACCCTGGGCAGCAAGTTGATGGTCGCGGCACTGTGCCTCCTCCACCTGCAGTTGATGGTCCAGCGAATACATCACGCCCGGTGCAGGTTAATCCTGCTGCGCCAACTCCTGCTCAACCGAACTTCGATCGTCCGTCTTCACCAAATGTGCATCCGGCTCCATCACAAGGTCGTCCGGAAACACCTCGTAGCAGCGAGCCTCCGCGCGAAAGCCGTCCCCGCATGAGTGATAATGGTGGTGGCGGATCTTCGTTCCCATCTTCATCTCCTTCCTCATCAGGTGGAAGCAGCAGAGGAGGAAGTTCAACACCGGCAAGTCGTCCACGATAATTGAATTTTATGTTTAGCAAATTATATAGAACAGCCCTGTGCATAACAGGGCTTTCTTTCTCATTAGCACTAGCCGGACAAAATGAAATGGATGCACTGCGCTATTCGCGTACACAATTCGGTGGAACAGCGCGATTCATGGGCATGGCCGGTTCATTCGGTGCTGTGGGTGCTGATCTTTCCATGATGTCTGCCAATCCCGGCGGATTAGGAATGTTCCGAAAAAACGAATTGGTATTCTCGCCTTCATTTCAAAATGTACGTGTCAATTCCATGTACAACGACAGCGAAAATGAAGATGTGCGATTTAATTTTAAAGTAGACAATTTCGGATTTGTGTTCAATTCACCGGCTGAGAATAAAACACAAGACGGTTGGCAATCCTTCACATTTGGTTTGGCTTATAATCGCATCAACACATTCCAATCTAACCAATGGATGGGCGGAAATGACACTACTTCCATGATGGATCACTGGAAACGCACCGCATCCGGATCAGGACCTTATCAACTCAATAGTTTCTATGAGTTGTTGGCTTGGAATACTTGGTTGCTGAATCATGTTCCGGGAGATACAACGCAATATGTGGACACTATTCCGGCAGGCGATGTACTGTATCAGGAGAAATTCCTTGAAACCCGCGGTGGCATGAGCGAATGGACGTTTGGTGTAGGAGCCAATTACGGCAATAAACTATACATCGGTGCAACAGTAGGCATAGCTAATGTTCGTTATGAACAAAGTGGTCAGTATTCGGAAGAAGAAGTTATTGATAGCACATCCACTTTCGACTATTTGTTGTTTGATGAAAGTATTGAAGTGGAAGGACGTGGTTTTAATTTTAAAGCCGGTTTCATTTATCGCCCCATCGATTTGCTGCGCATTGGTTTTAGTGTGCAAACACCAACCAATTACAAATTAACGGAAGTGTACCAAACCGGCATGACCAGCGTTTTGGGCGGCGTGGTGCGAAAAGATTTTTCTCCCGAAGGAACGTTCAATTACTCGGTGCGCACACCGTTAAGAATGACAGGAAGTGTGGCATTTATTTTCGGAAAAATCGGATTGATCAACATCGATTACGAAATGATAGACTACAGTTCTGCTCGTTTGAAGGCTCAGGATTACGGCTACTTGGAAGAAAATAAAGCAGTGCGCGAGAAATATAAATCTACAGGCAATCTGCGGATTGGTGGAGAAATGCGTTTCTTACCGTTTTATGTTCGCGGCGGATTTGCGTATTACGGCAGCCCTTATGTGGATGAAGTAAATAACGATGCTTCACGCCGATACATTACAACAGGCGCAGGATATCGTAATGCCGAGGAGTCCTTTTTTGTTGACTTCGCGATCGTGACCATGAATTCGAAAGAGAACTATTATTTCTACGACCAGAGTTTAGTTAACCCTGTTTTGAATAAATGGAACATGGCGAATGTCCTAGTTACGGTTGGATTTAAGTATTAACAGAAATTGTATCCATAAAAAATGCCCGCTTGATTAAGCGGGCATTTTTTTATTCAATCAGTTATACTATTACTTCTTTCCCTTCTTTGCAGGAGCTGCTACCGGAGCTTCAGGAACTGTGCCCATCAAATAGTCAGCATCCACCAAGATACGTCCGCAGTGTTCGCAAACAATAATTTTCTTGTGCGTACGAATATCCAACTGGCGCTGAGGCGGGATTTTGTTGAAGCAACCTCCGCATGCATCACGCTGAACACCTACAACTCCCAAACCATTGCGCACATTCTGACGAATACGCTTATACGCATTCAACAAACGATCTTCAATTTTAGCTTCTGCTAAAGAAGAACGGCCTAACAATTCGTCTTCCTCTTTACGAGTTTCAGAAACGATATCTTCCAATTCCTCTTTCTTCAATTTCAAATCACCACGACGCTCGTCCAATGTTGCTTGGGCCGCATCAATCACTTCCTGCTTTGCAGCAATTTGTGCTTTAGCTTCTTTAATGCGCTTCTCGGCCAATTGCATTTCCAATCCCTGAAATTCGATTTCCTTGCTTAAAGAATCGAATTCACGATTGTTACGCACTTTACCTTGTTGCGTTTCGTATTTCTTAATTTGAGCCTGAGCATCCTTGATCACGTTCTTTTTATCGTTGATCATGTCCTCCAGGTTCTGCAATTCCTGCGTCAAGTTGTTGACACGTGTTTCCAACCCTGCAACTTCGTCCTCAAGATCACGAACCTCAAGAGGAAGTTCACCACGTACCGTACGAATACGATCGATTTGAGCATCAATCTGCTGTAACTCATAAAGAGCACGGAGCTTCTCTTCTACGGGAATTTCCAGTTTGTCGTCGGCTTTTTTCGCTTTGGTTGTCATGTATAGTATAATATTGGATTCGTACTAATTTCCGTTTTGCGGATGGCAAAGGTAGGAAATTTTTCCTTTAGTTCACGTGTTATAAGATCGATCGTAAACTGCTCATTTTCAAAGTGTCCCGTATCCGCAATGAGAATGCTTTCTTCTGCATCAAAAAACTGGTGATACTTGAAATCTCCCGTTACAAAAGCATCTGCACCTGCGCGGATCGCGGTTTTCAATAAGAAGCTGCCCGCTCCGCCACACACCGCAACCTTTTTAATTGACTTATTTACAGGCGTATACCGAATAACCGGAACATGAAGATTGGCTTTTACCAAAGCTAAAAACTCATCGGGCGATAGTTCGGCAGATAATGTTCCAATCATCCCGGCACCGACATCCGCACGCTCGTTTTGCAATTTGATTACATCATACGCCACTTCCTCGTACGGATGCGCATTTTTCATCGCAGAAATTACGGCGCCGGTTAAATGTTGCGGTACTAGAACTTCCACACGAACTTCAGACTCGTAATGTACTTCCCCTTGTTTTCCTACAAAAGGATCCGTTCCAACTCCTGCCCTAAATGTTCCTGTTCCGGAAGTATTAAAACTGCAATTGTCATAAGCTCCTATAGAGCCTGCACCTGAATCAAACAATGCACTCCTAACAGCTTCTGCATGCGATTCCGGAACGAACGTAATCAACTTATTTAATGTTTCTTTTAGTGGTTGCAAAATGCTTGTATTCTGCA
>JAJTEY010000001.1 GCA_021299855.1 Bacteroidota bacterium | reverse complement strand
CGTGAGCACCGATGGTGCAACAGGTTTTTTCTGTTCCAATACTTCGTTGCCGGGGCAGGTTGGTGGATATGATGTGTACCAATTCGATTTGTATAAAGAAGCTCGTCCTGAAAAGGTGGTGATTCTTACGGGAAATATTCAGAATAAAGAAGGAGCTGTTTCAACCGGCCCTGCTGAAGTTCAGGTAACCAATGTTCGTACGAAGGAGCAAACATCAGGTGTTGTGGATACTGCTAATGGAAGCTTCGCTGTAGCTATCAAATTGAAAGAGCCCGACGATTATGTGGTGACATTGAAAAAAGATGGCGCCGCATTTAATTCTCAGTTAATCACCAACACCGCGCAAATCACCGCAACTAAAGTTACCACTAAACCTTTGGAAGTACAGCCGGTTGAAGTAGGAGGGCAATACACGATTAACGATATTAATTTTGCTTCCAACTCTGCGGTGATCGAACCTTCTTCATTAATTGTACTCGAACAATTTGCGCAATACCTGAAAGACAATCCGAATATGAAAATTGAAATTCGCGGTCATACCGATAATGTTGGCGACGACAATCGTAACATGGATTTGTCGAACGAGCGCGCCTTTGCAGTGTTTGAAATTTTAACTTCCAAATATGGAGTTCCGCGCGCGCAAATCAGTGGCGCTAAAGGTTACGGGGAAACAAAACCTATTGCGGATAACAACACCGAAGCCGGCAGAACAAAAAACCGTCGTACGGAATTCGTGATAACAGAGAAGTAAACAGTACGATAATAAAAAAGGAAAAGCCCGAATTGAAGAAGATTCGGGCTTTTCTATTTGGAATAACAGCAGCGAAGAAAGCAGACCAATAAATTCAAGCCGCTGCAATCCTTATTTCCTCCCGGAACGTTCCGTTTGAAGCGGAGGCGTTGCTTACCGGTGAACCGGAAGGGAATTGGTGCGAAGAGAGACGTGATGTTTCAAGCTGACGCAACGCGTCCCCTTCGACTTTATGAGGTTGAAATTCGTGAATTCCGGTTAAATTTCCCAATGCGGGACCAATTAATTCTGAAATGTGCGAAACATTACCTTTTCTCATATTAAATATTAATTAAAACTATATTATCGTTTCCGGTAATTCAAGATATTTTTTACAAATATAGCTATGATTAATAAATATCCAAATAAATTATTACATTTGCCTATAAATATTTTTTATGGCACTATCAGAACGAATTCGAAGCATTCGGAAACACCGGAAATTAACCCAAACCGAAATGGCGACGGAGTTGGGAATTACACAAACTTCTTTATCGCAACTGGAAGCGGGAAAAAATGGAATTTCTTATGAAGTGTTTAAAGCATTGTGCGAACGCTTTGATGTAGATCCTACGTGGTTAATGGATGGCGTTGGTGAAATGTACCGATCGGCGCATACCGCAAAAAAAATCGGATCGGTAATGCCGCTGGTAGTTACCGTTGAATCGGACGGTGATGAAAATATCGTACTGGTAAATGCTAAAGCAGCTGCAGGTTATTTGCAACGCCAGCAAGATCCCGAATACATGGCTTCTTTGCCGTCATTCCGATTGCCGGGATACTACGGTAAAACGTATCGCGCATTTGAAGTGCAAGGTAATTCCATGTTACCCGCAATTGTTCCGGGCGATGTATTGATCGGCTCGTACGAAGATGCGTTGTCGCATATCAGAAACGGTTCATTATATATAATCGTACTGCACGATGGCAGTATCGTAGTAAAACGCGTTCGTGCTTCAGGATTTAACCGTTTCGAATTATCTTCTGATAATAAAGAATACCAACCATACGAAGTAAGCGCAGAAGAAATTGCTCAAGTGTGGCAGGTGGAAGGTCGTATTACACGCGAGTTTGCGCGTCCTGATTCCAATATTCAAAACGGCTTAACTTCTTTGGAGCAACGTTTGATCGATCTCGAACGAAAAATCAATTCAACAGGAAATAACAATTAATCTCAACTATTATGAATGTATACGTCACTCAATTAAAACGTAGTATTGCCGATAAGTTGCAGTACATTGATGATGCAGAATATCTTTCATCACTCGACGCTATTTTAACTTATGAATCCTATGCAATGAACGCGGAAAAGAAAAAAACGCGAGGGTGGATAGAGCGTTTATTTCGTGTTTTTCGTAGGATTTAGAACGGTTGGATGTCGTTAATAAACTGTGAAAACCCACAATTCACGTGCACGGCGCATTTTGTACATTTGCAGTCATGCATGAAATGATAGTAATTCTTGATTTCGGTTCGCAGTACACACAATTGATAGCACGTCGTGTGCGTGAACTGAATGTGTATTGTGAAATTCATCCGTTTAATAATATTCCCGAATTATCGGATCGCGTTAAAGGCGTGATCTTGTCCGGAAGTCCGTATTCGGTTCGCGACGAAAAATCGCCTCGCCCTGATTTATCCGCTATTCGTGGAAAATTTCCTTTACTGGGAGTTTGCTATGGTGCACAATTACTTGCACAAACTAATGGTGGGGAAGTGTTGCCTTCAAAAATAAGAGAATATGGTCGCGCGAACTTGGCTTTTGTAGATCGCTCCGATTCATTGTTCGACGGCATTTCAGATCACTCCCAAGTGTGGATGTCGCACGGCGATACAATCGCGAATGTGGCCGAGGATTTCAAAATTGTTGCGGGAACAAAAGACGTAAAAGTCGCGGGTTATCGCGTTGGTGTTGAAAAAACCTGGGGTATTCAGTTTCATCCGGAAGTGTATCATTCTACAGAAGGTGCGCACCTGCTTAAAAACTTCGTAGTTAACATTTGTAGCTGCACACAAGATTGGACTCCCGGATCATTTATCCAGGATACCGTCAATGATTTGAAAACAAGACTGGGTAATGATAAAGTAGTTTTAGGTTTATCCGGTGGCGTGGATTCTTCGGTTGCGGCGTTGCTATTGCACAAAGCAATCGGCCCCAATTTGTATTGCATTTTCGTTGACAACGGTTTGTTGCGCAAAGATGAATTTTCAAAAGTTCTGGAGTCTTATAAACACATGGGGCTTAACGTTAAAGGAGTTAATGCTTCCGGACGTTTTTACAGTGCACTGGCCGGTGTTACTGATCCTGAAGAGAAACGTAAAATTATCGGACGCATTTTTATTGAAGTGTTCGACGAAGAGTCGCACCTGATTGAGGATGTGAAGTGGCTGGGGCAGGGAACTATTTATCCGGATGTTATTGAGTCGGTCTCTGTTAATGGACCATCTGCAACAATCAAATCGCACCACAACGTGGGTGGTTTGCCGGAAACCATGAAATTAAAAGTTGTTGAACCGTTGCGCTTATTGTTCAAAGATGAAGTACGTCGCGTAGGTGATGCATTGGGATTGGAACATCCTATTTTGCACCGTCATCCTTTCCCGGGACCGGGATTAGGTATCCGTATTTTGGGCGATATCACGGAACAGAAAGTAAAAATGTTGCAGGAAGCTGACGAAATTTTTATTGAAGGTTTAAAACGCGACGGTTTATACAATCAGGTTTGGCAAGCCGGCGTTATTCTATTACCGGTGCAAAGCGTTGGTGTGATGGGCGATGAACGTACGTATGAAAATGCGGTGGCATTGCGTGCTGTAACATCAACAGATGGCATGACCGCAGATTGGTGCCATTTGCCGTACGAATTTTTGGCACGAATATCGAATGAGATCATAAACAAGGTAAAAGGAATCAATCGTGTAGTGTACGATATCAGTTCGAAACCGCCGGCAACTATAGAATGGGAGTAAGCAGCATGAGAATACTAATGTCCATCTTGATTTTGTGTTTCGTTCAGGCAACAACTTTGTTGGCTCAGGACGGAATTAAGAAGTCAACCAAAACTGTTGTGGTGGATGGGCGAAAATTCTATGTGCACAAAGTAGAAAAGGGGCAAACGTTGTACGCCATTGCGAAGTCATACAATGTAACGGTGAATGATATTGTAGTTGAAAATCCGGATGCGTTAAATGGCATTAAACCCGGACAGGAACTCCGCATAGCAATTGATAAACCTGTAGTGAAGAATACTCCGGTTGCATCAAAAGATACCGGGAATTATTTCATTCACAAGGTGGAAGCCGGTCAAACGATGTACTCCATTACCAAAACGTACAACGTTACGGAACAACAAATTCTCGCTTTAAATCCTGATGCTAGAAACGGACTTAAGGCCGGAATGGATTTGAAAATTCCCGGGAAAAATCCTGTTAATATCGCGCAAATCCCTAAAATTATACGTGATACAGTCCCTGTAAAAGCAGATCGTGATACCGCTGTAATCTTGAAATCGGAATATCATGTTGCATTGATGTTGCCATTGCAATTGTATAGTGTTGATCAGATTAATGTGGACGACATCAAGAAAGGCGAACAGACCATGAATCCCAAACAGGAAGCGGCTATTCAATTTTACGAAGGTGCTTTGCTGGCAGTTGATTCCATGCGCAAAGCAGGGTTGAAGGTAGAATTGTACGTGTACGATATTGACGAAAATGATTCTGCTAAAGTTATCAAAATCATGAAAGGAGGGGAATTCGACAAAATCGATTTGATCATAGGTCCTTTGTCGCCGAATATTTTTACTCCTGTTGCTGCACTTGCCGCAGAAAAGAAAATCTGCATTATTTCACCGGTATCGCCGGTTAATAAAGTGTTGTTCAAGCAGCCCAACGCAATCAAGTTATTTCCTTCCACTACAACACAAATGGAGGTAATGGCCGATTATGTCGCTCAGGAACACAAAAACGATAATGTAATTCTTATTACAAATTCATCGCCTAAAGATTTACCTGCCATTGCCGCGTTTAAACAACATTACAACTCGGTTTCAGGAAAAGATTCTGTTACTACAGTTCGCGGAACCGCAGGACTGGATGGTAAACTCCAACGCGGTAAAAAGAACATCATCATTGTTCCTTCCGGTCAACAGGCATTTGTTTCTGATATGTTGCGCGCCCTTTATTCCCTGACCGAGCATTACGATATTATAGTTTATGGAATGCCGACATGGATGAATTATGATAACATGGACATGGATTATCTCGATTCGTTACATGTTCGTTTCGCTTCTCCGTATTATGTCGATTATTCAGCATCACTTTCAAAAGGCGTAATCGGAAAGTATGCCGCTAACTTTAGCGGCGATCCCGGATCGTATGTGTATTGTGGATACGATGCAACGCTGTATGGTCTTTCTCAATTAAAGAATGGCGGTCGCAATTTTTATAAGAAAGCCGATTCACTTCCTATTTATAACGGTACGCAACAACAAGTTAAACTTACTAAAACCGAATCGCAAAGCGGTTTTGAGAATAACGGAGTATTTATTTTAGGAGTAGTCGATTTTACGTTGGTGAAGTTGAAATAGCTATGAATCGCGAAACAATTGTTGAGGAATTAAAAGCGCTGCAGGATGCAATTTGTGCGGCGTTGGAGCAGGAAGACGGTAGCGCAAAATTTGAAGAAGAATTATGGGATCGCGAAGGTGGAGGCGGAGGACGAACCAGGATCATCCGTCACGGTGCAGTCATTGAAAAAGGAGGTGTCAACTTTTCTGCCGTGCACGGGCAATTACCGGAAGTTCTGGTTAAAGAACTAAAACTGGAATCAGCCGATTTTTTTGCAACAGGAGTAAGTATCGTTATTCATCCCAACAATCCTCACGTTCCCATTATTCACATGAACATTCGGTATTTCGAAGCGGGTCAAGGCGAATGGTGGTTCGGTGGTGGAATTGATTTAACACCGCATTATATTATTGCGGAGCAGGCTCAATGGTTTCACGAGCAACTTAAAAATGTTTGTGATCAATATGATGAAAGCTACTACCCGAAATTTAAAAAGTGGGCAGACGATTATTTCTTCATTAAACACAGAAATGAAACTCGTGGTATTGGAGGCGTTTTCTTCGATCGGTTAAATGATAAATCGGGTAGGAGTAAATACGAAATTCATGATTATTGGTTGAATCTGGGAAATACCTTTGTGCCGATTTATGTTCACCTGATGAGCATTAACAAGTCGAAATCGTTCACTCAGACGGAAAAAAACTGGCAATTGATTCGTCGAGGTCGTTATGTGGAATTTAACCTGGTTTATGATCGCGGAACCAAATTTGGCTTGGAAACTAACGGCCGCATCGAATCCATTCTCATGAGTTTGCCGGAATTAGCCTCCTGGCAATATAATTATATACCTGAAAGTCATAGTTTTGAAGAGCAAACAGCGCAGCTATTACGAAAAAACTTCGATTGGATAGGCTGGTCGAAATAATTTTTAGGTTCGTGGGCAACCATTTCAAAATTCATCGACACGAAACTTGCATTAGTCATTTTTACAGTGTAGTTTAGGTTTCTGATTAGCAATCAGACCTCCTTAATCTACACTTCATGAAGCACGTTTTCCCTGTTCGATTTATTGTACTGCTGTGTGTTGTATTTCTTTGTGTGATTCCGTTTACAAGCGCAATTGGACAAAATAATCATGTGCACGGAACCGATCCCATTTATGCTGATTCTTTGAACGGATTTGATCCGAACAAAGTGATGCAGAAGGCTAATCAAAAAGGTTTACAGCCATACGAAGCTGCGTTGTACATGGGTAAATGCAAACGTGAGTACATTGACAGAAAATACAATTTGAAGCAACAAAGTGCATCAAATACAACAACATCTTCTAAGCTGACTCCTCTTAGTTCACAGGTAATGCCGCCATGTACTAACATGGATTTTGAAGCAGGAAACTTCAACGGATGGACAGGGAGTATTGGAGATAACAGTTTAAATTCCAACGGACCGCTTCAAAATATTGTTCCCGGAATTTTTAGTACAACGATGGATGCAGCACTTACCGATTGCAGTGCACGTCATACCATTATGTCGGCTGCGGGAGGAACTGAACCTTGTGGCGGTTTTCCGGTAGTTGCTCCCGGAGGAAATTTTTCTGTTCGATTAGGGCAAACATGTGCCAATTATCAAGGTGAAATATTGGAACAAACATTTACGGTTAGTACGACGACAACAGCATTTACGTATCAATACGCTGTGGTATTGAATGATGGTGGACACTCTGCGGGTGAACAACCGTATTTCAAAATCGAGATGTTTGATCAATCTGGAAACTTAATACCATGTTCGCAATATTTCGTTGAAGCCAGCGGAGTTATTCCGGGGTTTGTGCAGTGTGTTGCAGGAACTTATTACAAACCATGGACAACTGTAAACGTTGACTTACAAGGTTACGTTGGACAAAACGTTACCATCCGCTTTACTGCTGCGGGTTGTATCTATGCCGGTCACTACGGGTATGCGTATGTGGATGCATCCTGTCTGCCATATGCAATTGCCTTGTCAGACTCCCTCTGTGCAGGAAATTCCATAACATTGACCGCACCGCCCGGTGCGCAATCGTACCTATGGAGTACGGGATCTACCAATCAAACCATTACGGTAAGTAGCCCGGGTACCTATACTGTAAATATGACCTCAGTGACGAATTGTCCTACCACATTATCGGTTAACGTGGGACAGTATCCCAATCCTGTAGCATCGTTCAATGCAACAGTTCCACCGTGTCAGGCTAATTATACCTTCACGAATACCAGTACAATTAGTAGTGGCTCCATGACGTACCATTGGGACTTTGGAGATCCGACACTAACCAATGATACATCCAATCTCACGAGTCCTACATTTAACTACCCGAATCCCGGAACGTACACGGTTACTCTAATAGCCGTAAGTGCGTCCGGTTGTTCCGATACGGTGACGTTTGTCGTCAACCCTGGTAGTGGTGGTCAGGCGTCATTCCTAGCATCAACAGAATGTCTTAACAACCCAACATCATTTACGGATCAATCTTCTGGTGCAAGCGCTTGGTCTTGGAATTTCGGTGAGCCTTCGTCGGGCCCGAATGATTCCAGTAATGTTCAGAATCCGACCCACACGTACGCTGCTCCCGGCACATACACGGTAACATTGACTGCACAAACAAATCCCTGTCCTTCAACATATACGACAACAATAACTGTAAATCCTTTGCCTTTAGCGGCTTTCAGCTTTACGCAAAGTTGTGTGAATAACGATGTGACTTTTACGAATAACTCTAGCATTGCTAATCCGGATCAGATAACGGGTTATTCCTGGAATTTCGGAGATCCAGCATCAGGCGGAAATAACATATCCACCGCGGCTAGTCCGATGCATACGTTTAGTGGCCCCGGTACATACACGGTAATTCTGACAGTAACTTCCAATAACAACTGTCAATCAACAATATCTCAGGTCGTAAACGTAGGCGTAACACCTACAGCAGGATTCACAGCTACTTCTGTATGTACTAATACACCAATGCAGTTCACCAATAATTCACAAAATGCAAATACGTATTTGTGGAATTTTGGTGATCCGGCTGTGAGCACGGATACGACATCTTTAATGAGTCCAACTTATACTTATACAACTGCCGGTAATTACACCGTGATGCTCATTGCAAATCCGGGTTCAGGCTGTCCGGATACGACAACTTTATTAGTCAACGTTGCTCCGGGACCTGCTGCTTTATTTGCAGCTCCTGCAGTTTGTGAAACATTCACTACGACGTTTACCGATCAGTCAACTATCACTACGGGAAACATCACTAACTGGTCTTGGGATTTTGGTGTTGGTTCTATGACTTCAGACACTAGTAATATTCAGAGTCCAACATTTGTGTATCCTACATCAGGTTCCTATACCGTAACGTTGACTTGTACATCTAACAACGGTTGCTCTACGACTTATACGCAAGTTGTAACTGTTAATCCGCCACCAACAGCGAATTTCACGGCAACAACGGTGTGTATTGGTAATCCGACAACATTTACAGATATGTCCGCATCTGCATCGGGTAACATTACCAACTGGGTTTGGGATTTTGGGGACGGATCTCCTCTTGGCAACATGCAAAATACAACGCATACCTATGCAAATGATACCACATACAATGTGACACTGGTTATTCAAAATGCTAACGGTTGTATTGACACGGTTACATTGCCGGTAGTTACAGCACCACAACCTGTCGTAGAGTTCCTTGGCGATAGCTTAATCGGTTGTCCGACACATTGTGTGAATTTTACTGATATGTCAACAATTGCTACAGGAGCAATTACGGGATGGATGTGGGATTTCGGTGACGGCTCGCCAACTGCATTTGCACAAAATCCGAATCATTGCTATTCGCAACCGGGCACTTATGATGTTACCTTGAGCGTAACTTCCGGTAATGGTTGTGTCCAGTCATTGACATTGCCAAGTTACATTACTGTGTATCCTGTGCCGAATGCAAGTTTCAATGCAACTCCGCAAGTCACAACAGTATTACAGACTAATATCAACTTTACGGATTTATCGGGTGGTAATCCTATTGCATGGTCGTGGAATTTCGGAGATGGGTCTGTTACGAATGATACATCCAACTTGCAGAATCCAACCTATACATACAGCAACGAATATGGATCAATGTATTCCGTAACGTTAACTGTAACTAATCAATACGGATGTACTGATGACACAACGCTCAACGTTGAAATTACTCCGGATTGGGCCTTCTATATTCCAAACACCTTTACGCCGAACGGTGACGGTAACAACGATTTTTTCTTCGGTCAAGGATTTGGAATTACCTCATATGAAATATGGATTTTCGACCGTTGGGGTAATATGATATTTACTACTACGGATATCAATAAAGGATGGGATGGAACAGTGCAAGGTAAGAGCGGAGAAATTTGTCAGATAGATACTTATGTATGGAAAGTTGTATTGACGGATGTCTTCAATAAACGCCATAAATACATTGGACACGTTAACCTGATACGATAGCATTTTGAAGGAGGGATTTATGTCCCTCTTTTTTATTTCCAATTCCGGAACTATATTTGTAAGTAATATTGGCAATCATGAATAAACTTATCATCAGCGCAATTGCAACATTTTCTTTCGTTGTATCATTTGCACAATACACACATACCGATTACGCTCCTAACGGGAATAAACTTGCTCAGGGACAATACAACGCGAATCCCAAGATTCAAGCTGGTGATAGCAAAGAAACCATAGCGCAGAAACTTTCCGGAGTTCACAAAATGGGTTCCTGGAAATACTGGTACGATAATGGACAAGTTTCCGCTGAAGAAACGTATGATAACAATGGAAAGCCAACGGGAGTGTGGAAAACGTATTACAATACAGGCGCAGCTGCAACTGAGGTAAACTATATAACTGGTGTTGCGAAGTATTATTACCCGAATGGAAAAGTTTCTGAAGAAGGAACAATGGATTCGCAACAACGTCGAATTGGTACCTGGAAAGGTTTTCACGAAAACGGTGCAGTAAATTATACCGGTTCATACGGTAACACCGGCGCGAAAGTGGGCACCTGGACGTATTATTCGCCTTACGGTGTTGTTACAGGTACGGAGAAATTCTAATTCGTACGCATAAATATTTAGAGAAGGTCTGCCGTAAGCAGGCCTTTTTTAATTCAATTTCCAGCTCACTTCCGGAACCACAACTTCCAGCTCTTTCAAAAACTCATTGTCGGGTCGGACACGCATTTTACGGGAAGGCATTTCAATGCGTAATTGTTCTACGTTATCATGAACGGCAAATCGTATAGCGGTGTTTCCCGGATATTTCAATACCACACCATGCAAGCGATCTATCATGTCATCGTTAACGTGCGGCAATGAAACATTTAACATAATCTGTTTTACTTTTTTCTCTAACATTTCTGTCAGCAACTCCATCGCTACAATTTTCACCTCGAGATTATCCGCATTCTGAAAGCGCTCATGAACTTTTCCCTTGATGTAAATAAATAGCCCAGATGTCAGAATGAACTGCTTGTATTTCACATAATCATCGCCAAACAACGCAAATTCATGCGTGCCGTCGTAATCTTCCAAAACAAACGTACCAAAAGGTTTGCCGGTCTTCGTCATGCGATGATTCACTGCGGTAATTAATCCGCCTAATGTTACTTCATGACCTTTTAACGGTTTTAAATCTTTAATGTCGTTGACTTTGTGTTTACAGAAAGTAGTCATCTCAGTTCTGAAATCATCCAAAGGATGACCGGACAAGAAAATGCCAATCACATCTCGCTCGGCTTTTAATTTTTCGAGCGTTAAAAATTCTTCTGTAACCGGTATTGCAGGCTCGGGCATTTCGAGTGCACTATCGCCGTCACTCATGTCAAATAAAGAAACCTGCGAAGAGTTTTGTCCTTCCTGATGCTGTTGCCCGTAACGAATAATTTTTTCGAGGAACGTCATCTGACCATCTTGCTCCGCTTTGAAATACGTTGCACGATGAAATCCGGAAAATGAATCCATGGCTCCTGCATAAATCAGATTTTCAAACGTCTTTTTATTTACCGCGCGCAAATTGACACGACGCACTAAATCAAACACCGTTTTGTATGGCCCGTTTTCGCTGCGTTCTTTAATAATCGCTTCTGCTGCTGCTTCACCCACGCCTTTGATAGCGCCCATTCCGAAGCGAATTTTTCCTCGTTGGTTAACGCTGAACTGTATTAACGATTCATTCACATCCGGACCTAATACCGGAATTCCCATGCGCCGCGATTCTTCCATGAAGAAAGTAATCTTATCGATATTACCAAGGTTGTGCGTTAACACCGACGCCATGTATTCCGCCGGATAATGTGCTTTCAAGTATGCGGTTTGATAGGCGACGAAGGCATAACACGTTGAATGCGATTTGTTGAATGCATATTGCGCAAAGGCTTCCCAATCCGTCCACACTTTTTCGCAAATTTTTTCATCAAGTCCTTTCGTCTTAATGCCTTCCATGAACTTACCTTTCATCTTGTCCAGCGTTGCACGATCTTTTTTACCCATCGCTTTACGCAAGACATCGGCATCACCTTTTGTGAACCCGGCAAGCTTTTGTGATAACAACATCACTTGCTCCTGATACACCGTAATACCATACGTGTCCGCCAACAATTCTTCCATTTCAGGAAGGTCAAATTTGATCGGTTCGCGTCCATGTTTACGCGCAATGAAATTCGGAATATATTCAATAGGACCAGGACGATACAAGGCGTTCATCGCAATCAGATCTTCGAATTTATCAGGACGCAAATCTTTCAGATACTTTTGCATACCTGCAGATTCAAACTGGAATGTACCGTTTGTTTCTCCGCGTTGATACAATTCGAAAGTCTTCAAATCATCTAACGGAATCGCATCAATATCAATGTCAATTCCATGATTCATTTTAATCATTCGTAATGCATCACGAATAATCGTTAATGTTTTCAGACCTAAAAAGTCCATCTTAATAACACCCGCATCTTCGATAACTTTTCCTTCGAATTGCGTGATGAGTAAGTTGGTGTCCTTCGATGTCGCGACAGGAATAATTTCCGTTAAGTCGGATGGAGCAATGATGATTCCGGCCGCATGAAGTCCCGTGCCGCGAACAGAGCCTTCCAGAACTAAGGCTTCTTTAATTACTTTAGCCTGAAGATCATTTCCTGCAGCAATCTCCCGCAACTTCTTGACATTGTCCAAATCTTCACCGCCTAAACCTTCTTTCTCCTTCAAGGATTTTTCTCCGTCAATAGGAGCGGTGATGACACGATTCAATTCGATGCCCGGTTTATCGGGAACTAATTTTGCCAATGCATTCGACTGATCTAACGGTAAATCAAGTACGCGTGCAACATCCTTAATAGACATTTTCGCGGCCATGGTTCCGTACGTAACAATTTGCGCAACTTGACGCTGACCGTATTTTTCAACGACGTAGTCAATTACTTTTTGTCTTCCTTCATCGTCAAAGTCCGTATCAATATCGGGCATTGACTTACGATCCGGGTTCAGGAATCGCTCGAAAAGCAAATTGTACTTGATCGGATCAATATTCGTGATGCCGATACAATAGGCAACAGCACTTCCCGCTGCAGAACCGCGTCCCGGACCCACGAATACGCCGATATCTTTGCCATGATTGATGAAATCCTGAACGATGAGAAAGTATCCCGCAAACCCCATTGTTTTAATGGTGAACAACTCGAAGTTGATGCGTTCTTCTATTTCGGGAGTGAGTTCTTGGTACCGTTTGTATGCTCCTTCGAATGTTAAATGTTGCAGGTAGTCATCCTGATCCATGAACCCCGATGGAATAGTGTAGTGGGGCAGAAGTATGTCGCGCTTCAGTTTCAGCGGCTCTACTTTATCTACAATTTCATTGGTGTTGTCGATAGCTTCAGGAACATCAGCAAACAGCTGACTCATTTCCTGTGTAGTCTTAAAATAAAATTGATCGTTCCAGAACGCGAATCGTTTGCCTTTCATGGACGAATCATCATCGGAAAAATCTTTAGCGGAAGGAGTGCTTTGTTTTTCACCGGTATTGATGCACAATAAGATATCATGCGCGTTAGCATCTTCCACGTCCACATAATGCGAGTCGTTCGATGCGATAATTTTTACATTGTATTTTTTTGCCCATTTCAGCAACACTTCGTTAACGATATTCTGTTCAGGAATATCATGGCGTTGCAATTCGATGTAATAATCTTCACCGAATAAATCGAGCCACCATTTGAACACCTTTTCCGCCTCTGCTTCGCCTTTGCGAATAATAGCACGCGGCACTTCTGCAGCAAGACAACACGTTGTAGCAATAAGTCCTTTGTGATAGCGAAGAATCAGTTCTTTATCAATTCGCGGATACTTCCCATATAAACCTTCAATGTAGCCGAGCGAGCAAAGTTTCACCAGATTACGATAACCTTCCGCATTCTTAGCTAAGAACAATTGGTGGAAACGCACGTCGCGTTCATCACGCGTAAATTGTCTTTTCTCGCGGTTTTCAACCAAATAAAATTCACAACCCACAATTGGTTTAATCGTATTCGGATTATCCGGCGTGTTGTATTTACCTGCTTCGGCAACAAATTTGAATGCACCGAACATGTTACCGTGATCCGTAATCGCGATTCCGCGCATTTTATCTGCGACGGCTTTTTTGTATAAATCATCAATAGGTGCTGCCCCGTCGAGTAAAGAGAATTGGGTATGAACGTGTAAATGGTTGAATTGCATACTGCTGCACAACTAAATGAAAACTACTAATGCGATCTTAAAGATACTTAGAAGCCCCGTGGAATGTAGCTTTCAGTGCAGTATGTTGTAAACAAATTACCTTGCTTTTTCAACAGATTTGCCGGTTCGTAATATTTTCATCGCTTACTTCACTTGAGAATCCGGAACGAATTACACATTCGCAGCATAGAGTCTCGATGTTTGGATTTGAATTTATTCAATGTCCACGAAACGATTTGATAATAATCTTCAGGTGTTTCTAATACAGAGAAAATATAATAACCTTCATTACCGTCGATTTCACTGGTGATTTCGGTTTGCACACCTGCATAGCCTTCCGCGCTTTTTATTTTTTGCATAGGCGAATGCGTAATAACATGCATGTTGTTTTCGAACGCTGTTAAAACAAGTTGTGCATAGGTTTCAACTGGAATCGCTTCTTTGGAAGCACTGTCAAATCCATTTTCAAGAAATACTTGTTTAATTTCTTCTTTGTTCTCACGAATACAAATCGTGTATAATTCTTCTTCTTCCCATTCGTATTGCAATGATGCAACCGGATTTAATTCTGTTGTTGGTTTCATTCCGGCAGGAACATCAATACTGTATGAGTTCAGCGCCTTTACGGTTTGCCACTCTTGTTTATCGTTGCCACACGATGACAGTGCAATAGTAACAAGTGCCACCAAGAAGGGGGCTGTAAATAGTAATTTCTTCATGCGTTATTTTATCGTTAAACCACAGCGTATCCCGGGTGTGAAATCCATCGTTATTGTAGGTTGCACACGCATGCTCAAATCATCGCTTACGTCAAATGTAAACAAGTGTGCATCCACAGCCGCATCTACAACGTTCAAAGTATATAATGCAGCCATGCCCACAACCGTTAAATCACGATAGCGCTGATAGAAGTTTTTTAATGTTACCAGATTATCATCGTCGTATTGGGGGAAATTATCAATCGTAGCAGGGTCGTCATCGTAGCGATAACGCAACGCATTACGGTATGTTTTATATTCGCGATGATTAAAATAAAACCCATATCCCAGGCCTGCAAATCCTGCATAGATAACAGGAACTTTCCAATATTTCTTGTTATAGATTTGACCTAATCCGGGAAGGCACGCACTATAAATGGCAGCTTTTTTAGGAGAATGTGCAGGCTTTACTTTAACCGGTAACGAATCGTTCGGGTTTTTCGGCATCATGTATTGCGCCTGCATTTCACAGGAAATAATAAGCGCAACGATGAATACACTGATCCTCATTCCACTAAATATCTAAAGCATCCAACAAACGCTCCAGGTCTTCCTGATTTTTAAACGGGATGATCAGCTTGCCTTGCCCCTCATCGTTACTCTTTAACTGAATTTTCGTTTTATACTGCTTATTTAAACTCTTCAGTTTATCGGCGAATAATTCATCCAAATCGCCTTGTAGATTCTTATGCTTAATGCGAGGCTCAATTTTCTTGACATCGCGCGCCAACTCTTCCACTTCACGCACTGATAAATTTTCCTCCACCGTGCGATGGTATAAATCGATCATGTCGGTTTGCTTTTCGACATTAATCAATGCGCGTGCATGCCCCATACTGATCATCTTCTCGCGAATTCCTTTCTGTACTTCAGCCGGTAGTTTCAATAGGCGTAAGTAGTTCGTAACCGTTGCCCGTTGTTTGCTTACTTTTTCTGCAAGTTGCTCTTGTGTTAAACTGCATTCATCTATCAATCGTTTATAGCTGATCGCAATTTCAATTGCATCTAAATTTTCTCGCTGGATATTTTCAACTAAGGCCATTTCCAGCATCGCCTGATCGTTAGCAACACGAATGTATGCAGGAATAGATTCCAAGCCAGCTAATTGCGATGCACGAAAACGACGTTCACCACTGATCAATTGATATTTGTCGTAACCCATTTTTCGAACAGTAATGGGTTGAATGATACCATGCACTTTAATTGATTCGGAAAGTTCTTGTAAAGCTTGTTCTTCAAAATGTGTGCGCGGTTGAAACGGATTAGTTTCAATTTGTGCAATCGGAATGTTGGAAACAGATCCTGCGACAGCGCCCAATTCACCACCAAGGCGATTATTAGAAGTAATGTCGGTATTGGCATTTTCCAGCAATGCACTCAGTCCTTTTCCTAATGCGTTTCTTTTCGTACTCATGGTGTTCCTGTATTTGGACGACAAAGTCGGCATGGCGCCGACTTCCTTCGCGGTAGTATTTATTTGTTCCGTATTATCCTTGCGTGATATTGATGATTTTCTGTTCATCACTCATGCGTGTCAAATTGTTTTTCTGCAACACTTCACGAGCAAGATTCAGATAATTGATGGCTCCTTTGCTGGTGGCGTCGTGCATAATAATGGTTTCGCCGAAACTTGGCGCTTCTCCCAATTTTGTATTGCGTTGAATAATGGTATCAAATACCATCGACTGAAAATGAGTTTTCACTTCTTCTACCACCTGATTGCTCAGACGCAAGCGGATATCGTACATCGTCAGCAGAATACCTTCAATTGCTAAATCAGGATTCAAACGACTCTGAACAATTTTAATGGTGTTCAATAATTTACCCAATCCTTCCAAAGCGAAGTATTCACATTGTACAGGAACTATAACTGAATTTGCTGCAGTTAGAGCGTTAACGGTTATCAAACCAAGCGAAGGTGAACAATCAACGATGATAAAGTCATATTCATCTTTAACTTTTTCCAACGCTTGCTTCATCATCTTTTCGCGATTCGGCAAATTGATCATCTCAATTTCAGCGCCTACAAGATCGATGTGAGCAGGAAGTAAGTCCAAATTAGGTGTTGAAGTTTGAAGAATAATATCTTTCGGATTGCGTCCTTCAATGATGCACTCGTAAATACTGGTTTTTACATTCTTTGGGTCGAAGCCGACTCCAGAGGTTGCATTCGCCTGCGGATCCGCATCAATAAGCAATGTTTTATGTTCCAACACTGCAAAACTTGCTGCCAGATTTATTGCAGTGGTAGTTTTACCAACACCGCCTTTTTGATTTGCTATAGCAATTATTTTTCCCATGTAACTATCGTTCCAACGCGTTATTTAGTAATCGTTTCACCGATATTCATCAGTGTAAGTTTTTTGCCCGAGCGTTCAAATTTCTGAATGGCTTCCGACGAATCAATCTTGATGTAACCAAAGGTGTCGTAGTGCATACCGATGATATCATTGCACTTGATGAAATCGCTCGCGATGATCGCATTGTCCACACCCATGGTAAAATTGTCTCCCAATGGCAACAAGGCAAAATCAACTTTACGGTATTCACCGATTAATTTCATGTCGTACGTTAAAGCAGTGTCTCCGGCGTAATAAAAATTTCCTTCGTCACTTTCAATTACAAATCCCATAGGATTGCCACCATACGAGCCGTCCGGCAAGCTGCTGGAATGAACCGCAGCAACACACTTCACTTTTCCGAAATCAAACATCCATTTACCACCGGTGTTCATCGGATGTGTTGTGGTGACACCTTGATTGTTTAACCACTCGTGAATTTCGAAAGCACAAATTACTGTAGCGCCCGTTCGCTTGGCAATAGCAACCGTATCTGCGATATGATCCATGTGACCGTGTGACTGCAGGATAAAATCAGCCTTTACACTATTCACATCAATATGTGCAGCCAACGGATTTGGTGAAATAAACGGGTCAAACAACAAATGTTTTCCTTTCACTTCAATACCAAAGCATGAATGACCGTAAAAAGTGATTTTCATAAACTGTTAAACTTTTTTAACCGCAACTTGTTTCGGATGAGTATCTGAAACCAAATACCGTTCTTTGTGCCAGTAAAAAACCGTGTGAAGTTAGGGAAATTAGAGGGAATGGATGTGAACGAATTTTGAACAAAACGCAGATAAAAACTTAATCGACTGATGATCACAATTATTTCAGGAACAAACCGCGTCGGAAGCCGCACTCGCATTATAGCGGAACACTACAGAAATTTGCTCAAGGCTCGGGGAGAAGCTCATCAGTTCATTACGTTGGAAGATTTGCCCCTGGATTTTGCATTTACGTATTTCGGGAGCCAACAGAGCGATGATTACAAAACCTGGATTTCTTCGACGATTGGAGGTGCTGATAAGTTTGTATTTGTAGCCCCGGAATACAACGGTTCCTATCCGGGAATTCTGAAAATGTTCATCGATTCCATTCATCCAAGTTTATTGCGTGGTAAGAAATCCGCATTGGTTGGTGTTGCAGACGGGCGCGGAGGAAATCTTCGCGGGTTGGATCAACTGAGCGGAGCATTCCATTACTTGGGAATAATGGTATTGCCTAAACATGTTATAATCTCCGGAGTCGGGAAGTTGATTCAAGATAATCAGTTAACGGATGAAAATGTACTTGGAGCTCTGGAAGTTCAGTGTGCAGAATTTATCAAAATGTAAAGCGGCAATGAAAAAAATATTTTACCCTGTAATCATGTTTTGGGGAGCTCTAACAGGTTGTAAAACAGAAGTTAAGCGTCCTGAAACGACAACAAACAATATGCCCATACCTACGATTTATACTGCTTCGCCATCAATCAAATTGATTAACGGTTTGCCTCTGGATTGGAGTAAATTCAAAGGCAAAAAATTATTGATTGTTAATACCGCATCCGAATGCGGTTATACACCTCAATATGCGGAGCTTCAGAAGTTGTATGAGTTGCATGGAGACAAGCTCGAGATTGTTGGTGTTCCTGCGAATAATTTTGGTGGGCAAGAACCGGGTGGGAACAACGAAATACAAACGTTCTGTGAACGTAATTATGGCATAAAATTCACCTTAACTGAAAAAATAAAAGTTGTTGGCGACGAGCAACATCCGCTTTATCAGTGGTTAACATCACCGGCAGCCAATGGTTGGAATGAGAGTTCGCCCAATTGGAATTTTTGCAAGTATTTATTAAACGAAAAAGGTGAATTGATTCACTTTTTTAACTCTTCCGTATCCCCGCTTGACGACTCAATTTTAGAAAAATTGTAGGAGAAAAAGCTTATTTCAATTGTCCGCTTATCTCAACATTTCATCGATACATGTTGGTTTGTTCAAAAGTTCCCACATTTTTTGCTCCTGACTAATCGATTTAGACGCTGTTTTGCGTATCTTTCGAACGGCTTAACATACTTATAGGAACACTTAAATTTCGGTAACATGCAAAACATGCTACGAGCACTTATTATTGTATTACTATTTCTCGGCGTTCAGCGCGCGGCAGAAGCGTGTCACGGAGTGGCATTAGTTAGTCCGGTTTTTACTGTCGGATCATCAAGCGTAACCATTAGTGGGAATTCAGACCCGGCGACATGTGGGTGTGGTCCATATTACATGGAAGTGCAATTGGCGTGTTTCAGTGCTGCTAACTACGCGCCTGTAATTCCAACTTGCAATTCAACTACTTGGAATACTTATCCTTTTTACCGTTCAGGACTGAATATCCCAAACCCCATGGCAGATAATTGCGTTTTGGAGCCATATTTTCCGGTTACCATTCCTTTTACTCAGCTCTGTCCGGGTACTGTTTACGTTTTGCGTGCTCGCGAGCGGGTGTGTGGTTCAGGTAGTGCAGGTCCTTGGACGCAGAATTACACCTTTACGACGCCCGGCTTGGCGCCAACGTTTGGCTTGAGTGCTGCCGCATCTGTATCTCCAATTTGTCCATCCACACCTGTGCAGTTGTCCGCCACTATTTCCGGAAGTGGTGGATGCGGAAATGGAACACCAACATTTACCTGGCAGCCCGGTAATTTAACAGGTCAGACGGTTACTGTCTCTCCTTCTGTTACTACGACGTACACCGTAACTGCGGCGGGTGGCTACTTGAATTGTTATTCTGTGCCGGCAGCTACTGTGCAGGTTGTGGTAAATCCTCCTCCAACGGTGGGCACCGCGAGTGTATCTCCTCCAACTGTTTGTGCGGGAAGTTGTGTGAATCTGTCTCTTACAAGTTTTACTAACGGCACTATACAGTGGCAATCATCACCGAATGGCATCACATGGACCAATATTGTTGGAGGAACCACGAATCCATATCAGTTCTGTCCTGTTACCGCGGCGATGTTCTTCCGGGCACAGATCATTGGTGCTCCTGGTTGTGGAACCGCAACATCAAACGTGGTTTCAGTCGGAGTTACACCAGTTCCTGTATTAACGATTACGCCTGCTGCGCCTGCAATATGTGTGGGGCAGAGCATAACATTAAACGTTACCGGATCTTCCGGATATACTTGGATAGGTCCTAATGCGTTTTCGGCCTCCGGTTCCAGTGTTACGGTTACGCCAAACGCCACTGCAACTTATACCGTGACAAGCGGTGGTTTATGTCCGGGTAACCAAACGGTTACAGTTACTGTTAATCAGTTACCTGTGATAACTTTTGCACCTCCTTCCGCATCTATTTGTGCAGGAAATTCCGTTACGCTGGATGCCGGCTCTGACACTAACTCGTTTGTATGGACACCAAACAGTACACTGTCAGTATTAACTCCATCGGGAGATCAGGTTTCTGCTTCTCCGCTTACAACTACAACGTATAATGTAACCTCCACTTCACCACAGGGTTGTGTATCCAACGACGTTATTACGGTTACGATCAATCCGAATCCGGTATTGACATTGTCCGATGATTCATTACTTATTTGTCCTACGTCTAGCGATACCTTAACCGTTTCCGGTGCAACAAACTACACCTGGACTCCATTAACCGGAGCTACCTTGCTGCAAACTGATGGTTCTGTAGTAGAATTTGCGCCTGCAACAGCAACTACATACACTGTTATTGGTATTTCTGGTGCGGGATGTTCTGACACAGCGGTTGTATTTGTTGATGTAACAAACAACATTGTGGTTACTGCCGGTGCCGATGACAGTATTTGTCCGGGACAATTCGCTTCATTAAACGCATCAGGAGGAACCCAATATTTGTGGAGTTCTACAGATCCTAATGCTATTATCAACGCGGGAAATACAGCAAATCCAACCGTTTCCGCAAATGCTACAGCACTGTTTATCGTAAACGTAACAAACCAATACGGATGCTACGGAAGCGACACTTTGGAGTTGTTTGTGCGTCCCTTACCAATAGTTTCTGCTGGAATTGATGATTCAATTTGTATCAATGATAACACTACGTTGAATGCTTCTGGTGGTGTTGGTTATAGTTGGACAGGGAGCAATATTAACAGTGGTGCGAATACAGCTAATCCAAACGTATCACCGATCGCAACTTCAAATTACGTAGTAACAGTTACAGATGCTTCGGGATGTTCCAACACGGATACCGTTGCGGTTGTGGTGAATCCATTACCTGTCGCTAATGCCGGTGCCGACCAAAGTATGTGCGGTAGTTGTGTGAATCTGAACGCAACAGGCGGTGTACAATACCAGTGGACTCCAGCAATGGGTTTGAACAACCCTGCCATCGGGAATCCTCAGGCTTGTCCACAAATGACTACAACGTATTCAGTTACTGTTACAGATGCGAATGGCTGTGTGAACACCGATCAAATGACAGTTACAGTTTATCCACCTCTTCAGGTGGTAGCAAGCCCGAACGCATCTATTTGCCCCGGTGGTAATACAGCATTAACGGCAACAGGTTCCGGTGGAGATGGCGGACCTTACACGTATGCATGGAGTCCGGCGGTCGGATTATCCTCTGCTACTGTAGCTAACCCAACTGCATCACCGGTAGTAACTACTACGTACGTAGTAACAGTTAGTGATGCTTGTGGTTCTCCGGTGGCAACAGCAACGGTTGTGGTTACGGTATTACCTTTACCTGTAATCAGCGTAACGCCTTCCGTAACTGAAGGTTGTGCTCCTGTTTGTGTTGACTTCCTAGGAGCTTCAAATCCGGCAGCAGGTTCTGTGGTTTGGGATTTTGGTGATAATACCAATTCTACTAACACTGATCCTCAACACTGCTTCCAGGCAGCAGGTTCTTATAACATTTCTTATACGGTTACAGACATAAACGGATGCGTAAGTACAATTACTTATCCGAACATGATTACGGTGCATCCGAATCCTGTTGCAGGATTTACCGTAACTCCGCAAGTCACTACAATTCTGAATCCGTTGATTACGTTTACCCCGAATTGTATCAATTGCGACACGACTATTTATTACATGGGAGATACCTTGGATCAAGTGATTACTAACACAGGTATTCCTTTCGCCTTCGAGTATCAATCTCCGGGAACATACACTATTGTTCAATATGTTGTAACTGAGCATGGTTGTATCGACAGTACTTCGGACTACGTAATTATTCAACCTGATTATTCGTTCTACGCGCCCAATGCGTTCACACCAAATGCTGATGGAATTAACGATATTTTTTACGTGTATGGTCAAGGTATCCAACAGTCTAATTTTCAACTTTTCATCTTCGACCGTTGGGGCAATCAGATTTTCTTCTCTGAAGATATTACGAAAGGATGGGATGGAACGGTTCTTGGCGGAGGAAAAATTTCTCAAATCGACACCTATGTCTGGAAAGTGAACTTTGTGGATATTAACGGTAATAAACATCGTTACATAGGCCACGTAAATTTGATTCGTTAGTGTATTGAAAATAACATTAAAGGGCTTCGTGTGAAGCCCTTTTTTTTATAAGATTATGCAACTTACAGTAGTGATTAAGATTTATACTCTCTTACTGCTCACTTTACTGAGTAATGTCGGCTTGTTTTCCCGTTCGGAAGCAGATGCAATCGTGACGAAACGTTATCGACTTGCGGATATGTATTGTTTTTCGGATGGATATAGCATCGTTGAGAAAATTCAGCTTGCGGATGGATGGAATTACATACGAACAGATTACTTCTTTCGTTCAGCAACAATCGGATATAGCCTATCTGAAAATTCAATTACTTATGAATTGCACGATGGTAGTCAATGTGCATTCAGTTGGAACATTTCCGGGTTTGATCGGATAGTTATGCGTTCAAGCTCTGATGTGTTGCTGCCTTCGCGTCCATTAATTCAAGTGCTCGAAATTCAAGGCAGCAGCATTTCAACTACAGATTTAGTTTATTCAACTTTTTTAGGTGGTTCGGATACCGATGAACCCGCTTCAATTGTGGCTTGTGCGGATGGAGCCGTGCTTGTGTGCGGACGAACGGCCAGTGTTGATTTTCCAGTTACCGATACTGTGACATACAGTGGGGGATATGATTTGTTTGTTGCCAAAATGAGTCCGACAGGTGCACGCTTGTGGGCTTATTATTGGGGAGGCTCGGGTTATGATGCCGGCTGGGATGTTGAGGTTCACGATTCACTGGTCGTGGTTATCGGAGCTACCAATAGCAATGATGTCACCATTCCCGGTGCGTTTCAGGACACATTAGCCGGAAGTTACGATGCAATTATATTATTACTGGACACATCCGGCGTGTTGCTGCGTTCTACATTTTTTGGTGGAACAGGAGGAGAACAGGGATTGGGTGTTGACATCAGTGATAATCTTGATGTGATTATTTGCGGATCTGCTACATCATTGACATTGCCGATGTCATCATTGGGTTTGTACCCGAATAACAGCGGTACATTGGACGCATTCATCTGTAGACTGGACGTTAACTTACAACCACAGTGGTCAACATTTTTTGGTGGAACGGGTGGTGAGGATATTCACGATGTTGTGGTACTCAATAATCAGGAAATTGCATTTTGTGGAGGATCATTCAGTAATAATTTTCCTACAACACCAAACGCATATCAGCAAGTCAACATGGGAATTCCCGATGTGTACGTAGTTCGGATGGATATGAGCGGCGCGTTATTATACTCTACGTTAATTGGAGGAAGTGCGAATGAAGATGCCAACGGAATTGCTGCAGATAGCGCGGGTAATTTGTATCTCACGGGCTTTACATATAGTCCGTTATTCCCGATTGAAGGTCCTGCGATGCAACCGAATTATTCAGGTAGCGGTGATGCCTTTGTATTCAAGATGAGCACTTCAGGAAATATTGTCTGGAGTACTTTTTTGGGAGGAGCACTGATGGATGCAGGAATGGATATTAATGTTCAGGGGAAGTATGTTTACTTGTCAGGAACTACTGAAAGTCCTACATTTCCGGTAACTCCCGGCTCGTTCAGCGATACGCTTACCGGGGGTAATGATGTGTACGTGCTCAAGTTAGACACAGCAGGAGCATTAGTTTTAGGAACATTCGTGGGAGGATCCAATACTGAATTTAACGCGGGTTGCACGGTTACAGCGGATACTGTTGTATTTATTACAGGAACAACGTATAGTTCAAATTTCCCTACTTACCTGGCCTGGAATCCCCAGTATTCAGGAATCGGTGACGGCTTCGTAACCGCGGTTGATATGAGCTGGACTCCGTTTACTTCTGCAGTTCATCCAAGTGAAAATTTTGCCGGAATTTTGGTTTATCCAAATCCGGTTCACGATGTATTGACTATTGAAAGTGTTGAGGCAGGACGACTAACGGTGTTCGATGCAACCGGCAGAATGTTGTTCGATCAAGAAATGAACGCCGGTACAATTTATATGAATACAGGAATGTGGCAACCCGGTATTTATGTCGTACAAAGCCGCAATGAGGATGGCGTTTCGCATTCAGTTAAAGTAGTGAAATAAATACTACTTGAAGTTTCCGAACTGCAAGGGTAAATCATAATCGTTACCACGCAGCACAGTCATTACCGCTTGTAAATCGTCAATTTTTTTACCGGTCACTCGAATCTGATCGTCCATTTGCTGGGCGGTAACTTTCAGTTTGGAGTCTTTGATGTCCTTCATTATTTTTCGCGCCGCGTCTTTATCAATTCCCTGCTTAATCTTGATGTCTTTACGAATTGTATTACCCGAAGCTTCTATCGCCTTTCCCTCATCTAAACTCCGCGGATCGAGACTTTGTTTGATCATTCGCATGCGAATAACGTCGATGATGGATTTCAATCTCATTTCATCTTCGGTATGTATATTCAAAACCATATCCTTCTTATTCAATTCAATGGTGGTTGCACTTCCCTTGAAATCAAATCGTCCTAAAATTTCTTTGCGTGCGGAATTTATTGCATTGTCCAGAGTTTGCGGATCGAGTTTGGAGGTAATGTCGAAAGAGGCCATAATAAAAGTGGAATAAACATCTCAAAGTTAATAGTTCCACAGCTGCAATTGCAACTTTGTGGTGTAAAGGATTCCACAGGAAATAGAGGAATAATTCATTTGTCGAAAGCGAGCTGCATATTGCTCCACCTGCTGTTTATACGAATCATTAGGTTCACCGGTTTTGTAATCAATAATGATAAGCTCATTTGTTTTTTTAATAACAAGATCAGGTCGTAAAATGCTGCCGTCTGTACCGATCAGTTCGACTTCCGGGAGACAAGTTCCACTTTCGAGAATGGATTTAAAATCGGTCATGGCGAAAATTTCATTCAACCGATTTTTCAATTCCTGCTGCATCTCGGAAGTCATTTTACCCAGATGAATAGCTTTGCGTAAAGCAGCATTAACATCATTTAACAGCAATGTTTGTTCCAGCAAATAATGCAACAGTTTACCCATGCGGCGTGGTTGCATATTATCGTCCCATTCTTCTGCACTGCGGGAATAGATTTTGAGTTGGTGTTCCCAATTATCGGCTTTATTGTACGGCAGTGCGTGACTTGCAATCGTTTTTTCCTGATCGTGTGTTGGTGCAGTAGGTGTACCGTAAGTCGAAATTCCCTGTTCTGTTGTAATTGCCAAATTCGCTAATGCTTTCTTAACTACATGCGATGCTGTGGTGATGTTATCATCCTTCATCGTTACATCATCGTAGAAAACATATAGGCGTCTTTCGGCTCTCGTCATTCCTACATAAAGCAAGTTCAAGTTATCCAACAAGATCTTGTCATTCTCCCGAACAATCGCTTCTTCGACTGAACTCAACAACATCTCTCTGGTATTGTTGACCACAGCGACTTTTAATTCCGGAACTAATGGGTCATTCAGATCAACCCATAAGTCGGTTAATCTAAAACTGTGTTTCCAGTTAACGTAAGGCATTATTACTACAGGAAATTCCAATCCTTTTGATTTGTGTATGGTCATTATCCGAACGGCATCGATACCCTCAGATGCCCCGACAGCAGCTTTTTGACTCCGTTTTTCCCACCATTCGGCAAAACTTATTTTTCCCGATTTACGGTTAATGGTAAATCGGAATAATTCGTCAAGGAAGAAATTGACGTATGTATCATTCAGCGATTGACCAAATAACCATTGCTTTAATTTTTCACCACGCCGATATACCGATAACAACTGTAATTCCCGGAACTGTAATTCCGGAACTAGTTGTTGCAATAAAGCTGCAAACGAGGAAGATGAGCGTAAACCTGTCTCCAACATTTCATGCGACACATGATGTTCCGGATTAGAAATGGTAAGCGCGGTTATAATTTCGAGCATGAGCTCTTTATTCTCTTTTTGCTCTAGCCACTGCAACAAAGCAGCCAGTAATTGTACTTTCGGTTCGTGAATCAACAATAATGATTCATTCGAAATAATCGGAATCTGATGCTGCGTCAGCAATTGAGCCAATACAGCACCTTCATCGTTTTTTCGAACCAATATGGTAATGTCCCGATATGCCCAACCTTCAGTATGCAGTTTTATAACTGCAGCTAACGTAGCATCTGCATGTTTATCTTCTTCTTTTGATAGTTCCAGTGCTTGCAATTCTATATAGCCGTCTGCCTTTCCTGAACCGGCAACTTGTGCAGCGTTATGATAAATTTTCTGTAATTCAGAATGTAACAAGTTCGCACATTGCTCAAAGAACATATTGTTGAACGACACTATTTCTGCAGCACTTCTGTAGTTGCTTCCTAGCAGTACTTCCTGAGCGTTACGTCCTAATGCTTTTTCCCGCTCGCGTAAGATTGGGTTCTCCTCTGCGTCTTTAAGTTTTGGCAATGCATTAAACTGTTCGATATCGCCTCCACGCCAACGGTAAATCGCTTGTTTGCCATCGCCAACAACTATGGATTGATGGCCCGAGGCGAGTCCGTTTTCAATTAACGGAACAAGATTAAGCCATTGTAGTGATGACGTATCTTGAAATTCGTCAATCATGAAGTTGTCAAAACGTTCACCTATACGTTCGAAAATGAAAGGTACCGGCTCCGTATTTACAATTTCGGCAATACGCTTGTTGAATTCCGAAATGTGTACAATGCCATCCTGTGTACGGAATTCCTCCATGATGCGATCAATTTCGCGCAGTAAGGCCAATGCGAAAATGTTCCGTGCAATTTGCTTACGCGTAATGTAAAGCGCCGCATCTGCATCCAAAGCAATTAACTTTCGCACAATGCCGGCGAGTTCACGAATATGCACTTGCATTTCCGGTTGATCTTTTTTAGAGGCCGACAACCATCGATCATTGATAATGGTATCTGTGACGTAGCTGTTGCGGGCCAATAACGTTATACCGTCCTGCTCTTCGTTTAATTTTCTGAACCAATTAAAGATTCCCTTTTTTCCCTGGTAGAAATCTTCAGCTTTTAATTGAAATCGGTTACAATACCTGATGGCCTCATCAGACAGTTGCGCTATTTGTTTTGAAAAGCTATCCTGTGCTGCACGTATCTTTTTATAAATACCAATAAAATCCTCAATTTCCAACGCACGGATTTTCATCAACCGCAAAAATCCTTCTTCGTTTAAGAGGTGGTTAGTGAATTTTTTCAATTCATCATCCACTTGCCATCCGCGCTCTTCATCAACACGTGATTCGCTGAATTGTCTTAGTAATTCGAGGATACTGTCCTTTGCAACTAACCGCGACATCAACACGTTTACCGCTTCTGCTGTCATTTCTTCTGCATCCAATTCCAGCTCGAAATTCTGAGGTAAATTCAGGTCATGCGCAAACGCCCGAACGACGCGGTGTGTAAAGCTATCAATGGTACTGATGCTGAAATCATTATAATGATGAAGTATCTCGTGTAAGAGATTTTTTGAACGGCGTTGTAGTTCCGCGCCATCCAATTTCATTTCATCTTCTAATACACGGGCAAGGGTTGAGCGCTTGCCCGGAGAATTGCTTAGTTCGACCAACGCTTTGATAACACGTTCCTTCAACTCTCCGGCGGCTTTATTGGTAAAGGTAATCGCCAGAATTTTCTTGAATTTTCTTGAATTTTGAGCTGAATCGGAAAGAGCAATCGTCAAATACTCTTTGACAAGGGTAAATGTCTTTCCGGATCCGGCTGAGGATTTGTAAATCGCGAATGTCACCTGATAAAGTTAACAATGTGGAGGAGGATTTGCACTTTGAGAATGTTATATTTGTTAGTACTCAACACTAATTCATGAAAAAGATTTCCTTCTTTATTTCCCAGTTTGTTTGTGTTGCGCTGCTTGCGCAAGCTCCATTAGCCACTAATCCGGTAGTTGACGCGCCGGTTCCGCAATTTCCGGTTATCATCAATCCGGGAAGTTATGTGCCTAATCAATTGCTTGTCATGTTTAAGCCTGACGCGTCTTTAGGAGATGTGCAGGAGGATTTTGCGAAAGCTGGATTTGCATTGGTGAACGCTGAGTTGGCTTCTAAAAATATGCGCATTTGGAAATTGACTTTTACGGATGGAGTAGGGATGGAGTCGTTGTTGAGTGCTGCGAAATCATGCTCGACGTTGCAGATGGCGCAGTTTAACCATTATGTAGCACCGCGTGAAACTGTTCCGAATGATACCCAATTTGGAACCATGTGGGACATGAAAAATACAGGTCAGAACGGAGGAACAATTGACGCAGATATTGACGCAACAGATGCCTGGGATATTACGACAGGTGGATTAACAGCAACCGGTGACACGATTGTTGTTGCAGTGATTGATGGCGGATTTTCATTAAGTCACCAGGATTTGAATTATTGGAAGAACTATAATGAAATTCCGAACAACGGAATTGATGATGACAATAATGGATATATCGATGACTTCAACGGTTGGAATGCCTACAATAGCAATGGTAATATAACTTCAGACAATCATGGAACGCACGTAGCGGGAACAGTGGGTGCACGTGGTAATAATAATCTTGGTGTCGTTGGCGTAAACTGGGGCGTGAAAGTGATGGCGATTATGGGTTCTTCAGGAGATGAGGCCGAAGTAGTGGAAGCTTATTCGTATGCGTTGGACCAACGTAAGCTGTATAATCAATCATTCGGTGCTGCAGGAGCATTTGTAGTAAGCACAAATTCATCTTTTGGTGTAGATGGTGGTCAACCGGCCAATTACCCGATTTGGTGTGCGATGTACGATTCTATGGGCGTATATGGTATCTTATCTGCAGCGGCTACAGCCAATCAGAATTGGAATATTGACAATGTGGGTGATATTCCAACCGCATGTGCAAGTTCTTACATGATTGCGGTTACGAATACAACGCGTTTTGATGTCAAAACAACGGGAGCAGGTTATGGAGCAACAACCATTGATCTTGGAGCGCCCGGTTCGTCAATTCTGTCTACAACCAACAATAACGGTTACAATACGTTGTCTGGAACATCAATGGCTACACCTCACGTTGCAGGTGCTGTTGCATTGGTGTTATCTGCGGGATGTCCTGCGTTTATTAATGATTACAAAATGTATCCGGATAGTTTTGCTGCGATTGTGCGTGATATGGTTCTGGATTCTGTTGATGTGCTGTCGTCTCTTAATGGTTTATGCGTAACGGGCGGACGATTAAATGTATACAGATCTGTGCTTGCCATGGAGAACTATTGTTTGACAACATCTGTTTTTCCTGCAACGACCGGTAATTTACAGTTGGCGCCACTAGTTCCGAATCCTGCGCAAAATGAAGTTCAGATTCAGTTTGATGCATCAGGTGCTTCGCAAGTACAAGTTACGATTACCGATTTGAGCGGCAGAATGGTATCTCGTGTTACCCACAGTGCAAACGGTGGAATAACTACACAACGTTTGGATGTGAGCGCATTAAATGCGGGAATGTATGTGCTGACCGTTGAAGCGAACGGACGTATGTCGAACGGTCAACGATTGATCAAACAATAATTGTATTGATTTAGTTTTCGAGGCGCGATGCGAAACTAACCAGCTTGTATCCGTTCTCTTTTCGCTCTTCGTATTTTTCCATGAAATCGTCGAGCGTTTCACATTTGTTTACAGCACTTGCGGTGATGTTATCATCAACAGCTAAAGTTGCGAACCAAGAACCATCGCCGTATTGAACGGATAATAACTGATATCCTACATCAAATTTTTCTTTGATCGCGGGACGCAATTCATCCCATGATTCGCGGATGATGTACGCATTTTTTGTTTGACGTTTGCTCTTCACAAAAGCTCCTACCCAAAATCCTTGAGCATAAGCTACATCTGCCAAGTAAATGTCTTTCTCCCACATGTTGTCAATGGAAGTTTTGAAATCATCCAACGAATTTTTGAATGCATAACCACTGTCTTCGTAGTCGCTGTCTTTTAATAAAACAGCCACCCATTGACCTTTGAAGTAATCGATGTTGACCAAATTCCAGCCGGCATCCCATTTCTCGCGAATTTTTATTTTCAATTCTTCCACCTCTTCAGCCATAACGAATGTTGAATTGGAAATATGATCAGAATTCATAAAAATACCAATCCAGGAATACGCGTGATGACCAACCCCAACGAGGTGTGAGCCATCTTCCTTTTTTTCCTTGATCTTATTTGCAAGCGCAGACCATTCCTGCGTTCTGAAGTATGAACCTGATGAGGTTTCTTTTACTTTTTGAAAACATGCGATGATGTAACGATTATCCGTTTGAACCGCCGTAAACGAAGAATACGCGATCCAGGATCCTGTTAGCAAAGAGACTATTCCGAGTGCAGCAACTAATTTTTTCATGCGATTCATTTTATGATTGTATAACTCCAACATTGTAACGTTTCTTAATCGGGCTGTGGTCTGCCATTTCTATACCCATTGAAATCCACTTGCGTGTATCCAATGGATTTATGATAGCATCTATCCATAATCGTGCCGCAGCGTAATATGGTGTAGTTTGTTTTTCGTAACGCTGTGTAATCTTATCCAGCAAAGCCTTTTCGTCTTCAGGAGTAATTTCTTCACCTTTCGCTTTCAATGTACTAACCTGAATTTGAAGTAACGTTTTTGCTGCTTGCGCTCCGCCCATCACTGCGATTTGTGCCGTCGGCCATCCAACGATAAGTCGCGGATCGTATGCTTTACCGCACATGGCATAATTAGCTGCACCAAAAGAATTTCCAACGATGATCGTAAATTTAGGAACAACCGAATTGCTCATGGCATTCACCATTTTCGCTCCGTCTTTAATGATGCCGCCATGTTCCGAGCGCGAGCCTACCATAAATCCGGTAGCATCTTGCAAAAACACCAACGGAATTTTCTTCTGATTACAATTCATGATGAAACGCGCGGCTTTATCGGCTGAGTCGGAATAAATAACTCCCCCGAATTGCATTTCGCCTTTTTTACTCTTCACTACCTTACGCTGATTAGCAACAATTCCTACAGCCCAACCATCCACCCGTGCATATCCGCACACGATAGATTGACCGTAGAGTTTTTTGTATTCTTCGAACGAATCCGCATCAACCAAACGATCGATAATTTCATGCATGTCGTAGGCCTTATCGCGAGTATCCGGAATAATTCCTAGAATTTCTTTCGCTTCCTTCGCCGGAGCTTTGCCCGCAATTCGGTCGAAACCGGCTTTTTCGTAGGAACCAATTTTATCTAGAATATTTTTAATGCGATCTAGACAATCTTTATCGTCACTGCATTTATAGTCTGTTACTCCTGAAATTTCGCAGTGTGTCGTAGCACCGCCGAGTGTTTCATTATCAATTGATTCACCGATCGCAGCTTTAACCAGATAACTTCCTGCAAGGAAAATAGTGCCGGTCTTGTCTACAATTAAAGCTTCATCGCTCATAATGGGCAGATAAGCGCCACCTGCGACACAGGAGCCCATAATGGCTGCAATTTGTACGATCCCTTCAGAGGACATGATCGCATTGTTTCGGAAAATTCGACCAAAGTGTTCTTTATCAGGAAAGATTTCATCCTGCATAGGCAAATACACGCCGGCACTATCTACCAAATAAATTATTGGTAAACGATTTTCCATCGCAATTTCCTGCGCGCGTAAGTTCTTCTTACCCGTAATAGGAAACCATGCACCAGCTTTAACCGTTGCATCATTCGCTACAACTATGCATTGTTTGCCACGCACATAACCAATTACAATCACAACACCGCCTGCAGGACAACCGCCATGCTCTTCGTACATGTCTTCTCCGGCAAAGGCTCCAATTTCAATGGATGGGGCATTTTCGTCAAGCAAATAAGCGATACGCTCACGGGCAGTTAATTTACCTTGTTCGTGAAGTTTGGCAATGCGGCCCTTTCCGCCACCTTCCGCCACTTTTTCCAACTTTCGTTGCAAATTAGAAATGAGCAACTTCATACCGTCTTCATTCTTGTTGAATTCTAGATTCATTTTTGAGCCGGAAATTTCTTTTGCCTGCGACATAATTCGGTAGTTTCAGGGGTAAAGATACGTCATTCACGAATTTTAGCCTTCAAAATAAACAGAAAGAAAAATAAAAAAAGAGATGGTCCATCTAACCTTCCCATTTTTTTAGAATCCCGCACTAACACTTATTTCTATTCGTGCCCCTTTAGGCAAGGCTTTTACAGCAATTGTCTCACGTGCCGGATAGTTTTTATCGTTAAAAAATGCACCGTAAACTTCATTTACTTGCGGAAAGAACTTTATATCGGTCAGGTAAATGGTGGCTTTGAGAATGTGTTTCATTTCAAGTCCGGAAGCTGCAAGAATTCCACGAATGTTATTCATGACTTGCTTTGTCTCAGCTTGAATGGAAGTTGTATCTAATTGCCCTGTTTTCGGATTCAATGCAATTTGTCCTGATACATAGATGGTATTATCGTGAACAACCGCTTGGCTGTAAGGCCCGATGGGCTGCGGAACTGAGTTGGTATGTACAACAATTTTCGAGTCCGGATTTTTAATAATTACCCAAACTAATGTTGTAATACTAACAGCAGCTAACACAATAAAAATTGCCTTCTTCATTTTCGTTCTTGAGTAATTTCTGAAAGACCCTTTACCAGCAAATCAAGATCCTGAAGAGACGTGTACACATTTGGTGTTATGCGCACACCATTAACCTTTTCCCATTTGATGGCGACACAGTGAATACGGTATTTCTCCAACAATTTGCGCTCAATTTCTTCCGGTGTTACACCTTCAATACCCACGTTGGCAAGAGCACATGAAAATGCAGGTAACGTAGAGGTAAATTTAATTATGCCCGGAATTTTCGAAGCTTTATCCAACCAGTAATTTTTCAAATATCGCAGACGTGCTTCTTTTCTCGCTCCGCCAATTAGTTGATGAAAGTCAAGAGCGGAGGCGGCTGCCATCTCTGCTGCAAACGAACGCGTCCCCAAAGACTCGAACTTTCTAATATCTTTCCCATCCGGCTCCGGGGCCGATAACAACGCCCAAACATTCGCAATTTTTTCTTTGCGAATCCACATCATTCCCGTACCGAACGGTGCACACATCCATTTGTGTAGGCTCGTCGCCCAATAATCACAACCCAATTCAGTAATGGTGTATTCAAAATGCCCAAAAGTATGGGCGCTGTCACACAGGACTTCAATGTTTTTGGCATGCGCTTTATCCGCAATTTTTCGAACAGGTACTATTTGTCCCGTCCAATTAATCATGTGTGTAATGTGAACGATTTTTGTTTTGTCCGTAAATGCTGCAGTGTAAGCATTTACAATTTCGGTTTCATTCTCAGCAGGTATATTCAGATCAATCCAAACGAGTTTTATGCCGTCTCTTTTTTCACGCTGTTTCCATGCATTAATCATGTTGGGATAGTCGTACTTGCACAATACGACTTCATCGCCCGCTTTCAGATTTAATCCGAAAATTATGCTGTTTAATCCTTCTGTAGCATTGCGGTTAATGGCAACTTCTTCAGGATTTACACCTGCGATTTCTGCCAACCTTTTCCGCAATGGTTCCCGTCCTTTGTCCATTTCTCTCCACATGAAATAGGACGGTCCTTCGTTAGCGTGTTTGTAAAATCGGATATGCGTTTCCTGAACCGGCAAAGGTTGTGGACTCACGCCACCATTGTTCAAATTGATTAGGTTTGGATTAATTGAATAATTCACGCGCACCCAATTCCAGAAATCCTCATCAGCGGCAACAAGATTGGGAGATACGCCATGAACTTTTTCTAATTGCCGCTCCAACCCTTTGGACCACATGGGTTCAAAAACGGAAGGAATCATGAAAGCTCCGGTACTTAAGCCGGCTTTGAGTAAAAAATCGCGACGGGAGGACATGGATAGAGAATTAGTGTATTACAATAATCGACTATCCCGAGCGAAGATGCAAGAATTGAATCGGTTTCTTTTAGTATTGATTCAGATCGAAAACGGTTGCATTCATGCGGTGCATCGTGAAATAACCGTGTCCTCCGTTGACATTTGACGGATAATTAATCGGTTCCCCGGTAAGCTGATTGAACACGGAACTAGAACGCTTAAACGCCGTCAGAAATTCGTAGTAACCTTGTGTAATTTCAGAAACGACTACTGCTACGGTATCCGTGTGATGAGCAGAGAATATACGAATTTCTTTATTCAGGACGCCGTTTTCAAACGAACGGTCATCGTACAATTCAAATTCGGTCAGAACTTCATTAGATCCGGCTGCAAAGATGTTGTTAATGTCAAACGTACTATCTCCCTGAACTTTCTTAACGAAGTTTACAACGTAGTAATTGTTTGAATTGACATTATCAAGAAGTTTAAACTTAAAGCTAACTATTGTATCCTGAGTACCTCTTGTAATTACCGGATATAACGTATCAAATTCCATTTGCGACTGCATTGTTGTAGCTGCCCAAACGTTCAAATTATAGGCGGGATCATAAGCACGAATCGTGTATGTTTCACCGGCATTTAATGTAGTTACGATACTGGTATAAATACCCGGGGCAATTTGATATAAAGTATCTGTTCCTCCGCTATAATCAACTGTAACAACTGCATTTTCTACCAGCAAACGTTCGAGTAAATCTTGCCCGGTACTGTCATCATTAACAGAACCTTCCAAAGGACTATAGCTGCGTGTAAGGCCCACTAAAATTCCACTATTGCCGAATACTTGGGAAGCAATGCACAAGCGAGGAGGAGCAGGTTCCACATCCACATCAATCGGTGGAGGTAAGCACGCAGTGATGGTGCAGCTTAAAGTGATAAAGAAATAGTATACATATTTCATAGTTTAATATCTGAAAGTGTAGGCGAAAAATGGAATTGTTCCAAAAAGCCCGCGTGAAACATATTTAAAATTACCGGAGTCGGTTTGAACAACTTCAATACGATACGGCTGCGCACGATTGTAGAAATTGTAGAATCCAAAGCTCCATTCACCTTGCCATTTCAGCCATTTACGAGTAGTTTGATCTTTTGATTTAATGATGAAGCTGATGTCGAGACGATGCGCGGATGGTAAAACAGTGCCATTACGTTCCCCATAAATCGGAAGTGTGTTAATGTTTGTGTTTGAAGAATTGGGCATTGCAAAATATCCGATGACAGGTGTAAATCGTTGCCCGGTGGAATACACCCAAACCGCCGATACTAAGAAACGCTTGGTAATTTCTCCGGTTGCTACAATACTCAAATCGTGACGACGATCATAACGCGCATAAAAAGGCTTTCCTCCGTTTAACTCGTCAAACTGACGTGTAGTCCAGGCAAGTGTATAGCCAATCCATCCTGTGATGCGCCCATCAGTTTTGTGAATGAACAACTCAGTGCCGTAACTCTGTCCGGTTCCCGCAACCAATTCATCCTCGTAATTATCATTTAAAACTAAAACAGCACCTTCCCGATATTCAATTAAGTTACGCATGTGCTTGTAATAACCTTCAATGGTTACAATGGTTTTTGCTTTTGGAAAATTGTGATTGAATCCAACCGCAACTTGATTAGAATGTAATGGCTTAGTTCGTTTAGTGACCGGATACCATAAGTCGGTAGGTAATGCAATAGCCGAACTGGAAACCAAATGCACATATTGTGTCATGCGTGCATAACTGGCTTTAATGGAATTCTTCTCATCAATAATGAATGTCGCCGCAAGACGAGGTTCCGGTGAGGTGTATGTTGCTCCTTTCGCAATTAGAAACGACTGTCGAAAGCCATATGCCAAATTCCAGCGTTCCGTAATCTGATGATCGTGCTGAATGTACACGCCGGTTTCAAAATTGAGCATGAGTTGCCCTTCGCGCGAACGAATAAACTCGGAAATTTCACCGGCTGTATTGACAACATTTGGGCGGAAACCGTGAAGGGTGCCCATAAATCCGAAACGAATTTTACTATCAGGATTTCTAAAATAACTGAAGTCATATTTCACACCGTAATCAGCAATACGTGATTTTGCCAAAAAAGAATTGCCGGGAATATTCGCTTCCACATCGTAACGAAAGCGGGTATGTATAAGAGATAAGTTGGAAAATAGTTTTTGACTGTGCAGGTGGTTCCAGCGGGCTGTAGTAGTGAAATTCCCTAAGCGAAATCCTCCCTCAAATAATCCTTCTTCTGTTTTGGGTGGTGATAAAACATCATCACCGGTGTAAGCACTCACATAAAAACGATTCTTATCGTTCAGGATATAATTCACTTTTAGTGTTGCATCATAAAAGTAATACGGTAGAATATCTTGTCCGTTTACTAGCTTGAATACACGATCGATGTATGAACGACGTCCGGATAAGATGAAGCTGCACGTGTCTTTGATGATAGGACCTTGAATGGTTAAATGCGATGACAACAAGCCAATACCGCCTTCAGCGTGGTAATTTTTCATATCGCCATCTTTCATGCGAATATCCATCACACTCGATAAACGCCCACCGTATTGCGCCGGAAATCCACCTTTGATCATCGTGACGTCTTTCAGTGCATCATTGTTGAATACTGAAAAGAATCCGAACAAGTGAGATACATTGTAAACGACCGCTTCATCCAATAAAATCAAGTTATCATCTCCCGTACCGCCACGCACGAGCATCGTATTCTGTCCTTCGCCACCGCGTTTTACACCGGGCATTAACTGCATTACCTTGATCACATCCGTTTCCCCGCCGATAGTTGGTACGTAACGTATTTTTTCGATCGGAATATTCACGGCACTCATTTGTGTAGACGTAATCTGTTCCGCATTCTTGTCTTTGTCTGCGGTAATCACCACTTCTTTCATCTGTGCACTGCTGTTCGAAATTTTAATGTTCAACGTGGTGTTTCCGTTCAGCTGTACATCGTAAACCTTGGATTTATAGCCCGTAAATTGTACCGCGACTTTATAATTTCCGGGAGGTAAACTAATCGAATAAAAGCCATATTCGTTGGTGGCCATTCCTTTACCGGTTCGTTGTACAGAGACTACCGCTCCAAGCAGACTTTCTCCGTTTGTGGAATCTGCTACCGTGCCGCTTAAGGTGAAGAGTTGTTGCGCATTTATTTGACTCGTGATAGCCAGCGCAATAAGAATAAATAGCAGGGTCGTCCGGATCATACGCCACAAAGACGGTTGAAGTACCAAAAAGTTACAGCGAACTTAAACTTTTTATTGTTTCGGGGCCACAACAAAATAGTGCATCAATAATGCTGCAATTGGGCACAAAACCGAATTTATGTTCGAATGGTTGGATATATCGTTTGTATTGCTGCTGCTGAGGCCAATTCGATTTTGGAGAGATAAGCTGTCGAAAATCGTTTTCTGAATAAGGAACAAAGTCTTCGGTTTTACTAATGTTGACCGGTATTTTTAGCATTTTGAAACACCAATGAGCTATAGCGAGGTTAAATTGGCTTAGCAACTCGAAGCGGTTGCCTTCATAAAACGCAAAAAGCGATTCGCTATAATATTCGAAAAAGGGCGTATTGGCATATGCGGATTGAATGGCATGACGGTGTTGGCGGCGCCAGTCGTCTTTGTATTCAATTCGTATGTTGCCGATAGCGCGTGCATCACGATCATGCACCACAGGAATTATCAAATTTTGAACACCATTGGCACCAACAATTTGAACGCGATTTCTCCACGTTTGCTTGATGAAATTTTCATTTAAATCAACAACAACATGTTCTTGTTGCAGAGTCTGTCGAAACCAAATTGTCGGCGGCAAATAACAAAGTGGGAGAGGAGTTGTCGCAATCATGAGAATAATACGTCGTAAGCAAAACGAAGAATCATCAGCGTTACGATGACTAAGAACAAAATACGTATGAATTCGCTTCCTTTTTTCAATGCCAGACGCGCGCCCAGCAATGATCCTGTAATATTAAGTACTGCTAACGGAATTGCAATGTCGAAGCGAATAACGCCATTGTACATGAACAGAGCAAGCGCCGCAAAGTTGGTTGCCACATTCACCAATTTCGCACTTACTGCAGCATGCATGAAATTGAGTTGAAACACGGAAACGAAAATGATAATTAGAAATGTGCCTGTTCCGGGACCGAAAAAGCCATCGTACAAACCCAGCACCGCTCCTGTAAGCAACGAAAGCGGAATGACATATTTTATTCGCGGTGTTGAAGTTGTTATACCGCTTTGTTTTCTGAAAAACGTGTACAACGCAACCGCAATTAATAATACAAGAATCACCGGTTTGATGAGTTCTTTATCAAACCACAAAATCAGTTTCGCACCCAAAACTGAAAATATAAGCGCGGTTACTATTGCCGGTAAAGTGGCTTTATAATTGACTTCTGTTTTACGCAAATACTGAACGGTTGCAGCAGATGTGCCTAAAAATGCAGCAAACTTATTGGAACCTAAAACAGTTGCTACGGGAAGCGTTGGAAATGCCAGAAAAAATGCGGGCAATTGAATGAGTCCGCCGCCGCCTACAATGGAATCGATGAAACCCGCTACAAATGCAGCCAGCAAGAGCAATATAAAATTCAGGTCAGAAAATTGTGCGACGATCTCGTTCATTGTATGGCGCTGAACATGCGGCCCCAACGAACGCCGCCTTCTTTTTTATCGTACGAAAACAATATCAGACTCGCTCTTCCTACGATGTGATCTTCCGGCACAAAGCCCCAATACCTGGAATCCATGGAGTAGTGACGATTGTCGCCCATAACGAAATAATAGTTCATCGTAAACGTATAGTTTTTCGTGAGCTTATCATCAATATATACCGAGTCTCCGATGACTTCCAGTTTATGATGTTCGTAATTTACAATAATGTCCTCATACAGCGATAACGTATCCGGATGCAAGGAAACCGTCATGCCTTCTTTCGGAACAATGAGTGGTCCGTATTGATCCAGATTCCAGGGGAAAATTTCGTTTCGCGGATGCAATTGATCATCGTGAGCTCCCGATTTGGAAAGTTCACGATCAACCGAAATAACAAATGGCAATCGTCGAATACTATCTGCTGTTAATTTCATCATGGAAACAGAAATCATCATGTTTCGTCCCTGATAACTTTCCCGCGCCATTCCAATTTGATCCAGATTTAGGCTGTCCCGTTTCGCACTGTCAATTTTAATGGTGTAGCCGAACATAGCCAGGGACGGACTTTCAACGGCTTTCCCATTGATCATGACTTCTCCATCCACGAGTTGCAGTGTATCACCCGGCAGTCCGATACAACGTTTAATAAAATGAGTTTTATGATCCGGCGGATGCTCGGCAGTATGTCCTTCAATGGGAAACTCTTCTTCAGCAGGAAAGTTAAATACGATGATATCATTACGTTTCACATCGCTGTATCCGGGCACACGCATGTAAGGAAGCGTAAACCACGTGGTATATGCTTTTAGCCCCAATACATCCTGATGCGAGAACGGAATACTTAATGGCGTCATCGGAATTCGCGCTCCGTATGCCAATTTGTTCACCACCACATAATCTCCTGCCAGCAAGGATTTTTCCATACTGTCGGAAGGAATGGCAAAGGGCTCGAAAAAGAATGTTTTTAATATCAGCACTCCGATGAACGCAAATGCCAATGCCTCCAACCATTCTCTCCAAATGGGTTTGCGCTTTTTCGGAACTACAGGAACTACTTCGTTCATTTCCGCAGCATCCTGCACCTGATCCAACTCGTGTTGTTCACGTGTTGCATCATCCCGATTGTTATCGTGATTAAGTTCCGGAACTTGCGGATCTTCCATGGAATTATTTACGCGGTTTCAATCCCGGTTTTACTGTTTTCTTCTTGCGACTTTTCCATTGCGAATAGCCGATTGATGCAGCAATTCCGAAGAGTACAAACCATAAATACGATTTGGACAAACCTTCTTTGTTCACCAACGTCATCATTCGTTCGGTTCGGAAACCTATATACTGACTTCGCGAATTCCAGATGAATACCGGTTTTCCAACAATGTGCGTTTCCGGCACAAAACCCCAGTAACGAGAGTCCAACGAATTGTGACGGTTATCACCCATCATAAAATAATAATCTTGTTTAAAAGTATACGAAGTTGAAGGTTGTCCATTAATTAAAATTACTCCGTTTTTCACTTCCAATGTATTTCCTTCGTACACACGGATAATGCGCTCGTACAATGGCAACGTATCAACAGTCAGCTGAACTGTCGCACCTTTTTTCGGAACACGAACAGGGCCGTAATTGTCACGTGTCCAGCGGAAGTTTTGAGGTTGATGCGGGAATAACGCAAAATCTTTAGGTTCAACAGGTGCATTTCCACGCACACTATCGGTAAGCGGGAAACAGTTAATGCCACGTTTAATCAGCATCTCAATTTCTCGTTTGCTTAACATCGCAATAATACCGTTCATCGTTGCATAAGCCTCAATGCCCATTGCGCCCAATTCATCTGTATTTACAGCCTGACTTAGGAAATAACTGAATTGTAGTTCTTTCGGTTCGTAGGCCGGTTGACCATTTACTTTTAATTGATTGTTGATGATCTGAAATTCATCGCCTGCAATAGCCACACAGCGTTTTACGTAATTGTCTTCTTTATCGATCGGATGAACCAATAATTCATCGTTATCAATTAAACGTTTGCGAATTTCACTTTCCGGCACGCCGCTTTCTAACGACTGATTGCGAATTACAGCATAATAACTTTGATCACGCGCGCTTTTATACACCGTATCACCTTCAGGAAAATTGAACACTACAATATCATTGCGTTCTACTTTTCCAAAACCCGGTAAGCGCAGATAAGGCAATTCTACCCAATCCACATATGATTTTTTATCATCAATTACCGGAAGTGTATTGTGTGTAAACGGTACAGTCAGAGGCATTGACGGCACTTTCGGACCATACGACATTTTGCTTACGAAAAGATAATCGCCTACTAACAACGAACCTTCCATGGATGAGGTCGGAATGACGAAAGCCTCAAAGAAAAATGTACGTATCAATGTTGCTGCAACTACTGCAAACACTATTGCTTCGCCCCATTCTTTCACCATTGGTTTGTCCTTCACTTCGGGTGGTGGTCCAACCCATTTTACTTCTTTGGAAAATCCGTTCATCGGTAACCAAATGAAATAGCCCAACACCGCAAAAACGTGATCGGTGAATTTTCTTTTTCCTAAATGATTGGACAACATCACGATTAATATCGCTAGCATGAAGAATCCTACCGTAGGGATAATTACCAGGAAAATCCACCACCACGGGGCTTTCACCAATTTTATCCAAACCACAAAATTGTACACAGGAACCAGCGCTTTCCATCCCGGAATTCCCGCCTTTTCAAAAATTTTATAAAGTCCGGCGAGTGCGGGTAAGATGCTGAATAAAAGAAACCAACTCATGTATAAATACGTTGTTATTTGTGCGGAAAGATACGCGGTTTTTGGTGCATTCTTCGTTAATTATGGTTAAGCGCGCAGGTTTCAGGATAAGCGGAGTAAATCCTCCATTCCGTAAACGCCTTTTTTGTCTTTCATCCATTCAGCAGCAATAACTGCACCCAAAGCAAACCCTTGTCGGCCGAAAGCTTCGTGAGTAATGGTGATTTGGTCCACCGGCGATTCCCAGCGAATGCTATGTGTTCCCGGCACTTCACCAATTCGTTTGGAAACAATAGGCAGTGTATGTTCCGGAACTTCGCCTTCCAATTGATTCGGATAATCGTGATAGGCTTGGTAGTTCGGATGTTCACCAATAATGCCTTGCGCCAGCGTAATTCCTGTTCCCGACGGAGAATCGAGTTTATGTATGTGATGAATTTCTTCCATCATGGCGATGTAATCACTGTGCGCGGCCATCATTCGTGCTAACTGTTTGTTAATCTGAAAGAAAATATTCACGCCGAGACTAAAGTTAGAAGCATAAAATAATGCTCCTATTGCGTTGAACTTTTCTTGCTCATTGGCCAATTCTTTTATCCACCCCGTTGTGCCACAAACCACAGGAATTTCCGCATTTCTGCATATTTCGAGGTGATTCAGTACCAGATCGGGACGGGAAAATTCAATCGCCACATCCGCTTTTTGCACGTTGGAAACGTTTAAATCGCCGGCATTGGACGAAGTGATTTTCAGTACGATTTCATGGCCGCGGGAATTAGCAATGTTTTCAATGGTTTTACCCATTTTCCCGTAACCGATTAAGGCGATTTTCATGGTAAGTTTTAGTATTAAACTTTCGGCAAAACTAACCATTTCGCATTGGGTCGGATACTACAAATTGATGGGGCAGATGAGTAGTTAAGCGATTTTCACCTATTTCGGGATCGAAAAACGCACCTTTTTTGTTACTAATGTTGCAGTAATCAGGATTTTGTCTATTTTTGCCGTCCAATTTATTAACCAAAAAACAATTAGACAATGCCTGCAAAAATTAGATTACAGCGCCACGGTAAGAAAGGTTATGCTTTCTTCCACATCGTTGTAGCGGACAGTCGTGCCCCACGTGATGGGAAGTTTATTGAGAAGATAGGCACTTACAATCCGAACACGAATCCTGCAACGATCGATATCGATTTCGATCGCGCTTTTGAATGGGTGAAAAATGGTGCACAGCCAACTGATACGTGCCGTGCTATCCTTTCTTACCGCGGTATCATGTACCGTTACCACTTGCACCGTGGTGTTGCAAAAGGTGCAATGACTCAGGAACAAGCTGATGCAAAATTGGCGAAGTGGTTAGAGGACAAATCAGCGAAAATCGAAGGTAAAAAAGACCGTTTGAGCTCTGCTGAAAAGTCTGAAGCTGCTGCTCGTTTGAAAGCTGAAACTGCTGCTAAAGAAGCTAAAGCTGCTAAGATTGCTGCTAAAGCAAACCCGGTTGCTGAAGAAACTGCTGCTCCTGCTGAGGAAACTGCAGAAAACACAGAGAACAACGGATAATATCCGCTTTATGCATACAAAAGCCGTCCGCAAGGATGGCTTTTTTTTTACCATTACATGTACATTTGCACATGCTTCGAAAGGAAGATCATTTTATTCTCGGGTACGTTAAACGCACCGTTGGAACTCAGGGAGAACTCGTTATTCAGCTGGATGCCGACAATCCGCAACGCTACGCCAAATTAGATGCCGTATTGCTGGAAGTGAACGGCGCACTGACTCCATTCTTCATTGCGAAAACACACTTGCGCGAGGATCAGTTGACCGTTAAAATTGACGGCATCGACGAACTTTTTGCAGCCAAAGAATACATTGGTTCAACGTGCTGGTTGCCGTTAAGTGTTTTACCGCAACTGGATGATCAGCATTTTTATTTCCATGAAGTGCGCGGTTTTGAACTGATTGATGCACAATACGGACCTGTTGGTATCATTAGTGAAGTGATGGATCGTTTGATGCAGCCTGTGGTAATTGCTAAAAACGGTTATAAAGAAGTATTGGTGCCTCTTGCGGATGGCGTTTTGCAACGCGTAGATCGCACCGAAAAGAAAATGTATGTCAACACGCCAGAAGGATTAATCGGTTTGTACCTGAACGATGATTCGGCGCAGGATGACGGCATGTAAGAAGTTTTCGTAACTTACACATACGTTGCGAATTAACGGTGCCATTATGTCCTCCAACACCTTTGCTTTTAAACAGTTTATCATTCGTCAGGACCGCTGCGCTATGAAAGTGGGTACCGATGCGGTGTTGCTGGGTGCCTGGGTGAAAACGTACGGTGTACGTCGCGCGTTGGATATTGGTACCGGCACAGGCGTTATTGCGTTAATGCTCGCGCAAAAAAGCGGTGCTGAAATTGACGCCATTGAAATTGATGCCGAAGCCGCGGAGGAAGCTGCATTCAACGTGAGTCAGTCGCCATGGAAGGAGCGCGTTCATGTCATGCATCAATCCCTGCAAGAGTTTCAAAACAGCACCGAACACCGCTACGAGTTAATCGTCAGCAATCCTCCATACTTTGTTGATTCATTACCTGCCGGCGATGCGCCGCGCACTGCAGCCCGACATGCGGTGTATTTGCCTTATGAAGAATTGATTCGCGGCGCTGCACTGCTGTTAAGCAAAGAGGGCAAGTTTTGCGTCATATTGCCCGCCAAAGAAGGTATTGCATTCCAGGAATTGGCGGGGCGTTATGGTTTGTTCATTACGCGCCTGACGAAAGTAAAAACCACGCCGGACAAAGCCGAAAAGCGTTTGCTCATGCAATTCTCGGCAACCGCCAAAGCGCAGGTTTCGGAAAGCACGCTCATCATAGAACAAGACGGGAGACACAAGTACACCGACGAGTACAAAGAGTTAACGAAGGACTACTATTTGAATTTTTAAAAAATATCCGACACGTGAACAATTATAACAATCGCGTGTTTTAAAACTAAAACCAGTTATGGCAAAGAAAAAAGCGACTGCAAAGTCAAAAGTTGTGCGTAAAGCACCTGCTAAAAAAGCGACCGGAAAAGCATCAACATCTGCCTCAAAATCATCTCGATTGCTATCGGGAGCCAAGAAAGCCGCGAAGCCCGCCAAGAAAGCGGCTGTAAAAGTAACCGCGGTTAAAAAGCCGGTTAAAAAAGCTGCTGCCAAAGCAGCAGTAAAGAAGTCAGCGCCCAAGAAGTCGGCGCCGGCAAAAGCAACATTTAAAGCACACAGTACAAAACTCAAGGCAGGTGTTCCTGCTCCGGCATTTAAAGGACAAACGCAAGACGGAAAGGAAGTTTCGTTAGCGCAACTGGCCGGTAAAAAAGTGGTGTTGTATTTTTATCCGAAAGACGATACGCCTGGTTGTACTGCGGAAGCATGCAGTTTGCGCGATAACTATACGTTCATGCAAAAGGCCGGATACGAAGTGGTTGGTGTAAGTGCCGATGATGCCAAATCGCACGCCAAGTTTGCTAAAAAGTACAACTTGCCGTTTCCGTTATTGGCCGACACGAAACACGAGGTTATTAAGGCTTACGATGTGTGGGGTAAGAAACAATTCATGGGTCGCATTTTCGACGGACTCATTCGCACCACGTTTGTTATCAGCGAAAAAGGCATTATCGACGAAGTCATTACAGCGGTTGATACGAAAAACCACGCCGATCAGATTTTGAAGAAATAGGGTTGGGTTATTGAACGTTGGATTGTTGAGTGTGGTTGTTGTCAATAACAATACTTACGTATACGATCAGTTCACCTAATATGTACTTCAAATGATACACTGTCTTTTCAAGTAATACCTTTTATTCCATTCTCGGTCTACGATTTAAATCGTAGACCGTTTTTCATTGCTGCATATCCAAAGTGATTTTTTGAAACATTTAAAGTAATCTCCAATCTTAAGTAGCATCGCAATAAAATATCTTATGTCCGGTGTCTATTCACAGCGCACATTGCAGGCAATCGTTCTTCCCGAATACGGTAAATCGCCAGAATCTACCGTTTTCAAAAAACTAACATTCTTAGCCAAACCATCCAAAACACCAAATTATTTTTACACCGTTCTGCAGATTGTAAATAGATTACATTCTCGTAGTTCAACTTTGTACCGTCCTGACAATGTAGTCCGGATCGAATGTAAGTAATCAACATCAGAGTGCGTAGTTATAAACATCACTTGATTCGCGCTTACTGTTCTTGCTACATTCGTTTTTATTAGTTAACCATTTTAATTTTTAAGTCATGAGCAAAGAAAAAGAAGTAAACAAGGAAAAGTTAAAGGCATTGCAATTAACCATTGACAAACTGGAGAAAACTTATGGTAAAGGTACCATAATGAAGTTAGGCGATAATCCGGTGGAACAAATGGAGGCCATCCCTTCCGGTTCATTGACTTTGGACATTGCACTTGGAATTGGTGGTTATCCTAAAGGACGTATTATTGAAATTTACGGTCCGGAATCGTCAGGTAAAACAACATTGGCTATTCATGCCATTGCCGAAGTTCAGCGTCAGGGTGGTATTGCCGCTATCATCGACGCAGAACATGCATTCGATCGCTTCTATGCACAACGTTTGGGTGTGGATACCGATAGTTTGTTGATCTCTCAACCCGATAACGGTGAGCAGGCGTTGGAAATTGCTGATAATCTTATTCGTTCAGGAGCTATTGATATTATTGTAATTGACTCCGTTGCAGCATTAACACCGAAAGCAGAAATTGAAGGTGAAATGGGCGAGTCGAAAATGGGTTTACAGGCTCGTTTGATGTCTCAGGCATTGCGTAAGTTGACGGCTACCATCAGCAAAACCGGATGCTGCTGCGTTTTCATTAACCAGTTGCGTGAGAAAATCGGTGTGATGTTTGGGAATCCGGAAACAACTACCGGCGGTAATGCCTTGAAGTTTTATGCTTCTGTGCGTTTGGATATTCGCCGTGCCGGACAAATTAAGGACGGTGAAACAGCAACGGGTAACCGCACTCGTGTGAAAATTGTCAAGAACAAAGTAGCGCCTCCGTTCCGCACTGCTGAGTTCGACATTTTATTCGGTGAAGGAATTTCCCGCGTGGGTGAAATTATTGATTTGGGTGTAGAGCACGGCATTATCAAGAAGAGCGGATCGTGGTTCAGTTATGAAGACACTAAACTCGGACAAGGTCGTGACGCGGTGAAGCAATTATTCCATGACAATCCGGAATTGATGGATCAAATTGAAGCACAAATTCGTGAAACGCTCACTGCTGCAAGCGCTGACGCAGTAGTGGAGGCGGAATAATTGCAGTATTTCGCAGCCGGAATTTTGCTGCGCAGCGATGCAGTTGTTCTTAGTGATTGGTGTACAGTCTGAATAATTGATTTCGGTTCAGAAGAAAAGATGAGCTGACGTGAAGTGTTGCCCGGTCTTTTGAGAATTGAAACATTTCTACAAATCTGTCGTTTAACGACAACATCTAACATCCCGTTTGTTGCACAACTTATGTGTAACTTCGGGATGTTTTTTATTTTGAGCTATGATGAAATTGGTGCAAATAACGCTGTTGACAGGAATTCTCTTAGGATTTTCTTCTTGCGGAAATGGTTCTTCGGAGCCTGGAAAAAATGATTCTCTTAAGGATTCCGCGCAGACGCTTACTACGATCAATCAAAAAATTCTTGCTGATCCGAACAATCTGGAATTGTATCATACCCGTGCGCGATTGCATCTGGGCGCGAAAAATTATGAGGCAGCCATCAATGATATGGATCGCATTATTCAACTCGATAGTACCAAAAGCGTTTGGTTGTTGACCGCAGCAGACGTGAATTTTTTCGTAGGTAAAGTTTCGAAGACCGAAATTTTGCTGAAAAAAGCAGTGCAGGTTGATCCGAAAAATGTGGACTGTAAACTTCGCTTAGCGCAGTTGCACCATTACATGAAACGATTTGAGGAGGAAGTGAAACTACTGGATGAAGTGTTGCTGCAAGATGTTCACAATGCTCAGGCGTACTTTATGAAGGGCATGATGTTTAAAGAACTCGGAGACACCACAAAAGCCATTTCAAGTATGCAAACCGCAGTAGAACAGGAGCCCGATTATTACAGTGCGTACATTCAATTGGGTTTATTGTTTGCAGCAAAGAATGATCCTTTAGCAGCGCAGTATTATCAAAATGCGTTGCGTGTAAATCCGAATAGTGAAGAAGCTTTATACAATTTGGGTATTTTTTTTCAGAGCGTTAATGAGTTGAATGCTGCATTGGATGCGTACACACGACTATTAAAAATTAATCCGGAACATTTCGATGCAAATTTTAATTTGGGCATGTTGCATGCGGTTAAACTGGGTTCTGACCCGAAGATGGTGACCAAAGGCATGGAGTATTTCGCTGCAGCTATCAACGCCGATCCGAAGTCGCCACGTGGTTATTACGGTCGCGGATATTGTTATCAGCGCAAAGGAGATGTTACCAACGCAGAAGCCGATTATCGAAAAGCGTTGGAGGTAGATCCTCAGTACACCAATGCAGCATTGGCATTGGAAGAATTGGGGAAATAATGTTACCCGGGTTGTGGAACCGGTTGCTCGTGTAGGACTTCCTGCTTCACCCAATTCTGTTGTTTTTTATCCCAGTAATACTTGGGGTTGCCGTCGATGGTCAATTCTACGGGATACGTCGTCACTTCTTTCCACTCCGGTTCATTATTGATACTGAAAGTTATTTGTGACTCACTCCACGAAATGCTTGCCCCGGGATTATTGTGCACAACAGCTTTTTGCACAGCACCGTTGGAATGAAATGTTACCAGTCGGGTGGTGATACTATAACTTAGATTTCTATCAGAGAAGATATAGGAAACTTTTCCGAATGGATCATATAACGTAATGGTACGCTTGCCATCAACCCAAGGTGATATTTCGACCGATTTCTTTTTGGATCCGGTGTAGTAATATACCGCTGTTTCAGACTCGCCAACAACAGGTGATGGTGCAGTGTTTTTTTTTCGATCATCGGTTAATGGTGACGGAGGAGGCGGTGGTAGTGGAACATCGGGAATTTCGCTGCTGTCCTTTAATGCATTAGTATCATTTATATTGTCATTACTTTTTAATTGTTCGCGTAATGCCAATAGTTGTTGGTTGATAGAATCCAATTGCACTTGCACCTTAGCATCATTGGTGGTTTGTTCTTCTCCACAAGCGATTAATATGATTATTCCCAATAAAGCAACGGCATATTTCATGATATGAATTTCGGGAAATAATTACTCGATTCGTGTGTGAATTCAAATTATTTGAATGCTGTATCGTTACCGCTTCGACATTTTAGGGAATGATGTGAAGCACAGCGTAAAAGTCCCCAAGCATCGGGGCAGGCGTTATAAATGCAAAAAGGATCGCTATTATGCGATCCTAATCGTGATCCCGCTGGGAGAAAGAGCGTAAAGAAATTTTCTGGTGGACAATTTTAGCGATTGATGTGTAGCGAAGCGTACAAGAATCCTAGCCACATAAATGCAAAAAGGATCGCTATTATGCGATCCTAATCGTGATCCCGCTGGGATTCGAACCCAGGGCCCTTACATTAAAAGTGTAATGCTCTACCAGCTGAGCTACGGAATCAAATTCCACTCTTAATGAATGCGGGTGCAAAGATAACAGCATGATTTTACCCTGCAAATAGATTTATTAACTTTTTTATAATCTGTTGAAAAACAGTTAATCCGACTTTCAGCAGGAATAATAATCCCGGATGCTTCCCGAAAAAATGGAGGAATCAATGGGTCCGCCGGAAGAAGCCGAAACACTGGAAGGTGTTGACAGTTCCTCACTCGTATGGCATTATTGGCAACGCGGATTCACTTTGTTTTTCGAAATCGACTTAATGAAACGCTTCTGCTGTGTAGAAATTGACAGCGGTGCAGATGCTTCTTTGTGGGGGCAGGCTATCGGACCATGGACAGAAGGTGCCGCCATGGAATTGTTTCGTAAAAATGGTTTCGACGATTTTCAGGAAGAGAAAGAAGATTGGGGCGAAAAGCGAATTACTTCAGATGCCGCAATGGTTGATATGTATTTTGTGCAAGGCAATATGGTTTGTCTCAATTATAGCGTAGTTTTGCCGGATAGTCTTACCTTGCTAAGCATAAATTAAATCAAGTATGAGAATTTTTTTAGTAGGCTTTATGGGAGCCGGAAAATCAACATTGGGACGAGAGTTGGCGCCGTTGATGAACATGCAATTTGTGGATTTGGATCAGGAGATCGAAGCGCGCGCCGGTAAAGGCATTCCTGCAATTTTTGCCGCTGAAGGTGAAGCGCATTTTCGCGATCTGGAAAAACAGATGCTGCACGAAGTAATTGAGAAAGACAATATCATTGTTGCGTGCGGTGGCGGAACACCGTGTTATTTCGATAACATGGATGTAATGAATAAATCGGGTGTGACGCTTTACATTAAGATGAGCACAGACGCTTTGACGGAGCGTTTACAACAAGACGGATCACGTCCATTAATCAACGATCTGAATAACGGAGAATTGTGGCAATGGATTCATAACACATTAGAAGATCGCGAGACATTCTATCTGCAAGCGCAATACAAAGTAAAGGGTAAAGGATTAAAAGCCTCTGAGTTGGCTGAATTCGTTCGCCTGTTTGTATTGGGCGAAAAAGCGGAAGCTTAATTATTCCAGGAAAACAGAAGCATCACCATTCTCGGGTAATTCAACACGAATGTGCTCTTGCATGGTTGTTGCCAAGGATAAGCCAACGAAATTAGTTTTAACCGGAAAACGCGTGTGATCGCGGTCCACTAATACGCAAGTTAAAATTCCTTTTACAGGTTGATTTAAGAACGCTTTCACAGAATACATCAGTGTTCTTCCGGAATTCGAAACATCATCAACAACGATGACTGTTTTATCGCGCAATTGATCCGATGGAATACTGATTACCGCAGGTTGCTCCAGTGGAGCGTCTTTGCCGAGTTTAACCGAACACACCACAATATCGAATTGGGAAATTTCCTTCAGAATTTTTGCAATACGCGCCGCAATCACAATTCCGTTTTTCTCAATGCCTGCAATCACAATGCTGCCTTCTTCATTGCAGTGTTCCAAGATTTGCCATGCTAAACGATTGATGCGTTGTTCAATCTGACGGGCATTCATGATAAGCGTTGCGGTGTGACTCATAAGCAAAATTTCGTGCGTAACAAATGTACTAGTTTCGACTAACGACAACAAAAAAGGCTGCGTGCATTTCTGCAACACAGCCTTAAGTGCAGGGTGTAAGTCTTATTTGATCACATTCACGTGACCAATATATTTATGCGTTTTATTAAATACATCTTTCACAACGGCACTCCACACATACGTGTCAATCTGTACAATTTCTCCGCTCTTGCCTTGCACGGTTCCATCCCAAGGCTTAGCAATGTTGTCGGTATAATAAATCATGTTCCCCCAACGATCGAAAATCCACATTTCATACTGAACGATTCCCAATCCTGTTCCGATAAAATAATCGTTATTACCGTCACCATTCGGTGTAAAGGCATTCGGGAAATAGATGATGAATTCAGGATCAATACAAACTTCCAACGTATCGCTATCCGGACAATTGTTCGCGTTATTAGCTTCTAAAATAACGTTGTAACAAGAAGCAATTTCATTCGGGAAATCGAATGTTGGATTTTGAACAGTAGATGTTCCTAAATTATCGAAGTACCAGGTCCACGAAGTAGGATTTCCGGCGGACAGATCAGTGAAGGTAAGATTCGTATTAAAGATCGTTGTTGGTTGTGGAGTTGCACTAAAATCAGCCACTACATTTTCGAATGCACATACATACGACGGCATTATTATTATTCCAACGCATCCGTTGTTATCAGTGACAGTTAATGTCACATCGTAACAACCGGAAGCTGTATACAAATTATTCACCGGGCCACAGTTATTGGAAGTAGTGTTGTCACCAAAATCCCATGAACATAAAACGCTGTTCGGTGTGTTATTCGTAAATGTAGTTAATAATGGAGCACATCCTGATAACGGTGTTCCCGTAAAGCTTGGAGTAGGATTCGGATTCACAGTTACTGTAACCACTGCTGATGCTGTTGGAGTAGTACATCCATCATCTACAGTAACCGTGTATGTAGTAGTTGTGTTGGGAGCAACAACAACCGAAGCTCCTGTACCTGTGCCCACAGGTAACCAGGTGTATGTGTAAGGACCACCATTTCCACCACCGGCAACCGCACTTAATGTACTGTTAGAACCTGCACAAATGGACGAAGGCAAAGCAACAACCTGAACGTTAAGCGGAGGATACAATGTAACCGTTATGTTAGCTGGTGACGATTGACAACCATTATCATCCGTTACAATTACTGAGTATTGTGTAGTTTGAGCAGGTGTAACAGTGACACTTTGTGTGGTCCCTGTTCCTGTCGGATTCCACGTGTAAGTATATCCTGTGCCGCTTCCCCCGCCCGGTGTTGCTGTTAATGTAGACGACTGTCCAATACAGATTGCAGCAGGAACCGCAACAACAGAAGCAGTCACCGCAGGAGGAGAAGAGATTGTGACAGTAGCAGTACCACTACATTGATTCGCGTCTACAAAAGTTAGGATGTATTGACCGGCGCATAATCCTGTTGCTGTTTGTGTCAATTGATTCGGTACAGTATTCCATGAGTAGGTGTAAGGCCCCGTTCCACCGGATGCAGTCGCAGTTGCTGTTCCATCACATGCTCCTGCACACGATTCATCTGTTGTACTTGTGGTAGCCGTTAAGTTACCATTGCTGCCTTGCACAGTATTACGCACAATGTGTTTTGATCGGTTACTTCAACCGTGTATGTTCCGGGGCCTAAATTGTTAACCGTATTTGCACCTGTTTGATTAGTTGAAGTCTGAATAACGTTATTGCCTGCATCGGTCCAAATAAAATCGTAGGGACCGACACCCACAGGAGTGGCAGTTGCAGAACCGCTGTTTTGTCCAAAGCATGCAATATTTAACTGCGTCATTTGAGGAGGCGCGCAGCAAGATAATGATGCATTGAACTGATAAACAGGATCGCTTACGCATGCAATGTTCGTCCAGTTTCCTGTTTCACCATCTCCATAGGTGTCAATGATAATTCCCAGATCATCTCCTTGGTTGGCCGGCGGACAGTCCTTTGCAGTAATGGTCCAGCAAAACGTCCAGCTCACTTGTCCATCACAGTTGTCTCCAAAATTATCAGTCGGGTTTCCATTTGGTCCACCCTGAACAATATCTCCGTCGAAAAAGAAACCACTCAGAATTCCGTTTCCATTTGGAGTATTAACATTGTTAAACCATTGCCACACACCGGGACCACCATCACAGGTTGCAGCGCCCTGCAAATTGGTAAGCGTGCTTAAATCCCAACCATTACCAAAAGTTGGAATAACAGCATGAAGCCAATTGGTGTTTTGTTGTTCCCATTGTGTAATGGTATAACAAAACGTAACTGTTGTGCCACCCTGATATTGACCGTTAACCGGTGCGGGATTCACTGTTAAGTTCGATGCCGTTAAACAATCACTGCAATCGTTAATGTTTTGCAACGTCATGTTGAACGTGCCTTGATCTGTCGGCGACCCACCACTAATTTGAATGTAGTACGTTTGACCCGGCACCATTTGGTCGAAATTGGCTGTTAATGTATTACCGCCACCTATAGCACATCCGCGACCAATAAGACCATTACAGGTTCCCTGATAAATAGCGATGTTCGGTTGAACAATGTTTCCGTTGATGGTGATAACCACTTCGTTTCCTGAATTCACAAACGAATACCAAACGTCAGTTGCCGGCGAAGCCATTGGCGTGTTGTTGCTGGGCTGACAATTGATGAGTGTGGTATACGGCTGCTCAGTTACAGAGTTTACGTTAGTTAAGTTGTTGAACGTGGAAGTTGCGCCAATTCCGTTTGGACAAGGTGCAGGTGTTCCTAATGTTCCAAGTGGTGTTGCTCCAAAGCAGTCGTCATTAGTAACTTGTGCATTTACATGCAACGCGGATACACAATACCAACTAACAACTAGTAGAAGTTTTTTCATGGTCAATTACTTGTGTTTGTTGCGTGTAAGCATTTCAATCACTTTTCCATCGTCAGTTAAACGAAATATCGGTTGTGTATCAAATTCCGGAGGAGCATTACGCACGCGATCCATCTTAACGGCGATGCCTTGCGCAATGCATTCATTCGCCGATAATAATTCAACGCGCAGCCCCGATTCGAATTTCAAAACGTTTTTGTGATCGACATAACGATAACGATCTAAATCACATTGGGCAAGTGCTGCGTCGTATGCAGAAATATTTTGTACGGATTCCGGATTTTGATAAGTCCACGATTTCAGGTTCGTGAAACTAAATGAAATGATCGGAATGAGAAAAAGTAAGAGTAACTTTTTCATGGTAAAATTCTTGATTGGTGCAATCAAATATACAACTGTTTATTGATTAAAATGACACCGAAACACCTTAAAAATCAGAGTAATAAATTCAATAATGGAGCTGTTGCACCTTCCCATCCGAATGACTGATGTACCAATTTCAACCCGTTGTTTTGAAGTAATTGATATTGGTCGCTGTTATTTAATAACAAGTCGATGGAATGCGCGAAGTCGTCAGGTGATGAGCATACCATGATTTCCTGATTCGGTATGGCACCTAATGCGTTGTTCGATAAAGGCGTTGTTATGCACGGTAGTCCGCAAGACATGGCTTCGAGTAATTTATTTTGCAAACCAATACTCGATTGCATGGGCGCTACCAATATTTTCGACCGGCGAAAACTGGTTCTTATGTCATCAACCCAACCTGTCACGTGAACCAAATCTGAAGCCAACGCTCTAATTTCTTCTGCAGGATCAGCACCCGAAATCAGCACCCGACATGTAGGGATTTTCTTCCATACCAAGGGCATAATTTTATGTACGAGGTACACAGCACTTTCAATGTTTGGCGGATAATTCATATTACCGTTAAACAAGATATCGTAATGCTTCTCGGTGTCATCCGGCGAAAAATAATCATGATCAACACCGTTACGAACAACAGCTACTGAAGATTTTGTGCTTACCGGCAACAAATCACGGTCTTGCTCAGATATAATGGTGTGCTTATGAAATTCGTTAAATACTACATTTTCGTAATTGGTCAATTTCTTTTGCTCCCAGCGAATAATAGGTTTTTGCCAGAATTTCGCAGCAGTTAAACGCCTGCCCATTCCTTTGGAGAAGGTATCCATGTAGTCAAGAATCTTAAGCGGCACCTGAACAGACTTGGCGTAAGGAGCAGTACGTATCAGTTGAAAATAAGCGGCATCAAATGGTTGCATTTTCGTTAATTGTTGCAGGAACTGATGCGTCTTCCTATTATTAAAATATGCCACTTGAAATGGTAGTGCATTACCGATAGATTTTATTAATTGAACAATTAATTCAAATTTGTTCAATTGGATAAAGTGTACATCTTTACAATATTTTAATAATTCTTTCTGTGCTTCCGGATTCGGAGGTTCATCTGTTAATGCGACCAACGTAATCTCATGCGACTTGGAAAGTACACGTAACTGATGATACGCACGAAGTTTATCACCTTTTTCCAAGGGATATGGAATTCGTGACGTAATCATCAACAACTTCATATTAAAAGATCAGGGAATAATAAAAATCAACAATTCGCTGCGATGATTTTTTGATGTCGTGCTCTTCCAGTGCCAAGTATACTGCATTGCTACTGCAGTCGGTCAACATTCCGGGATTACGAAAATAGCGTACTGTAGCATTTGCAAAATCATCTGCATTGTCTGCAATTTGGGCATGTTTCAGGTGCACCATGTGAATTCCTTCCGCGCCAATTGGAGTTGTTACAATACCCTTACCGGTGGCCATGCCTTCAATTAATTTAACCTTCATGCCGCCGCCACTAAATAATGGGGCAATCATCACCTGATAACTTTGCATGAATTGCAATGCATCTTCAACCTCGCCGTGCACAATAATTTGATCGCCGATGTATTCCGGATCATTTTTCTTCATCTTCCTTCCGGCAAGATGCAGTTGGGCGTCGGGTACCAAATCCAATACTTTCGGCCAAACTTCCTTAATGAACCATTTTACACCTTTAATGTTAGGTTCCCAATCCATAGATCCGATATGAAACACGGTGCGATGTGTTGGCTTAATTGTATCATCTTTATCCGGTAATGTCATGCAATATGGAACCGTAAAAATGGGAACATCTTTTTTACGCAACCAGATGTGAAACGTATCAGCATCGTATTCAGAAATCGGAATTATAGCGTCTACTTTTCTAATAACTTCTTCTTCGTAGTGTTTTAGCTTCTCTGTTAACACGCCAAACCAGAAACGTAATAACGGATTTTTAACCAAGGCCGTCCGTCGTTCCCATAATTGAGATTCAATATTGTGCGCGCGTAATACGATTCGGGCTGTACTTTTTTCACGTATAGCGTCAATATATGGCGTAAGGTAAAGTCCTTCAAGTTGAACGATGTCGTATGACTCTTCTTCCAGTAGCTGAATTAACTTGGCTTCAAATTCCGTGGAATAAAAACGATCAGTTAAATATGAACTCTCCTGAAATAAATTAATAAAAGCCTTAACCGGATTTATTTTAGTATTGACATAAACAACTTCAATATTTGTAGCTTTCAAATATCCGGGTGGCATTTTTTCAGGAACAAATGGATGCTTGTCGGTTTCCATTGCCAAAACCTGTAACGATACATGCGCATGTAAAAAAGCTTCTGTCATGCTGTTCATAGCAAGACAACCACCGTCTACTGTTGGAACGGGAGGCTTATTACATATCTGAAGGACCTTCATGATCAGAATGGTGTTGGTCGTTATTAGAGGTCATTGACGAATCGTTTATTGAACCATTAGCGCTTTTACGTATGAATATTTTTTTGAAGAACGTAATGTACGATTCTGTATCAAAAAGGGCAGCATCGGCTGCGGCTTTTCTTGTTAGCCAAACACCCAGGGGAAGGAAGAAGGCACATGATAGCCACATGCCCAGATATGGTGGAATAGTTCCTTCTTTCGAAATTTTTTCACCGGTAATTGTAAGTACCCAGAATATTATAAATAAAATAATAGATATAACAACCGGCATTCCTAAACCACCTTTTCGAATAATTGCACCTAATGGAGCGCCAATAAAAAACATAATCAAGCAGGCAAAGGAAAGCGAATACTTTCTCCAGAACTCTATTTCAAAGCGAGTGATGGAACGTTGTTGAGCTTCAATTTCATTGACTTTTGACTCGCTGGCGCTCTTACAGTTTCGTGCGCTGTTAATAGCCATTTCAGCCGTTCTGATTTTTGTGAATTCATCTAGTGAATCCAGCATAAATCCCGGTATACCTTTCTTTCCTAAACTGTCACCTTGTGTCCAGTAATATTTAGTTTTGTTCAAATAAGCATTCCGCAATGAAGGATAAAAATTGATTTTATCTTCCTTGAGTTCAGTTTGCATGGTGTCAATGTATGCCAAGAGCTGAGAACCATTCAGCATTTGATGATTGTCTTTGAACAAATCCTGATCAGTGCGTTCCAACGAAAATCCGGATAGGTCCATGCGAATGATTTGTTTATCAAATTTCATGATCATGAATGGCCGTTTTTTAGCGGCATTTTCCTGATTCCATATTTCCCTGTATGTTTTACCATTACGAAGTTCAATCACGAGATATCTCTTGTCGTCGGACATGGTCATAGAGCCGGTTTCCGCAAGAGACAATGATGTATTACCCATTTGATCGGTATGATCGTAAATCATGACATCATTTAAAGTGTTACCATCTTTGCTGATGTCTTTGATACGAATACTGAATCCATCAATTTCCTTGTAAAAAACACCTTCCTTAATATTCAGCGCAGGTTTCTGTTGACGAATATCAAACAACGTGGATAGCATTTGCAAATTAGTAAATGGAAGTACGTTATTAGCGAATATGAAGGCTCCAATACTGACCACAAAGCTTAAAATGAAAAGTGGTCGCATAATACGCATCAATGAAAGTCCTGATGCTTTGAAGGCAGCTAGTTCATAGTGTTCAGCCAGGCCTCCAAACGTCATAAGCGATGATAACAATGTTGCAAGCGGCAAGGCGAGAGGTACCATGGAAAGTGCCGCGTAGAAGAAAAGTTCGATTACCACGTTCGTATCTAATCCTTTCCCGACTAATTCATCAATCCATTTCCAAAGAAACTGCATGAATAAAATGAAGACCGAAATCACGAACGTCATCGCGAACGGCGGTAAATACGATTTGAGTATAAATCGATTGATTGTATTCATACAGCCTTAAAGATAGGCAGAGTGGGGCAAATGAGGTTATTTCAGTGATATACAAAAAAAGAAGGCAGCTTAATCAAGCTGCCTTCTCAGTAGAGAACCCCTTATTACTTCTTCTTCACCATTTCAAACTCACACATAAACTCTACTGAATTGTCAAGTATTGTACCGCCTTCAATAGGCGTATTCCATGTAATGCCGTATGCAGTACGATCAACTTTTCCGCGCACAGCCCAACCACTTTTCTCATTGCCCCAAGGATCTTTTTTAGTGCCGCCATAAACAGCCTCAAGAACCACTTCTTTGGTTACGCCACGCATGGTTAACATGCCTTTAATTTCGTACACATTTCCCTTTTTCTTGGTAAATGAAGTACTCTTGAAAGTAATTGTCGGGAATGTATCAGTATTGAAAAAGTCTTTGCTGCGCAAGTGGTTATCGCGCTGCTCGCTCATTGTGTTGATGGACTTTGCCTGAATGGTGATCTCAACTTGTGACCCGGTGAAGTCGTCTTTGGTGGAGGTCATTTTAACATCGTATTCCGTGAAGAATCCGACAGTTTTGGCAACGCCCATGTGGCCAACGCTAAATAATACGCTGCTGTGCGAATTATCGCCCGTCCAGTTAGTTTGTGCGAAAGAGGCTGTAGTTGTGAACAAGCCGGCTACAAGAGTAAAGATGATTTTTTTCATAGTTTGTTTTGTTGTTATTGGGTACAAATATATGTAAAGACAAATAATGTACAAACATATTAATAATTTTTAGCAAAAAAAAGCCTCCCGGTATAGGAGGCTTCTTTTGGATGATTACAAGGATTAGTCCTGCTTAACGATTTTCTGCATGTAAGTCTGACCATCAGCAATTACTCGGAAGTAATAAACACCGTTAGCCAGGTTGTACATGTTCATGTCGCGACGGTACTGACCCTGAACATTTGAAGCTTGCTCTGCCAGAACAACTTTTCCGTCCATGCTGATTACTTCGAATGTCATTGTAGCAAAGTTAGCATCGCTGCAAGTGAAGATGAATTGACCGTTGTTCGGATTCGGATAAACATTCATACCTACACCAAAGAACGCCTCTTCAACACCTACGCAAGCACTTACAACGATAGTAGTTGTAGCTGTATCAGTACATCCATTTGCATCGGTGTAGATATAATCTACTGCATAAGAACCGGCACCTACAGAAGGATCGAATGCATTACCGGTTACCGATGTACCAACAAACACACCACCTGCCGGAGCTCCCGTTAATGTAACGTTAGCGTCATCTGCACAAACGTTAGCAGCCGAAGCAGTAACTGTTGCAGTAGGAGGTGTATTGATGTTTACAATAGCACCATCAGTAATCGCACAGCCATTCGCAGTATCAGTTACCACAACTGAAACGTTTCCGCTTATAGTTACCGTAGTGCTCTGACCTGTGGTGTTATCTGACCACACGTACGTGTAGTTTCCACCCGCTGCAGTTAACGTAATTCCATTGCCGCAAGACGAAGTGTCTGCTAAAACCGCATTTGGAGAAGCATTAACTACAACGTTAATCGAGTCGTTAGATGAACATCCATTTAAACTGTCAGTTACGGCAACAGCATACGTTCCGGATGTGTTAACAGCCAATGAAGTTCCATTTGAGTTGTCACTCCACAAGTAATTGTACGGACCTGCCGGTGCGTTCAATGTTAACGGACCATTTGAAGAACAGAATGTGGTATCAGCTCCTAATGCGACAACAGGCGTTGCATTAATTATGATAGTCACAGTATCAGCATTGAAACACGTTGTAGCTGTATCGGTAACTGTTACAAAGTATGTTCCTGTAGAAGAAACAGACAAGATGTCGTTGGTTGAATTATCCGACCAAACGTAGGTGAAGTTACCCGCAGGGCCGTTCAGTACGATGGCGTTGTTGCTGCAATAGCTGGTATCAGCGCCTAATGTAACAACAGGTAATGGGTTAGCTGTAAATACAACTGTATCAGCTGCGCTACAACCGTTATTTTGATCAGTTACTACCAGAATGTACGAACCTGTTGTGTTAACAGTAACTGCGATCACAGAATCTCCTGTATTCCAGTCGTAATCGTAAGGACCACCCGGACCGCTAAAGGTTACATTAGATCCGGCACATACTGCCGCATCGCTACCTAAAGTAAATACAGGAGCAGGGTTAACACCAACCAAAATAGTATCTGTTCCGGTACAACCGCTTGTTGTGTCTGTTACCAAGACGTTATAAATACCGAATGACGATACACTGAATGTTTGGTTAGATGAATTATCCTGCCACAGGTAAGTGTAAGGACCTGCTGTACCATCAAGAACTAACGGAGACGTAGAACAGATGATAGTATCAGGACCGAAACTTGGAGCCGGAGTTGGCAATACGTTCACGCTCACTGTATCAGTAAAGTTACATCCGCTCAATGTGTCAGTGATAACAACAATATAGTTTCCGCTTGCAGTTGGTGTAGCGGTTGGATCTTCAATGGTAGCGTTACTCAATGAATTACCGGTCCAAGCATAAGCATAACTCCCCGAAGAACGTGTAAATATCATGTTCGGACGCTGGTTAAATGTACTAAACGCGACTGCCTGAGCACATACCCCCGTCGCATCCTCGTTACGAACCGCAGTTGAAGCATAAGCAGTAGTTGATTGGCGAAAAACCCAGTTTAAAGTGAAGGCATTATTATTAAAACAAGTTTCTACGATTATGTTAGAAACACCGTCCCAGTACCAGTTATTATTAAAAGCCAACGTCATTGTACCTGTAGTAGGATTTAACGCAGCATTAGTGAATAAGGAGGTAAAGCCGGTTGTTTGAAACGCAGTAGTCATTGCAGTTAACGAGGTATTAGCAATTCGCAGTTCGAAATTTTGAAGTGCAGGTGAAGGTGCAGGTGTATTCGCTCCGGGTGGTAATTCAAACGCTAATGCATTGTAAAAACCTGCTGTCATTCCAGTGGCTTGCAACTCCGCAGCGGTAATAAGCATTTGGTGTTTCGCACCCCACCAGAATTGACCGAAAGGCGATGGGTAAGTCGTCGAGGTATTTTGGACATTCTGTGTACCTATAGCAAAGGTCGCAGGAGGATAATTAATATCCAATTGAACCTGTGTATTGCCGCATATAGTATCATCACTCACTGTTGCTGTACCCACAACCGCCGGGGCAACAATAGCCTGGATGGTATCTGTTGTAGCACACTGTGTTGCAGGATCGATCGCTGATACAACATAATTAATAGTATTACCAGGGGTCGCAACTACTGTATCGCCTGTGGTTGCACTTAACGCAGTCGATGGGCTCCAAGTGAAATTGTAGTTCGAATTTGGACTAGCGACAGTCAGAGTTGTGCTACCCGATCCGCAAATAGTATTCGAAGATGACGCACTGATTGCAGGAGGAGGATTAACTACAACAATGGCAGGTACACGTGCACTTTCGCAACCGGACGAATAGTGGATGCGACCATTGAAAACTCGAGGCGAGAAAGAGTAATTAAAATACGCACCGCCGTGCCCCTGAATGAATATCAAATCGCTATTCGAGACAAACGGGGCGTTTAATAGGGTTCCGTTCGTATAGTTTACAGTTGGTCCTGTTGTAGTTACAACAAAGGAGTAATCAGTTCCGCCGGGTATCGTAACGTTCAATGTTATCGGAAGTGGTGTTGGAACGCCAAGTCCTGCTGCTACAACACCACTTGCTGAACCAAGTAGGGTCCATCCTGCATTACTAGCGGTTGATCCAGGAATTAAAGTATAATCACCTGGACGTCCCCAAATTTCCCAATTCGCAGTACCGGATGTCATATGCCCATCAAATCCCGTAATAGTTATCGTATTAATTGCTGAGATTCTGAATACATTTCCGGAGGAACCATTACCTGCTGCAAAAGTTGTGGTTACCGTTGTAGGAGGCGTACCTGTAGCGTTAGTAACATAGAACGTATCCGTTGCAGATAAAATTGGAGAATAGGTACTTCCTGTTGCTAATTGTAAACCACCAATCGGTTGATTATACCAACGAATACTTCCTGCAGCGGTAGCAGACAAGAATGCGGTATCCAAACCACAAATAGTATCATTAGTAGTTACAGGTGGAGCAACGAATTGAGGGAACAATGTATCCGATACTGAAAGATGCTGTCCGCAAATATCAGCTCGGTAAAAAGTAGTATCTGTAGGGATAATGACTAACGTATCGTTTGTTGCAGCCGGTATGTTTGACCAAACTATATTGTCCGGAGATTCCTGCCATTGAATTGTTCCTCCGTTCGTAAAACCGGAGACAACTACCGTACCCTGATCACCTAAACAAATTCTCCCACCACCGGAGGCGACCGCAGTTCCACCCGCAACTACAATATTTAATGGACCAAACGCGTCATTCAAGGTTAGCACCTCAACACTTGTAGTAGCAGTTGCAGAGAAACCATAGGTGCCGGTTGCGCCCATGTTATAGGAAGTAGTTACGGTCGTATCTAAGAAACCATTACCGGGTATAGTACCTGAGGTAATTGGAGGCATGCTGAATGTCTGAGGATTTGGTCCGGTTACGTTGACAGTAATAGTAACTGCATTACCCGGGGAAGCCATATTTAAAGGCGAGTTGGCATAATTTCTTACTCGAACGCGTATAGTTTGTGTAGGTGAATAACATCCCGGAGTTGCAGGTTGTAAGAAAGAAAAGGCACCAACGTCAACAGACAACGGAATACCGTCAAACTCGTCTGCACCCATGTCAGGAGCGGTACCCCCTCCATTCAGTGCAGTTGGTCCAGGACGAACTTGTCCGTCGATGTCATTAGCCACATATGCCACCGTGGCTGCACGAGATTCTAAAGCGGTGACTATTGTATTATTGATATGTAAATCTGTGGAAGAAATAAAGTTCGGATTTACCGCAATCGAATTGCCGTTACCTCCAATACTCAACACCAATCCACTTACACCGGTAACGTTTACCGAATTAACTACCGCAGTTTGATAACCAACTCCATTACCAAAATAGTCGTTATTGTTACTTATAAACGTAGTGCCGTTGTTTAAGTTTAAGCTGTAATGAGTTCCAGTAGAAGTGCCATTGGACCTCGTATTAACGAGGATATTATTGATGAGTGTATCAGCTGCAGTAGTTACCCTGCGATAGGCCATAGTGTTTACCGCACCGCCATTTACACCGGAACCACTTATGTTTACTGTATTGAAGTTGACTGCCGATGGTGCCGTTGTTTCTTTATTAATTCCAATAAAGCTGTTTGGCACTGTAATAGGTGAGCCTGTAATATCTGAACCAAGATTAACGAAGTTATTGAAAACACGTGAGGGATTACCAATCAAATTTATACCATAAATCGTTGCCGTTCCACTGGTGAGTGGCGCACCTAATGCTGAGATATTATTATATGCCACGGTCGCATTCAATAAAGTACTTGTGGAACCCAAAACGGTAATACCACTAACCATTACGTTGCCGGATGAAGAACCATTAGCAAGGGTATTTATGATATTGTTATTTACTACGTGAGATCCTATAGTAAACGTGCTTAACGATATACCTTGCACTGATGCGTTAATACCTGTGCTTATGTTTGGGGCGAGAGACGAGAGATTTCGCACGGTATTACCGGTTATCGTGGTAACTCCGGCGCTTGAATATATTCCTCTTACTACTGCAGTTGTTGAAGCACCTGCATACTGGTTAGTAAGATTCATAACAGTGTTGTTGGTAATATTGATGAAGTTACCGCTCGTACTGTTGATTCCCATGACAATACCGGCTGTTGTCGCTGTAGATGCAGCAGTGATGATGCTGTTAGGAACGGTAGTACTTCCAACGATGTTATTAGAAATTGTTCCCGGAACCGCAGTACCCGTCTGAATACCGGTGAAACTGGATGAGATGGTAGGTGAAGAAGTATTGACCGTAAAACCGCCAATAAGGTTGTTATTAATCACAACTGCACCATTAGAAGTGTTTACGATTCCCATTACCAATCCGCCGGCTGTAGAACTTGATGTTGTGATAGCATTAGCAGTTGTAACCGAACCAATAATGTTAGGTGATACGTTACCTATATTCAGATTATGCGTTGTACCCAAAGCTTGTATACCGCAGAAAATACCGGGGCTAGTTGTTGCTCCGCTGCTGGTCGTCAGGTTGAAATTAGTAATAGTATTTCCCTGCATACTTGTTGCATTCGGATTGCCTGTACTGTTACCATTAACAGAAATTGCAACAAAACGATTTGCAATAGTTCCGGCAATAGTCCATGGAGTGCCTCCGCAATTAGGTGCAGTTCCTCCGATAAAGTTTCCGGAGATATTGTGACCTCCCGAACCTGCAGTTGAACCTGAAATTAAAATGCCGTAATGTGTGGCACCTGCAGTGAAGGTGCGCGTTGCACTCTGGTAGAAGCTGTTATTGCTGATCGTCCAGTCTCGAATATTGCCGCCAAGATTTACTGCAGCATTCTGACTTGTAGCATTAAACCAATCTCGGAAACGATTATTACTAATGGTAACAGAAGAAATGTATGAATTGGCTAACGTATTACTTGAGAACACATACTGCTGTGGATTAGTGGCTCCGTTTGCGAAGTCGCAGTTGGTGATATAGTGACCTGTTGATCCTGTGATAGAAGCAGGAGCAGTATACTGAACAGCGCCAATCGTTGTACCGGTATTTACCGAACGCACGTTAACGTAATTTAACCCAATATTGGCAGCGTCCCCACCCACTTGCACTACAGCACCGAATGTTGATGTATTCGCTAATGTCAATTGAATTATTGTTCCTGTTGAACCCGGACGACCATCAAACACAATATTTTGTGCACCATTAAAATTGATGGTTTGTACGGCATTACTGCTTATCGACAAATTCGTTGCACCTAGTTGTGGGCGAACTGTAATCGTATTGGCAGTACTGTTACCCAAAAATGGAATAGTAAGAGGGAACGTTTCTACAGTGCTTACATAAGCTGGCTGTAAGTCGAATACTAATGGGCAAATCACACCGTTTGCAGCAACAGCAGCGAATGCAGCTGTCAATGACGGATAAGCACCTGTTGGTCCAACACTGAACGTTCCACACAACGTGCCCGGTAAAGTCGCTTGTTGTCCTGAAAGTGGTCCTGATGGAGTAACCGCTACCGCATAAACACGATAATAATACAACGTGTTGGACAATAATCCGGTTTGAACCAAATTATAACTCGTGCCGGTGGAAGTTGTACTCGTCGAAACAACCGTTCCGGCAGGAACGAAGGTAATGTTGTCCAATGAGCGCTCAACAAAGAATTGAGCTTCCGTTGTTGAATTATCAATCCAATTGACAGTCATTCCTGTCTGACTAACCGCTGTGAACGAGATACTTGTAGGTGCAGAAGGGCCGGCAGGAGGAGTCCATGTATATGTTTGTCCGCTCGCCGGCGCTAACGTTGGATTCATTTCACAAGAAGCCGCATTGCTTGCTCCGGAGATAGATGTGCTCCACGTTTGAACACCGTTTACCACTTCACGGTTATTAAAATCTGCCGATGAATTTCCCCGCAAGCCAACCTGTGAAAGTGCAGCAACCTGAGTGGATGAGTTCGATCCATAAACTACATCAACAGTATTTGAAGTTTCTTGCAAACGTATTTGAAAATTATAAACATCCGTGTTTGTTGTACTCGAGAATCTATCATAATTCGACCATTGAACTACCAACGTTCTATTCGGGAAAGAACCGATGGTCTGATATCGCAAATCTCCGGTAGTAGGTTCTCCTTGCAAGTCAGCATTTAAAGCCGCAATAATATTGTTTGAGGTTCCCGCGCTGATTGCTGTGTAGGAACTATTAACTGCTCCCCCTAAAGCAATAAAGCCGTTAGAGTTAACGCTAAACGTTGAATACGCGACCCCGTTAAACCAAAAAGTGAAACCAATTGGGTTGGTAGGGAAGCTGGTGTCGTCATTGGTGGGAGCTCCCAATACTGTACCGCCACTAATTGGGCTATACGTGCCTGACGTTTGTGAGAAGGTGTAAGTAGATACTTGTGCATTACCCTGCATACCCATCAAAATGCCTGCACCAGCAATAAATAATTTTAAGTTAGTCCAAATTCCTGACATTACACTCGAGTATCGATTTTTCATTTGTGTGTTGTTTGAATTAGTTTTTCCTTTTAATTCTCTAAAACGGTTGAAAATTACTTAGAATACAACGATTTAAGAACACCGTGTTAATGTTTAGTTAATAAGTCACCTTTATTAACTAGTTATTAACAACCTAGTCCAAAATAGTTTATGCCAAACTTTGAAAGCACAATTTAAATCCTAATGTTTATCGAATGATTAACTTTTCGACAATTAGCCGTTGGGTGTCGACAAATTGAATTTTATTCTCTGAAGGTGATGTTGCATCAGATCGATAAGTGGCGACTTCTCCGATTTAGGTTGTGCTTTTAAAAGATCAAGAGAAAGATCCAGCTGATTAATATCTGTAATTTCTTCGATCTGTTCAATAACCGTAAGCCCTTCCAAAGTACAGGCGTAATCGCCTTCTAAAGCATGTTTTACAATATTCAGCAGGTGCGCGTGAAATGCCAAGCCGGATTCCCAGGCAACTACCAAAAGTTCCTTTTTATACTTCGAATATGCCGGATTCTCTAATAAATCGATGATTAATTGCTGGGCGTTGTTCTTTCGCAAAATTTCCAACATTTCACGACGTACTTCGGGTGTTGTGTTGCCCTGCAATAAACCTAAAAACGTGGAAAACAATTTTTTGTCTTCCCCGGGCTGAGGTGTTCCTATTAACTGCTCGGGAACTTCTCCGAAATATGCACTTCTAAAATTTTCAGATTCGTGATAAAACGGTTCAATTTTGTTGTCGTCTTCTTCGGAAGTTTTTTTTGCCATGCTGCAAAGTTAATGCGGAAATAGGAGTTTTTGAATGTCATCCCGCCAAACCATCATAACAACTCCACCAATGCTAAGTAGTGTAACCAAAATACTGAACCATGAAATGCGTTCTTTATGCCACCAGGCTGCTAATAAGAGCACAACAACCGGAACCTGACCAAAAATAGTTTGTGCCACAGATGCATCAATAAGACTAATGGCATACATGGAAAATATCATTCCTAAATACGGACCGAAAAAAGCGCCACCTAAAGCCGGTAACAATCCCTTGTTGCGATTGGTGAAAATTATACGATGAGGTTCTTTTATGGTTCCTGTCACTAAAGAGAATGCATATAAACTTAATGCGCCTACCAACATTCGTATCCACGCGGCGTGCATGGGCATTAATTCAAATGATTCGGTTTCTAAGAATGCCTTACGACTCATCACCAATCCAATTCCTTGACAAACAGGAGCGAGGACGGCGAACAACAATCCCAACTTTTTTTCATGCTCGGGAATATTATTCAACGTGGCGTCATTTTTTGATAAACTCAATAACACCAATGCTCCAACGGTTATGGTCATTCCAATGATGCCCCAAATGTTTATGTCTTCATGGACAAATAGCAATGCAAAGAAAAATGCAGCAATTGGACTTAAGGTGGTAAACGCTGTTGACAAACGTGGACCGAGTAAATGAAAGGAGCGAAATGCAAAATAGTCGCCAACAGTTAGTCCGATTATTCCTGACATGCCCAGCCAGAGCCATTGTTGCGGTTCGGGAAGTACGAATAACTCAACCGGTGTAAACCCATAATAAAAGAGTAACGTTACAGCAAGTAAAATTACAGCAGCAACCAGGCGGAAGAAATTTACTGCATGAGCGCCCCAACGCGCAGTGGCTGCTGTAAATGGGAAAACACCGACACTCCAAATTAAAGTGGTTAAAACTGCGGCGAGTTCTCCGGATAGCACGTTAGTACATTTTTAATAATGACGTTCTCCGAAGAGCGCGCTTCCGATACGAATCATGGTACTGCCTTCTTCAATGGCGATTTTCCAGTCACTGCTCATGCCCATGCTCAATGTATCCCATTCGTTTGTTTTTGTGGCTTCGAATAGTTTGCGCAACGAACGAAATTCACTTCGAATTAATTGTTCATCTTCCGTGTTGGTGGCCATGCCCATTAATCCCTTGATCTTCACATTTGGGAAAATTCCTTTCGCCTGAGCGTTTAACAAATCATGCAGTTCCTGCTCGCTTAATCCAAATTTTGTCTCTTCTTTCGCAATGTGCAATTGCAACAGCACACTTATAGTTTTGTTATGCTTAACGGCTTGTTTGTTAATTTCAGCTAATAAATTTTCGCTATCCACCGCATGAATCAGATGCACTGCGTCTGCGATATATTTGACTTTATTGGTTTGCAAATGACCAATTAAGTGCCAACGAATATCCGCTGGTAAAACGGGAATTTTTGCTGTTAGTTCCTGTACTTTATTTTCTCCGAAATCGCGCTGACCAGCGGAATATGCATCTTCAATGAGTGCTACCGGTTTTGTTTTGGAAACAGCAACCAACGTAACATGATCAGGCAATTGTTTTTTGAATTCCGCTATGTTTTTTGCAACCGATTTCATAAGCGCGGTTATAATGCTTCGTCTAACGGGAAAATAACAAGACCACTGCGCATTTTGGGTTCAACCCAAGTTGTCTTCGGCGGCATGATGTTGCTGGTATCGGCAATGTGCTTCAGTTCCTGCATTTGCACGGGATATAAACCAAAAGCAACCTTAAACTTCCAGTGATCCACCTGATTTTTAAGTTCATCTGCGCCTTTAATGCCGGAAACAAATCCCACACGATTATCGGTTTTCAAATCTTCAATACCCAATACAGGTGTCAAAATATATTTACTCAACAAGAAAGCGTCCAGAGAATTCACCGGTTCTGCATCGTTCACACGTCCGGGCAACAATCGCAGTTCGTACCACGCATTCTCCAAATACATGCTGAACACGTGCTTTTGCTGAGGTTTAAAAATGTTGTCTCCGTGTCTATTAACTTCAAAATCATTCTGTATCGCCGAAATAAATTCTTCTGTAGATAAACCGTTCAAGTCTTTGACGACGCGATTAAAATCGAAAATCTTGAGTTGTGATTCCGGAAAAAATACGCCCAAGTAATAGTTGTAAGGTTCATTACCTGAAAACATGCCATCACGTTGTCGGCGATCTTTTCCTAAGCGCGCAGATGAAGCAGAGCGATGATGCCCGTCTGCAATATATACCGCGGAAATATCACCGAAGTATTCTTCCATGGCATGCACGTCTTGTTCACTGTCGATGAGCCATAAACGGTGACGGACTTTATCGGTTGTAGTAAAATCGTATTCTTCGCGTTGTGCCAGGTGCTTATCAATGATAGCTGTTATTCCTTCATGATCCGGATAACAGAACAATACAGGTTCGGCGTTGAACTCACACACGTCCAGATATTCCTGCAGTTTGCGTTCCCGGTCGGTCAACGTTTGTTCATGAACACGAATTGTGCCGTTGAAGTATTCATCTATTGATGTGCAAGCAATAATTCCGGTATACGTATGACCTAACTTAATCTGTTGATAGAGATAATAAGTCGGAGTTTGATCGCGCAGAAAAATACCTTCGTTTCGAAATTGCAAATACTTGTTGCGAACTTTTTTCAGGCGATCCAGAGTTCCCGGTTTACTTCGTTTACCTTCCGAAAAATCGGGATTGATAACATGAAGAAACGTATACGGATTCCCTCTAAGTTTTTCTGCCAGATCATTGCGACCGTAATTATCCACAGAACGCGATGCCACCAGATGCACCTTGTCGCGCACAGGACGAATACCTCGGAATGGAATAATTTTAGCCACAGTATAAATTGCTAATCGCGGTTAACTTAATGCTGCTATCACTTTCTCTGCTAACTCCACACCGATGCGCTCTTGTGCTTCTTCAGTAGAAGCTCCGATGTGCGGCGTTAAAGAAATCTTTTCGTGCTTTAAAACACTTTCATTCGGATTTGGTTCATTAACGAAAACATCCAAACACGCATGGGCCACTTTTCCACTGTTTAACGCTTCCATTAATTCATGTTCATCAATTACACCACCACGCGCAGCATTTACTAATACCACACCTTTTTTCATCATGGCAATTTGATCTGCACCAATCATTTTTCCTCCCGGGACATGCACGCTGATAAAATCGGCTTTCTCCAATACACGATCTATCGGTTGTGTAACCACGCGTATGCGAACGGGTAATTCTGCACCTTCTATTTCGATTTCGAGCAGAGCTTCTTGTAAAAAAGGATCATGAGCTAAAACTTTCATTCCCAGACCCAGCGCGATTTTGGCAACCGCTTGTCCGATTCTGCCAAAGCCAATGATGCCAATGGTTTTACCATTCAATTCTGCGCCTTTGCTGTATTTTTTCTTGAGTGCATCAAATTCAGTATTGCCTTTAACCGGCATTTGACGATTGGCATCATGAAGGAAACGGGCAACACCAAACAAATGTGCAAACACGAGTTCTGCCACACTGTGTGAAGAAGCTGCGGGAGTGTTGATTACCTTAATTCCTTTGGACACCGCATAATCAACGTCAATATTATCCATGCCCACACCGCCACGCGCAATTACTTTAAGCTTCGGGCATGCATCGATTAAATCCTTGCGAACCTGTGTGGCGCTTCGAACAGTTAATCCAACATAGTTGTGAGCATTGATTGCGGTAATCAGTTGATCTTGTGCAACTTTTTCGGTGATAACCGTAAATCCGGCTGCTTCCAACAATTCTTTTCCTTTCTCATCAATGCCGTCGTTGGCTAGAATTTTCTTACTCATACTGTCTTGCTGAATTTTAAGCGTATTGTTTTTCGAATGCTTGCATAACATCTACCAGAGCCTGCACACTTTCCAATGGCAGTGCGTTGTATAATGAAGCCCGATAACCACCAACATCACGATGTCCGCGAATTCCGCTGATATCAGCAGCTTTCCACATCTTGTCAAACTCAGGTTCCAATTCGGGTTTTGTCATTACGAAAGTTGCATTCATATTGGAACGATCTTCCGGATTGATCACAGTTCCTTTGAACAAAGAATTGCGATCAATTTCATCGTACATCAATTTCGCTTTTGCATTGTTGACACCTTCAATCCACATTAATCCGCCGTTCTTTTTCAACCAACGCAACGTTAACATAACAACGTATATCGGAAATACGGGAGGCGTATTGTACATGGTTCCTCCTTTGATGTGTACCCGATAATCCATCATGGACAACATTTTGCGTTCGGTTTTCCCTAAAATATCTTCACGAACGGCCACCATTGTTGCTCCTGCAGGTCCCATGTTTTTTTGTGCACCCGCGTAAATCAATGCAAACTGATTACCGTCAACCGGCTTACTGAAAATGTCAGAAGACATATCGCACACTACAGGAATAGACGATTTTGGGAACGACTTCATCTGCGTTCCGTATATTGTATTGTTAGATGTGATGTGCAGGTAATCAGCATCCGTAGGAATTTCATAGCCTTTTGGAATATATCCGAACTGCTTGTCTTCGGAAGACGCAATCACTTTGGTGTTACCTAAAATCTTTGCTTCTTTAATGGCTTTGGATGCCCAAACACCGGTGTTTACATATGCTGCTGAGCCGTTTTCTCGCAATAGATTATATGGCACCATTGCAAATTGTTGAGATGCTCCGCCACCCAGAAACAAAACCTGCCAGCCGGCGCCAACACCAAGTAATTCTTTCACCAGCTCGCGCGATTCATCAATTACCGCTTCAAAATTTTTGCTGCGGTGCGAGATTTCCAGCAAGGAAAGATTAAGATTATCAAAATTGATACAGGCGTCAGCTGCTTGCTGCAACACCTCTGCAGGAAGGATTCCGGGACCTGCGCTGAAGTTGTGTACTTTTTTCATGTTCGGAGAAAAAATTCTTGCCCGAAATTACAGGAAAAAAGCTCTTAAAATCTACAAATGAAGAAAGGTGAAAACTTTTCGTTGAAGCAATAATACCTACTGTTTCTTTAAGCCATCGTTTTTCGGAGCGTCCTGGTTGTTGGGATCCCGATACAGCTTGTCTTTTCGGTCTTTATTATTCTTCGCATCAGCATCCGCAACGAATTGCCATTTCCCCCTTTTGAAAACATAAGAATCGTACTCGAATGTTTGCGAGTAAAACTGGTACATGCCTTCAGCTCCGCTTACTTCAGGCGCTAATCGGTCGAAAACAATACGCTTTTTATCGTCTTCATATTTCAAAGCCATGATAACTTCCGCTTTGAATTCAAAAATGACACGTCGGGAAGAACGACGATCACGGTGAAATAAGAGCTCTTCTCCGAAAATGAGTTTTCCCGACTTGTTGAAAGTGATCACATCAATCAGTTTTTTCCACGATTGATTATTGTTTCCATCCCAGCCCAAAAGCGTATAGTATTTCTTCTTTTTATGCGTGCTGAGAATAATTTTATAGTACAACGCTCCATACCATTTTTCCGGTGAAAGTTCGGATAATTCAGGGTTTCGTATTTCCGCAGATTTGTCCGTTAACGTGTATAAAACGAATCGTTTCGCATTAGGAGGAAGTTTCGCGCGGACCTTTTGTTCATCTACGAGAATAAATCCGAAGTATTTGTGTGTACCATCGGCATATGGAAGATTCCAATTGAATATACGAAAAGCATTGTCGGGAGCAGTAAGGCGGGCGATAAATTTCAGCGAATCAAACGGATAATTAAACGCACCATCCAGTTCTAATGCTTGGTGTAACAGATTTCCGAACTGTTCGCACGCAAGGGCTTTTTCCTGATCAGAACCTTTAAAACAGCGAGGTCCGATTTTCTTTAATGAATCTTCGGCCTGCTTCAGCGTCAATGCAGGCAATTGCAAGCCAAGCAACATAACGAGGATTAGTGACAGTAGGATACGATTCATAACTTAATAACGGAATTATTACTGAAATAGTACAGTCAAAAAAAATGCCACCCTAAAGTGGCATTCCAATTTGTTTTTGCTTTTACAGGTGCAGAGAATTTTTCTTTTCCAATAATTCCTCTTTCGATTCTCTGTGGTTTTCATCGTCCACACAACAATCTACCGGGCAAACAGCTGCACATTGCGGCTCGTCGTGAAACCCTACACATTCCGTGCATTTGTCCGTTACGATGTAATACACATCCATCGCAACCGGAGCTTGCGCACTGTCGGCTTCTGCAGTAATACCGGTTTTTGAAGTAAACATTCCTTTTAGTGACGTGCCATCAGAAAATCTCCACTCTGCACCACCTTCGTAAATTGCGTTATTTGGACATTCCGGTTCGCAAGCACCACAATTGATGCATTCGTCAGTTATTTTAATAGCCATACTTGCTGTTGTTTAGTCTTGGTTAATTTTGTGCGCAAATTTACGGAAAGTTAAACACACGGGATAAAGAATAGTTCAGATGGATGTGAAATCGCGCATTAGTGCATTGGTGAAAATAGGAGAAGCGATCGAGCGCGTAGTTCGACATCAGCCGTCAACAGCTGCCGAACAGCGATTGATGGAAGTTATCGGCATCTGTAAAAACAGCAATGGTTGGTTCACCCCGGATTTTGTGCAGCATCGGTTAACTCAAATTAGCACAACATTGCGCGGAGCAGTATTGGAAAAGTGGGTGAGTAACTACGAATTGAAGGATGGCGCTCCTAAAAATATTTTGTGTGTGTTAGCCGGGAATATTCCTCTTGCAGGTTTTGACGATCTATTGGCGGTGCTCATCACGAATCATCGTTTTGTGGGCAAATTGTCATCTGATGACAAGGTCTTATTTCCTGCGGTTTTGGCCTTAATCACCGAAACTGCGCCGGAATTCGAACCTCAGATCAGCATTGCCGCAGCTAAAGTAAAAGATGTTGATGCTGTGATAGCAACCGGTAGTAATAATACCGCTCGCTATTTTGAATACTATTTCGGAAAATATCCGCATATCATTCGAAAAAACAGAAACAGTATTGCGGTGCTTACCGGCGACGAATCTGTTGAAGAATTGGCGAAGCTCGGAGATGATGTATTTACGTATTATGGTTTGGGTTGTCGCAATGTGACGAAACTATTCGTGCCTCAAGGTTTCCACTTGAATTTACTATTTGAATCATGGGTAGATCGTGGAGAATCGTTGATGAACAATACCAAATACATGAATAATTATGAATATCACCGGACATTGTTTCTGCTGAACAGTGAACAATTTCTGGATAATAATTTCTTCATCGTCAAAGAAGATGTTCAACTGATTTCTCCTCCGGGAGTTTTATACTTTGAGTATTATGACACGATAGAGGAAGTAAAAAAATACATAGCAAGAAATAAGGAGCAAATTCAAATTGTCGTTGGCAATTCTAAGGAAGTTGCCGAAGTTCCTCTCGGGAATGCTCAATTAACGATGCCTTGGGATTATGCTGATGGCGTTGATACGCTTGATTTTTTGAATAGATTAATGTGAGGATTAATTTGGTCTAAACGTTTGCCAATTCTCATCCTCCGAAGTCACGATAGGATAGTTAACGTGCTTACAATTTTATGCGCTCATGCTAATTTCAGCTTTTAAATAAATATTGGTTTTTCACCAACTAAAAAGAGTTCGTGAATCAGTATTACTGATATTCATAGGCTCCAAGATCATAAACGCCGTCAGCGGCGCGCAGTTGATTGCGAAGATCAAACGGAACGAAAGCGCTTATCGCAGGATCGCCTAACCCTCGTGCAGGAGAATTATTGCGCAGGGACAAGTCGAAATCACTGATATTCACGAATTGCGGATCCTGATTAACGGTTACGTTGACAAAGCGTGTTGCAACCGGAGTTAAATTGTAATCGGTTTTGATCAGACAATTTCGGAATCGGTATTCATATTGAAAACCGCCGGTCGTATTGGAATCCAGTCCAATTTCGGTGTCCTTGTCTCCGTAAATAATGCAGTTTTCGAAATCGGCCGTAGTAAGATTCCTTCGCACAATGGTAGTTTCATCTACTTTGTACCAGTTGTTCAGTAATACACTTGGTGTTGTCCGGTTGCCGATGTTCCAATAATTTCCGAAGGTACAATGGCGAAATTGATAATTGCCTCCATAAGCCAATGCAGCGCAGTATTCAGCACAATTTTGTACCACCAGATTTTCACCTTCAACCCACGAGTCACGACCGAAAATTCCAGCTAACGTCATGTTCCGAATTGTAGTATTGGAAATGCGAACTGTCGGATTTGCACTGGCACCGAGGCTATCACTTAAAACACCTATAGTTCCGTTTTTAATCTCTGCCCAGTCGATGATATTGTTTTTGCTCAAAGTTGAAAGCCAGATATAGCCCCATTGTCCCGGTTCTTCACGATACTCAGCTTCCAAACGCGTTCCCATAACGCGAACCGGATTGTTGTGCGCACCCAATATCTCTAACGTTGCGCAAGAGTCTGCGGCGAGAACTGCATTTCTGTGCATGTGCACGCGAGCGCCGGCAGGAATTGTGAGTTTACTGCAATTAGTTGCAATCACATATCCGTACACCACATGTGGCTTATCTACCGGCCAGATCGCATTTCCGGTTTGTACTTCGTAATAATGGAAATACGCATCTTGACCAACTGCATACAACATCACGCGCTGTTGATTGCCGTTTGTTTCAAATATGATCGAATCACTGATCATAATTGGGCTGGTACTGTTGTTCGGATTCACGGTTACGTCCACAAAAACGTAAATGCTGTCATTACCTTTCAATACGATGTCGCCTGTTGAAACCAGAGGAACACCATCCACGTTAATACGAAAAGGTGATGCGCTTCCGCCGGCTAGTCGAATGGATCCGATGTTTACCGTTGATGAATTTCTATTGTACACTTTGAATTGTCGGGTAGCCGAGCCAACAGTCGTAAATACGGTGTCAAAAACCACAGTATCAGCAGAAAAAGCCAAACGCGCATTTGGATCGTCGGTAATGGGATCACGACGACAACCTTGAAGAGCAATTAACAAAACAATTGAAAAAATGCCTGCAACGCGAAGCAACGATTTATTCATGGTCAAAAGTACGGATTGTGTGGAATGCGTCAGGAAAACGAGCGGAGTTCCCAATTATTGCCCGGTAGTTCCGGGAAATGAATTTCGGGGCCTGGGGTAGATTCGTAACGCCTTGTTTTTCAGTTAATTTGATTAATTATTCAAAAACAATTTGTAGGTAAACAAAGACTTTTTATCTTTGCCGTCCCGTAGCAAATACGGATTTAAAGCTTTTACGTCATGAAAAAAGGTATTCATCCTGAAAATTATCGCTTGGTTGCATTCAAAGACATGTCGAATGATGTTGTTTTTGTAACCCGCAGTTGCGCTGAAACAAAAGATACAATCGTTCACGAAGGTGTTGAATATCCATTGATAAAGATGGAAATTTCAAATACTTCTCATCCTTATTATACCGGTAAAATGAAGTTGGTAGATACTGCAGGACGTATCGACAAGTTCCGTAACCGTTACGAGAAGAAGAAGTAATTCATTCGTACACTCATTATGTACCCCGGTCATTTGATCGGGGTATTTCTTTTTATACCTGTAGAGCAATGACGTATTCCGCGATAGCTGATTTCTGTCGCGCAATTGTGTAACTTAGAAGTTCTTACTGTTTGCCCATGAATGTAATTTTTTTCGACGATAGCTTTGCTGCGCATTTACTCCCGCTAAGTGCTACACGACCCGTATGTGATTTCAGAATCGGAATTTATACAATTCGTGAAAAATGGATGAAACGACTTGGAGTAAATCACAGCAGCGATCGCACTGCAAAACACCTGACTGCCTGGAAATTCCCCTGTGTTACAACATCGGATAAAGACAATGTATGGATCAACGGGCGTGTGGTTCCAACAGCAGCGCTGGTACACGAAGTGAAACAATTGCAGGATGGCGATGCTTTGGTGAAAGGTGAATTGCTGATTGCCGTAAACACCGGAAAGTCGCCGACAGTAATAACTATTGATGAAAAAGATCATCTCAGTGGAGACTTCGGTATTCGTGAATCGCATGCTGAAGCTGTTGTGTTGCGGCGTGTGCATGATATTTTTATGCATAACGGCTGGGCAATTCGCAGTGATATGGAATTGTTGAATAATGCTTCACAAGCGTTATCTGCGACCAATCGTGTAATTGGTAATCACGGTGTTTATTTGGAAGAAGGCGCTAAAGCCGAGTGTTGCATTTTTAATACAACAGGCGGTCCAATTTATATCGGCAAAAATGCAGAGGTAATGGAAGGTGCTGTGTTGCGCGGCCCGATTGCAATTGGAGAAGGTGCACAAGTAAAAATGAGTGCAAAGATTTACGGCGATACTACTATTGGTCCGGGATGTAAAGTAGGTGGAGAAGTTACCAATGTGGTGTTTTTTGCTAATTCCAATAAAGGCCACGATGGTTATTTGGGTAACGCCGTTGTCGGGGAATGGTGCAATTTCGGTGCAGATACGAATTGCTCTAACCTGAAAAACAATTACGCAGACGTGAAGGTCTACAATTACGCGATGAGCGGCATGGAAAACACCGGTTTGCAATTTCACGGATTGATTTTCGGTGATCATGCTAAAACAGGCATCAATACCATGTTAAACACCGGCACTGTTGCAGGTGTTGGAGCGAATGTTTTTGGTGGAGGATTTCCTCCGGCATTTATTCCAGATTTTTCTTGGGGCGGTCCAGAAGAGTTGACAGAATATCGTTTGGATAAAGCAATAGAAACTATTGAACGCGTTTATCAGCGCCGCAATAAAACACTCGAAGCAGGAGAACGTGCGATGTTAAAAGCCGTTTTTGATCGTACTGCGCATCTACGTCGTTAAGCGACATATCGTCAGGTACTTCAGGGTGGCACGTGTATTGAAACATGTACAGTGAATACGTTGGTATTATTGTGTTTTAACTATTTTGATCAATCAATAATCCGGTTTGCCCTTATCCGGCTGCCAATTTGACTATACTATGAGTACAAAAAATATGTTTGGAGATCTGCAATTGTCGAACATTGTGGATGAGGAGACGGAGTTTATTCCCCTGATGAGTCCCGAAGATGAAGAGCAGATGAACAATGAAGCGATTCCGGAGCAATTGCCGATTTTGCCTTTGCGCAACACGGTGTTATTTCCGGGCGTTGTTATTCCGATAACAGTAGGTCGTGATAAGTCCATCAATTTGATTAAAGCAGCGTACAAAACAACCCGCACTATTGGTGTTGTTGCTCAGAAGAACGATGAAATTGAAGATCCGAAGTTTGAAGATTTACATCAAATTGGTACAGTGGCGCAGATCATTAAGATGTTGCGTATGCCCGACGGAAACACTACGGTTATTTTGCAAGGCAAACGCCGAATGAAATTGATCGAAGAAGTGCAGCAGGAACCATACTACGTGATGAAAGTAGCTGCGGTGCCTGAAATTAATCCTGCAAAAAACGATAAAGAATTCGAGGCTGTTATCGGTTCCGTAAAGGATACATCACAACTGATTATTCAGAACAATCCGCAAATTCCTTCCGAAGCGCAGATCGCAATTCGCAATATTGAAAGCGACAACTTCCTGCTCAATTTCATTTCATCCAACATGAATGCGGAAGTGACGGAGAAGCAGCAGATTCTTGAAATCAACGATTTGAAAGAACGAGCCACGTTTGTATTGCGCCTGTTATCGCGCGAACTGCAGATGGTAGAATTGAAAAATCAAATTCAGTCGAAAGTAAAAGTTGATATTGACAAGCAGCAACGCGAGTATTTTCTGCACCAGCAGATGAAAACCATTCAGGAAGAATTGGGTGGAAATCCGATGGAGCAGGAGTTGGCGGAATTGAAAGAACGTGCGAAAAAGAAATTGTGGAGTAAAGAAGTAGGAGATACGTTCCAGAAAGAGATCAGCAAACTGGAACGCATGAATCCTAATGCAGCGGAGTATTCAGTACAGATGAATTATCTGGAACTGTTGCTGGATTTGCCCTGGAATGAATTCTCACAGGATAATTTCGATTTGAAACGTGCGCAGGAAATATTGGATCGCGATCATTTCGGAATGGAGAAAGTGAAAGAGCGCATTCTTGAACATCTTGCAGTACTGAAACTGAAGGGAAATTTAAAAGCTCCGATTTTGTGTTTGTATGGTCCTCCTGGAGTCGGAAAAACATCATTGGGGAAAAGTGTAGCGGAAGCTTTAGGTCGCAAATACATTCGCATGTCGTTAGGAGGATTGAAAGATGAATCTGAAATTCGCGGACACCGCAAAACGTACATAGGTGCAATGCCCGGACGTATTCTCCAGAATTTAAAGAAGGCCGGAACTTCCAATCCTGTTTTCATTCTGGATGAAATTGATAAAGTGGGCAGCAATTGGCAAGGCGATCCGTCTTCGGCATTGCTGGAAGTGTTAGATCCTGAACAGAACAATACGTTTTATGACAACTTTGTAGAACTGGACTACGACTTGTCTAATGTGTTGTTTATTGCCACTGCAAATTCACTTTCTACTATTCAGCCTGCATTGCGCGATAGACTTGAAATTATTGAAGTGAGCGGTTATACGCTGGAAGAGAAGATGGAAATTGCGAAGCGTCACTTAGTGCCGAAACAATTGGAAGAGCATGGCATGAAAAAAAATCAGCTGACCCTTTCCGATGGGACGTTGATGGCGATTGTGGACAATTACACGCGCGAAAGCGGTGTACGTACACTGGAGAAACAAATAGCGAAAGTGACGCGTTACGCTGCGAAGAATATTGCACTGGAAAGCGATTACAAGAAAAAGCCGACTCCGGCTGATCTGAATAAAATTCTTGGTCCTGCGCATGAGAAAGATCGTTATCAGGGCAATGATGTGGCGGGTGTTGTAACCGGATTAGCTTGGACTCCTGTGGGTGGTGATATTTTATTTATTGAAGCCAGCCTAAGCCGCAGCAAGTCGGGCAAATTGACTTTAACGGGTAATCTGGGCGATGTGATGAAAGAGTCTGCCGTGTTGGCGGTGGAATACCTGCGTGCACATGGTGTTGCTTCAGGAATTGCCCCTGAACTTTTCGATCAGTATAACATTCACCTGCACGTTCCTGAAGGGGCAACGCCTAAGGACGGACCATCAGCCGGTATCGCTATGTTAACTGCAATTGCATCTGCATTTACGCAACGAAAAGTGAAAAAGAATCTGGCCATGACCGGTGAAATAACTTTGCGAGGTCGCGTGCTTGCTGTTGGTGGAATTCGAGAAAAATTGCTCGCAGCAAAACGAGCAGGAATCAAGGAAGTTATTTTGTGTGTAGACAACAAGAAGGACGTGGAAGAGATTAAACCGGAATATTTAAAAGGTTTGAGTATTCACTACGTGCAATACATGGATGAAGTGCTGCAACACGCTTTGTTGAAGGAGAAGGTGAAAAACGCGCTGGACATTAAGGTACAGCAAGAAGTAAAATCATAATTCTAATAAATCGGGGAGCAATAAAATTGCTCCTCGTTCGTTATCGGAGCGTCTTGCGTATATTCGTCATATTATGAGAAAGTTGCTGCTCGTATTGAGTTTTGGTGTCGCTTTGCAAATGAATGCTCAGATCGGTGGCAGTGCAGCGTTCGCATCCCTTGATCTTCCTGCTTCCGCACGAATGGCGGCACTGGGCGGTAAAGTAGGCAGTATTTACGACCATGATCTTAATCTCGGTATCTGGAATCCCTCTTTGTTGACCGATACATGCGGTAGTCAGGTCGCGTTCAGTTTCGCCGATTATTTTACGGATATCAAATTTGGATACGCAGCATTAGCTTATCATTTCGATAACATCGGGACGTTCTCGTTAACCGGAACGCGCATTGACTACGGAAGTTTCCGTGAAACGGACGCTACCGGTGCAACAATCGGAGAATTTACAGCAGGAGAATATGGTGTCAAATTAGGATACAGTCGCGCTCTGCAACATAATTTTACGTTTGGTGCTAACTTGAAATTTCTTCAATCGAATTTGTATTTGTGGCGAGCCAATGCATTAGCCGCTGATGTGGCCGTATCCTGGCATCATCCGGTAAAGAATTTATCTGCCAGTGTTTTGATGCGTAACGCAGGATTGATGATGCGCACATACACAGGAGGAAATCGTGAAAAATTACCGTTCGAAATTTTAGGCGGCATTTCATTTAAGCCTAAACACGCGCCATTCCGCCTTTCGTTGACGTTACAAAATCTCGATCAATGGGATTTGACTTATGAAGATCCTGCGAATCCGTCAGTATCGGTTGACCCGTTAACGGGCGATTCCATTCGTGTTTCGAAATTCCGTCGTGCGTCGGATATGTTGGGAAGACATGTGGTGTTCGGAACAGAAATTTTGATCGGTAAAGCGGTTTCCTTGCGCTTCGGTTATAATTATCAACGCCGCAAAGAGTTGGCTATCGGAACACGTCAAGGTGCTGTGGGATTGTCGTTCGGAGCAGGCATTCGCATTTTCAAAGTTAATCTGGCATACGGACGTTCTATTTATCATTTAGCAGGTGGCGTTAACACGTTCAGCATGAGTGTGCGCGTCAATGATTTTATCAAGCCGTAATTATGATCGTTCCGGATTCGTGGAATGAAGAACGACACTCTCTGGTGCGTGAGTTTATTTTCGCTGATTTTAAATCTGCATTTTATTTCATGACGGCCGTTGCAGGTGTCGCGGAAGAACTGAATCATCATCCCGACTGGAGCAATTCCTACAATCGTGTTATCATTCGTTTAACTACGCACGATGCAGGATATACAATTACTGAGAAGGACATCATCGTAGCAAACCGTATTAACGAAGTTTTCGGAAAATTCAGGTAATTTGTGCTATGCTTTTCCGTTATTTCAAAATATTCTGGTGTGTACCGGTAATCCTTTTTGTTAATGGATCGGCACCTAATGCCTTGCAGCTTGCCATTCAGCAGTTGCAAAATGATCAGGGATTAGCTCCGGGATTTTTTGCTTTCCATGCGTTAACTACTGACAGTGGTAATGTTATGGGTTCACACAATTCTGAACTTGCCGTTATTCCTGCAAGTACGATGAAGATCATTACTACCTCCGCTGCACTGGGAATATTGGGCGAAAATTTCCGTTACAGCACCAATATTTCTTACACAGGTAAATTCGATTCATTAAGCGGTGTTTTGCAAGGAGATGTATTCATTGAAGGAAGTGGCGATCCTACATTAAACTCCGAATATTTCAATGCTTCTAATCAACCCGGCATTTCAGAACAATGGTCGGAAATATTAAAAGCAAAAGGCATACGCAAAATAACGGGACGCGTTATTGCATCAACAATTGGATGGAGTGATAACGCTATTCCTGATGGCTGGACTTGGGGTGATATTGGGCAGTATTATGGCGCAGGTGCTTACGGCATTGCATGGTCGGACAACAAAATCAAGTTGTATTTTAATTCCTCAACCGATTCTGTTTATCTCAATTCAATGAAACCTGCAGATGCCGGTGTGTCTATTGTATTGAAAGCCGATGTTGGTGGCGCGAAAGACAATCTTTTAGGATACTGTGCACCGTATCAATCGTTTTGTACTATGCAGGGACGTTTGCCGGCCAACCAGATGAACTTTGAAGTTGAAATTGCGCATCCCGATCCCGCATTGCAATGTGCGCGTGATATGCGATCTGCGTTAAGTGCAAGTGGAATAACCGTGACCGGTGTTGCCACTACAACGCGTATAGCGACAATTCCGAAATTGGATTCTTTGCGAACCGTGCTTCACAAGCATCAATCGGTTCCGTTGCGTCAAATTGTGAAGCACATCAATAAAAAAAGTGACAATGTATTCGCCGAACAATTATTGCGAACCTTGGGAAAGTCAACCGGTAATGAAGGTTCGACAGAAAACGGAGTTGCTGCGGTATTGGCATTTTGGAAAAAGAAGGGTGTGCCGATTCAACAAATTCACATGACCGACGGCAGCGGTTTATCGCGGTCTAATTTGGTAACTGCATCTGCATTATCACAGATTTTACGATTGTGTTTGCAACAAAAATGGAACGAGGCCTTTGAAACGTCTTTACCCGTTGCAGGCAAAGAAGGTTCGTTGACATCTTTATGTAAAGGAACTTGTGCAGAGAATAACTTACATGCGAAAAGCGGTTACATCAATCGCGCACGAGGTTACGCCGGTTATGTGAAAACAACATCAGGTAAAAAAGTGTGCTTTACACTATTGGCGAATAATTATTCTTGTTCTCCGTCCGATATGAAAAAGAAGCTGGAGAAGATTCTTGTTAAGTTGGCTGAACAGTAAGCTTAATTCTTACTCACTAATTTTCCGTTTTCCCACTTTTCCTGGCGTGTCATTTTCCCTTTGTCATCGAAAAATTTCCATTCGCCGTTACGTGCAGGAATAAATGGTTTACCGCCGGCAGGAATGTCTTGATAAGCCCCGCTTACCGCCACCTTGCCGTTCGGATGATATTCTATATACTTTCCTGTGAAGCCAAATACATACCAATTATATTCTGCTTTCAATTTGCCATCGCAGTAATATTTTTTAACCGGAAGCGCTTGTTCGGAAGTAGGACGATAGGATACCATCACTTGACCGTTGTCGCACCACTGCGTAATTGTACCAAGTTTCCCGGCCTTGTGATATATATTTTCACTTTTCTTTTTTCCGGAAGCGTAATAGTTGGTTACGTAGACGGAATCGTTCGCTTGTTTATTTTCTGCGATAACTTTTCCATCGGCGCTCCAACTTTTTCCTACAGGAAATGCTTCCAGCCAAGAACCTTCGCAGTTATATTCCGACTGTATAGTTCCATTGCCGTACCACATTTTCCAAACACCTTTGTGATTTCCGTAATTGTCGAAATGTTGTTCTGCGTATGGTTTCACTAATGCGAAATCGTAATATAATTTCCAATCACCTTTGCGGTATTTTTCTTTCAACTGATAAAAAGTATCCGTTTTGTAAATAGCCATTTCTACAAAACCGGTATCCTGATAACACGCTTTGTTGCTTTCTTGCGCATTAACGCTAATGATATTCATCACAGCCATACAACCAACCCAAAGCAGCTTATTCATAACGTTCATTTTAAGTAGACATGCAGCTATTATGCCAATTTTGAAATCATGATGTTGCGAATCACTGCAAATTCATCGGCTTTCAACGATGCGCCACCGATTAAACCACCATCCACATCCGCGCAAGAAAACAAGGCGTCGGCATTTCCGCTGTTACAACTTCCTCCGTACAAAATTGATGTGTTCTGTGCCACTTCAGCGTTCCAAATGGTTTGCAGTTCTTTGCGGATGAAGGCATGCATTTCTTGCGCTTGATCAGGCCCCGCCGTTTTACCAGTGCCGATCGCCCAAACCGGTTCGTATGCAACAACCACCGACGAAGCGTGTTCTGCGTTTATCTCGCCCAGCACTTCTTGCAGCTGCTTTTTTACTGTTTCAAAATGACGATTAGTATCGCGTTCCTCAAGCGTTTCACCTACACAATAAATTACATGCAGTTGTTCTTCAAAACAGCGCGTAATTTTTTGTACTAACTCGGCGTGATTTTCGCGTTGATATTGCCTACGCTCTGAATGCCCGATAATAACGGATTTTACACCGCATGATGCCAGCATCGCTGCACTAACTTCACCGGTATAAGCACCACTTTTTTCGTGATGACAGTTTTGTGCCGCAACCTGCAAACCATTTGTAGTTACTGCAATACGCGTAGCTTCAGTCAACCAAATAAATGGTGGAGCAATGATCGTTTGCAGTAGTGGATGCGTTTGTTGTTGTACCGACAAATTCACTTGCCCGATTAATGATAATGCTTCGGCAAGGGAAGTGTTCATCTTCCAGTTTCCCGCAATAATTTTTTTTCTCATGATGAAACGTTTATTGCAAACGCACTCGCGGATCGAGAATAGCGTAAGCGATATCAACGATGATATTGATCAATATGAAGAAAGTAGCGAAAACCAAAGTGCTACCCATCACAACCGGAAGGTCGTAATTGAATAACGCTTCAACAACAGCATTACCAATTCCTTTCCAGTCGAAAACGGCCTCCACAAATGCTGCACCGGCCATCAAGCCTGCAAACCAACCGGAAATAGCCGTCACTACGGGATTAAGCGCATTCTTTAACGCGTGTACAATAATTACCTTGAAGTTCGCCAAACCTTTTGCGCGTGCTGTTCTGATATAATCAAACGACATCACTTCCAACATAGAACTTCTGGTCAATTGAATAATTAATGCCAATGGACGAATTCCCAAAGTAAACGCAGGAAGAATCAAATTCTTCAAATCCAGATATTGGTCGCCGGTGTACACGTCCGTTGAATACAAACTTCCGATATTCTTCAATCCTGTATAATCACGCAACAGATAACCGAACAACCAAGCAATGATCAATGCAAAGAAGAACGAAGGTCCGGCCATTCCTAGTGTTGAGAATACGGAAACCATCCTGTCGAACCAAGAGTTTTTATAAATCGCCGTAAGCACGCCAAAGATGATCCCGATAATGGATGCAAAAACAATTGCAGACAACGCAAGCACCATCGTTTCCGGCAAGGAACCGCTGATAATTTCCCAAACTGGACGTTGATTGATGTACGAACGTCTGAGGTACGGCGTTTTTAAAATCAACTCGTTATTGCCTCCAACACTGAATAATCGAATCGGATCTCCATACTTCTTCGGATCCAGATAATAACGATCTGTCGAATCTTTAACATCATGTATAGAAACGAAAGACAGGTCATTTAAAAACAGCAAATACTGTTTATGCATGGGCAAGTCGAGATTCAAATCTTTACGAATGATCTCCAACGATTTTTCATCGGTGCGCTGACCCATGCGCATACGCGCAGGGTCGCCGGGCAGCACATTGAACAGTATGAATACTGTTGTCAGTACTCCGAAGAGCACCAGAAATCCATAAAAAAATCTTTTGGCTATAAACTTGCCCACAGGCTTAGCGCGTTAATTCTTTAAACTTGGGGAAATCATTGTAGTGCCACATTCCGCTGGCAACTCCTTTTTTCAACTGCACTAATCCCGGGTTCGAACGTATTACTGTTTTTAGTGCAGTTCCGTCCACATAATAAATCGGGAATTCAGCACCGGTTTCTGCACGGAAGACTTGAATCTGTTCAGTACCTGCCGCGCTTAATCCGTTAAACGGAATTCCTTTTGCAAGACATTCCTGATAAAACGCATTGACTTGCCCCATGATCTTTCGATCTGTTTTGGATAAATCGTACATCACTACGAAGTATGCAGTGCCCGGAACTTGTAATAACGAATCATTTAGTGCCATTCCCGATTCCGGTTCTGAGATATTGAAATCCATAATTGTTGCCGCACAATTCCCTTTACGCAATACTTCATCATATCGGCAATACCATTCCCACAAGGTGTCTTCCGGAAGTTCCTTAATACCAAAACCTTTGATTTCTTTCGTTTTCGCATGTTTGTAGTAGAAGGTCATCTTCACCGAATCAGGCTGACAGCCAGTTTCAGCAGGAATTTTATTCTGTGATGCTTCATGATAATTCGTTCCAATCGCATACGGACGGAAATCAATTACCGGAAGGTGTTGCCACGTGTACACAGGAAACCAGAACGAAAGGAAGGTTCCGATAGCAGCAGTGCCCGCCAAAGCAATAGAACTTTTGAAAATCGGTTTGATGTTCTTTTCTCCAACCATGAGAACGGTGATGAGAATAAGCAAAATCAAATCCTTCCAGAACGATTCCCATGGAGTGAGCTTGATTGCGTCTCCGAAACATCCGCAGCTGGTTACTTTGTTGCAACACGCGCTGTAGAACGTGAGAAAACTGAAAAAGACGATCATGGCGAGTAACAGCCAGAGTGTCCATCGCACCTGTACGCCTATGAGCAGGAAAATTCCAAGTACAATTTCTGCAGCACACAGGGTTATTGCTAAAAACAAAGAGTTTTCGGAGAAGAAATGCCAGAACGGCTGCCACGAACTTTTTGCAGGTGGAGCAGCAACTGTAGCTTCCTGTGAGGCCGGTTGACAAGGAATACCTTTCGCAGCTTCGCCGGCAACTTTCATTTCACAGCTGAAGCCCTGACCAAATACTTCGAAGTATTCCTGCAGCTTGTAACTGAAACCAACAGGGTCATTGGCTTTAATGAAGCCCGAGAAAATAAATAATCCGCCAACAGCAATTCGCGTTAACTGCGTAAGGATATTAATTCTTCCAACAAACGTGTTGAGGTTGATGATCAGTACCACTGAGCCCAGTACTAATCCCAGATGCAATTTGCTAAAGCAGGGCGGACACAACACAAAAAAAAGCACTGCCAATCCGACAGATGCTAAAGCTCGAAATGCTCGACTTTTCAGAAAATTCATACGCTATTTGCCTTCGGTAAGTCTGATTAAAGCAAATATAGCGTAATTGATGATATCGAAGTAGTTCGCATCAATGCCTTCAGAGATCACGGTTTTTCCCTGATTGTCTTCTATTTGCTTTATTCGTAACAGTTTTACAAGTATTAAATCGGTTAAACTGGACACACGCATATCGCGCCAGGCTTCACCGTAATCATGGTTTTTTTTCTCCATGAGATCTTTTGCCGCTTGTGCATATTTCGTGTACAAACTCATGGTTTCGTCAACCGGCATTTCCATTCTATCGTCTTTGTCCAGTTCCAGCTGAATGAGAGCGATAATGGAATAATTCACCATTCCGATATATTCTCCGCGAATATCATCTTCTATTTGCTGTGTGCCGGTTTGTTCGATGGTACGAACGCGATTAGCCTTAATAAAAACCTGATCAGTAATGGAAGAAATGCGGAACATGCGCCACGAAGTTCCATAGTCTTGCAGTTTCTTTTGAAAGATGTCCCTGCAGTTACTTATTATTGCGTCGTATTGTTGCGACGTTGTTGCACTCATAAGTTGTAAATAAGATGCCACAAGATAAGGACTTTCGGGCGGTAGTGAATTCGATTCTTGAGGGAAAACGACAGCCCCTGATTATGGGGATTTTGAATGTAACTACTGATAGTTTTTACGATGGAGGAAGTTATGCCGATACCACGGAAATACTCCGCGCAGCCGCACTTATGATTGCTGATGGTGCGGAAATACTGGATATCGGCGCTGTTTCTACACGACCGGGCTCAGTTGCTCCTGATGTTGAAGAAGAATGGTTACGTATGCAAAATGCGCTGACTGCGCTACGTAGTGAGTTTTCTGAAGTTTTTATTTCTATCGACACTTATAGGGCAGAAGTTGCTCTTAGAGCTGTTTCGGAAGGTGCAGATATCATCAATGATGTGTCAGCGGGGATTATGGATTCAGACATGTGCGCGACTATCGGAAAAATGAAAGTGCCATACATTGCCATGCATATGCAGGGAACGCCGCAAAATATGCAGCACCAACCAACGTATAATAATGTTACGGCAGAAGTATCGGCATTTTTATCAGAACGTGTTCAGCTTTTTGAAGCGGCCGGAAGTCCTATGGTTATTGCAGATCCGGGATTTGGATTCGGGAAAACGATGGCGCACAATTATCAATTGTTGCATGAATTGGAACAAATCACATCATGTTTTCCTACGTTGGTAGGTGTTTCCCGAAAATCAATGATCTATAAATTACTGCAAACGAATGCTGTCGGTGCTTTGAATGGAACTACTGTTGCAAATACGCTTGCTTTGCTCAAAGGCGCGCATATTTTACGAGTGCATGATGTAAAGGAAGCGCGCGAAGCTGTGGAAATCGTTGCAATGATGAAATCTTCGGTAACTTAGTCCACCGATTTATGATCCATCCTTTATTCATAGCGTTTCGATGGCAAGACATGGTAGATATTCTACTGGTGGCCATTTTGCTGTATCAGTTGTACAAACTGGTGCGCGGAACTGCAGCGTTGAATATTTTTATTGGTATTGCCATATTTTACTCGGTGTTTCGTTTGGTGCGTTTGCTCGATCTGGAGCTTTTTTCGAGCATTTTGGGCAAGTTTATTGATGTCGGTGTAATCGCATTGCTAATCGTATTTCAACAGGAATTGCGCAGATTCTTCCTTTTTGTAGGAACCAATAATATTATCAATCGCGGACAGATTAGTAAGACTTTGTTTGCCTGGAAGGATGACGGTCGTGACAGCAGCCTGGATGTTAACGCAGTGGTGAAGGCGTGTAGAAATATGTCTGAAACCAAAACGGGAGCGATTATCATCTTTACTAAAAACAACGATTTGAAGTTTTACATCAACACCGGCGATCCCGTAGATGCGAACGTAACGGTGCGCATGCTGGAAAGTATTTTTTACAAAAACAGTCCGCTCCACGACGGGGCCGTGATTATCACCGACAATACTATTAAAGCCGCGCGTTGTGTTTTACCTGTGACTGAAAATCCAGATTTCCCTGCGCATTTAGGAATGCGTCACCGTGCTGCAGTTGGAATAACGGAAAATTCGGATGCTTTTGCCGCTGTAGTTTCCGAGCAAACCGGAGGAATCTCTTTCTTTAAAGGAGGAGAAATGATTCCGGCATTAACCGTAGAACGTTTGCGGGAATTACTCGAGAAAGAACAATAAGCGCGCTTACTTCCCGCCTTTTTTGATGATATCGTTAATCATCAGGCTATCCGGCTTACCTAAATACTGAATCAACACTTTAGCATTTTCAGCATACGTAGTGTTCGGATATTTGTCAATCAAATATTGATAAATGATACGAGCACGTTCTATTCCGTCTTTCGTGTGTTCTAGATGATCATCATAATTCAGTGCCGCCATCAAGCAGGCATCTGCATATCGCGGATAACCTTTATGGTTCTCCATAATTTGTTCGAGATAAATGGCCGCTTGCTGGTAGTTTCCGGTTCCTCGTGACAAATCTGCCGCACGCAATAAATATTCCGGAGTCAAACTGTCTTTTGGATAAAGTGCTATAAAATCACTGTACGCCTTAATTCCCGCCAATGCCAGCTTGCCATCAAATTGCTTGCTTCCTTTTAAAGCAGCTTCAGCATCGGTAACTGCTTTAATGTACATGTCACGTCCTGAAGCACGTTCCAGACTGTCTTTTACTTTTTGCTCGTTGGCGTTGTTGTTATTGTCACCGCATGATGCAGCTCCTAATAGTGCTGCCGTTACTCCTAAGAAAATCAGTTTTTTCATAACAAGTTATTTGTTTGGAAATCGCATTCTGTAGTTGCGGCTGACATCTTCACGGATTTTTGGAATGCTTAAACAGCCTTCGTTAAACTTCCATTCTTTACCTTCTTCTTTGGTAATGCGGGGATTGATAAACACTTCTTTAAATTCACCGAGTGCTTTTTCTTCTTCGGTTTCAGGATCTTCCGCGAATGGTGCACCATCTACAATGAATAGTCGAATACTTTTCCCGATTTGGGGTGCAGCCAACCCAACGCCGGAAGCATTGTACATGGTGAGATACATGTTATCAATTAATTGCTCTAATTCCGGATAATCCGGGGTGATGTCCGCACCTTGTTTTTTCAAAACCGGATCACCGTATGCCACAATAGGAAGAATCATGGCGCAAAGATACGCTACGAAACTAATTTTCAGCGGGGCATTTCCATGAAGTGTTGCAATAATATCGTTGCTGAAACTTCGTCCACCAATGCCTTATTCTGACGGTCTTTTTTCTTAACACCGGAAGCAAAAATAGCTTGTGACGCCATCTTTGACGTGAAGCGCTCGTCAACACGAACAATTTTTTTATCCGAGAACTTCGCCGATAATTTTTCGGAAAATGCATGACAGGCTTGTGTGGCGTGCGTATCCGAACCATCCATACGCTTCGGATCTCCGATAACAACTACATCAACCGTTTCCTGATTAAAATACTTTTCCAGCCAGGTAAAAATTTCGGGAGTGTTAACGGTAGTTAATCCTGTGGCAATAATTTGTAAAGGATCAGAAACCGCAATGCCGCAACGCTTCATTCCGTAATCAATTGCCATTAATCGTCCCATCGGATCAAAGATACATGCCATTGATGTATTTTCGCATCATGATGAATGAACTGCAAGCTAAAATTGAAGCCGCCTGGAACGACAGAGCGTTGCTGCAACAAACCGATACACAAGATGCTATTAATGCAGTGCTAGAACTGCTTGACACAGGTCAACTGCGCGTTGCCGAGCCACAAGGTGATACCTGGCAAGTAAACGACTGGGTGAAAAAAGCTGTGATTTTATATTTCCCTATTCGCAAAATGGAAACTATTGAAGTGGGACCTATGGAGTTTCACGATAAGATGGCATTGAAGAAAAATTATGCTGAATTGGGAGTTCGCGTAGTTCCTCATGCTTTGGCTCGTTACGGAGCATTTTTGGCAAAAGGAGTAATTATGATGCCAAGTTATGTCAACATTGGTGCATACGTAGATAGCGGAACTATGGTGGATACATGGGCTACTGTGGGCAGTTGTGCGCAAATCGGGAAAGATGTTCACTTGAGTGGAGGTGTTGGAATAGGTGGAGTACTGGAACCTGTTCAGGCAGCGCCGGTAATTATAGAAGATGGTGCATTTATTGGATCACGTTGCATTGTTGTGGAAGGTTGTCGTGTGGGTAAAGAAGCGGTTTTAGGTGCGAACGTGGTATTGACGGGATCAACGAAAATTATTGATGTTACCGGTGAAAGTCCGGTTGAATACAAAGGCTTTGTTCCACCGCGTTCTGTGGTGATTCCGGGAAGTTATACCAAAGAATTTGCTGCGGGTTCATACCAGGTCCCGTGCGCGTTAATTATCGGTAAACGTAAAGAATCTACAGATTTGAAAACTTCGCTGAACAATGCGTTGCGCGAATATGATGTAGCCGTGTAATGCGATTATTGATCTGCATTGTTGTCTTATTTTGTACTGTTCTTTACGGACAGGACAATGCTGCGCTGCGTTACGTGACGCCTTTTGATGACTTGATCCCTAAAGTGTTTCCACTGGAAGTACGACAGATAACGGATACCGTTTTTTTTAAGCGTGCAATCGGATTTAACACGTGGGCCGGGAAAACAGGCACAGCGCAGTGGAAGACAGTATGTACGAACAGAAAAGGCAAGGAGGAAATCTGTGCGCAGGGAACAACGATGATCAAGAAAGATCAAAACAATCGTCTGGTTCACTATCAGGAAATGGATGCAAGGGGCAAAACAGTAATCAAAGAAATCAGTATCCATTGGCTCATTGCTGATAAACCGAGTTTGGTGGTGCATCAATCCATTCAAGGACAAGAACGCGTGCTGGATTCTTTGGAATATTCATACAATAATGCCGGATTGGTTTCATCCATTAAACACCGAAAAATTCAAGGAACACGCGATACAACGATTACATCGTCATTGTTTTATAATAACAAGAATCAACTTATAGTGTACACACATGCGCAATACGGTGGTGTGCAAGGGACTTTCCTGTTCACGTACAACGAATTCGGTTGGATTACACGACGCGTATTTTCAGAACAACAGTCACAGGTAGTTGTAGCAGTGGATTCAGTGAGCTATCAAGCAATCGGTGATTCGTCATCGTATTTTTACGGAGTTCATTTTCTTTCTTTGGGCGGAACAGGCTCATGGATGGAAGTTGATCGATGTGTAACGTCAGGGCAACTGTATCCGCATTGGCGTGATTATTATTGGTCGGTGGATGATCGTGTGAACACCCGGTACAGCTTACGAAAGAATGAATATGTGACGATTAATTATTCGAACGGGCAAGTGCAGGAAGCCGGAATTTACAGGTACAATGAAACGGTTATTGAAAGGCATTATTACAATGGATCACCCCAAGATAACGTGTATTCGTGGTCGATGGAATTAATTTATACTGAAAAAGGAAAACGGATTAAGGTATCGACGAATAACGTTGATGTTTTGGGCAACTCCGGAATACGCGAGACTCAGGTCTTCTATTATACTTCGGGAAAAAGGACAGGAAAAATCAGCCGTATTACTACCCGCGATTATCGTTTTACAATTCGATGAACTAAGCACCAAAATTGGTGTACACGGCCAGGTCCCAAAATCGGTTATCAAAATAGCCACGATCCTTGTAATGCGCCTCTTTTACAAATCCCGGGTGTTCCAATAAATAAATTGCACTCTTATTGTCGGGTGAAACTTTTGCTTCTATAGTGTGCAATTGCATTTCATTTAATCCGTAATTCACTATTGCAGCAACAGCTTCCACCGCATATCGTCTGCCCCAGAAACGAATATCCATTTCACTGCCAATCTCGGCACGACTATTTTGCACTTCAATGGAATTAAAGCCGCAGGTTCCAATTAGTTCATTCTCCCTATTAAATACGGCCCACGCAATTACTTGTTTGTTGTTGTTATTATCGTTCACCTTGTCAATAAGTTCCTCCGCTTGTTGCAACGTTTGCATATTCGGACGCGGAATGAATTCGTTAATTCTTCCATTATTGCGCATTCCGAATAAGGCATTTGCATCAGCAGCTTGTAATTGTCGTAAGATTAATCGCGGAGTTTCGATTATTGGGAATTCTTCGAAGCAGTGGAGATTGATTATAGCTTAGAATTTGTTTCTAAAGGTACATGAAGTGCTTTGCATTTGCACATTACCGTGTACCTTTGAGGCATCGAAAAAATTCTCATCATACAAACTGCATTTACAGGCGATGTCGTGTTGGCAACACCTGTTTTGGAAGCGTTACACAAACGATATCCATCAGCGTATTTGGATGTTTTAGTGCGCCAAGGCAATGAAGGATTGTTGTTGGGCCATCCGTATGTGCGTCATGTGCTGATTTTTGATAAGAAGAAAAGTAAATTGGCGCATCTGTGGAAGTTGTTGCTGGCTGTGCGTCGTGAACGATATGATGCGGTAATTAATTTACATCGCTTTGCATCGTCGGGAGTTATTGCCGGTTTTTCGGGTGCGAAGATTCGTGCAGGATTTGATAAAAATCCGATCTCCTTTCGGTACACGCATACTGCTAAACACGAAATTGGTAACGGCAAACATGAAGTGCGTCGTAACCTGGATCTGATTGCGCCATGGGTTGGTCAGGTTACTTTTCGTCCCACTTTATACCCAACGGCTCAAGACGAAAAAATGGTCTCGTTTCATAAAAGCAAACGGCCTTATGTCTGTATTGCGCCAACATCAGTTTGGTTTACTAAACAATGGGCGAAAGAGCGTTGGATGGAATTGTTGCGATTAATTCCAGCGTCGTATACTATTTATGTTTTGGGTGCGCCCGGCGATCCTGCGTTGTGTGATGAAATCATTCAAAAATCGGGAGTAACGCACGCAGTAAACTTATGCGGGCAGCTGACGTTCTTACAATCTGTCGCATTGATGAAAGACGCTAAGATGAATTACGTCAACGATTCTGCTCCATTGCATTTCGCCTCATCCGTTAATGCTCCGGTTACAGCAATATTTTGTTCAACAATTCCTGCTTTCGGTTTTGGTCCTTTGTCAGATGTGGCCCATGTTATTGAAACGCAAGAAGCCCTGAAATGCCGTCCTTGCGGTCTTCACGGACATGAATCCTGTCCCGACGGACATTTTCGTTGTGCGCTGTCTATCTCTGCAGAACGAGTTGCAGCAACGCTTCCGGCGTAAAGTAAGTGATTACCTTTGCCGCAATGAAAGAACATTTGCGACATCCTGTTTTTGCCGTTGTTTCTGAGCTTGCTGCAGAATTGAACCTGGATGCATATGTAATCGGTGGGTTTGTGCGCGATGCTATTCTGGAGCGGCCATGTAAGGATATTGATATTGTTGTGGTTGATCCGAAGCACAAAACAGAACGTCCCGGAATTGCATTGGCAGAAGCAGTTGCTAAGCGGGCAGGAGTGAAGGTGCACGTGTTTCGGAATTTCGGAACCGCACAAATTAAATTGGATGATTACGAGGTGGAATTTGTGGGAGCGCGTCGCGAATCGTATCAGCGTGAATCACGCAAACCGATTACGGAAGACGGCACATTGGAAGATGATCAGTTACGACGTGATTTCACGATTAATGCAATGGCGTTGGATTTACATCCCGATCGCTTTGCACAGTTAGTCGATCCATTTTCAGGTCTGGATGATCTCACCTCGAATTGTATACGCACCCCGCAAGATCCTGATGTAACATATTCTGATGATCCGTTACGCATGATGCGCGCTATACGTTTCGCTACACAATTAAATTATACAATTGTTCCCGAATCGTTGGATGCTATTATCCATAATGCCCAGCGCATCAGCATTGTATCGAAAGAACGCATTGCAGACGAACTCAACAAAATTATTCTTGCGCCGGTGCCAAGTATTGGTTTCAAATTATTATTTGATTCAGGATTATTAAAATTAATTTTTCCGGAAATGACGGCTTTGCACGGTGTTGAATATGTAAAAGGTAAAGGTCATAAGGATAATTTTTATCACACCTTACAAGTGTTGGATAACGTGGCACAACGCAGCAATAACTTATGGTTACGCTGGGCTGCCATTTTACATGATATCGCTAAACCGGCTACTAAACGTTTCGAACCTGAACACGGATGGACGTTTCACGGACACGAAGATCGCGGAGCACGCATGACTCCTAAGATTTTTGCTGCATTGAAATTGCCATTGAATGAACACATGAAATACGTGCAGAAGCTCGTGCAATTGCATTTGCGTCCGATCGCATTATCCAAGTCGGAAGTGAGTGATTCCGCAATTCGTCGTTTGTTATTTGAAGCAGGTGATGTCATTGATGATTTAATGATCTTGTGCGAGAGTGATATTACATCGAAACAAGAAGAACGTGTGCAGCGGTATTTAAAGAACTTTCAATTGGTGCGTGAGAAGTTGAAGGAGATTGAAGAGAAAGATCATTTACGCAATTGGCAACCTCCTGTAACCGGAGAAGACATCATGAAAGCATTCGGCATCGAACCAAGTTTGCAAGTGGGTATTTTGAAAAATGCGTTGCGTGATGCTATTTTGGACGGAATAGTTGCCAATAATAGACCTGCTGCCTGGGCATATATGATCGAACAAGGGGAGAAGTTCGGTTTGAAAGTTAAAAGTGAGTACACTACGCCGAATCCTTTGGAATTACCGGTTAAAGAAAATGCAGATGAGAATCCCAAGCAATAAAGTTGCGGATATTCTGAGCTTCTTCCGAAGCGAACTCGCGGGGCATTATGAAGACGAGGAGATCACTCGTTTGGCGGAATGGTGTTTTGAGGAATTTATCGGTTGGACAAAAACGGATTTGTTGCTGAATCATGAACGCACGGTTAATGAGTCGGATTTATTAAAATTCAATTTTGCGGTAAAAGACCTGAAGCGCGGACGACCGATACAGTACTTGTTGGGTAAAGCGTATTTCCACGGTTTGGAATTTTATGTAGACGACAATGTATTAATTCCTCGTCCGGAAACAGAAGAATTGGTACAGTTGATTATTGATGAAGAGCTTGGAAAGAAAAGAACTCCCGTTATTGTTGATATCGGAACGGGCAGTGGTTGCATTGCTATAGCGTTGAAGAAGAAAATTCCTCATGCTCATGTGTACGCGTTAGATGTATCTGTTGGTGCATTAGCTGTTGCAAAACGTAACGCAACTACCAACGATGCTGAAATTCATTTTTTGCTGAGCGATGTACTGGATAAAACGGCGCACGAACACATTCCTGCTTGTCATATTATTGTTAGCAATCCGCCCTACGTAACCGAGCAAGAATCCGGAGAAATGTTGTCGCGTGTAAAGGACTATGAGCCGCATTTGGCGTTGTTTGTAAAGGATAATGATCCATTGATATTTTATAAATCAATAGCGCAACTGGGAAAGGATAAGTTAAAAGAATACGGTTTGTTGGCGCTCGAGATCAATGAACAATTGGGCTATGAAACCTGCATTTTGTTGCAACAGGAAGGTTATCATGATGTTCGGTTATTGAAAGATATGCAAGGAAAGGATCGTTTCATTCTAGCGCATTCGTAATATGAAAGTCACCGTAATTACAGCAGTATACAATAGCGCGTCCACGATTCGGGACACGCTGGAATCCGTTTTTGGACAAGATTATTCCGATATAGAGTACGTGGTGATTGACGGTGCATCTACTGATAATACTTTAAGTATTATTAAAAGCTATTCTAATCGAATCAGTACAATAATCAGTGAGTCTGATCGCGGTATTTATGATGCGATCAATAAGGGAATTCGTGCTGCAACCGGCGACGTTATCGCAATTTTACACGCAGACGATGTTTTTGCAAATTCGCAAGTGCTTAGTCATGTAGTGCATGCTATGGGTAGCAATAATGTCGATGCGGTTTATGGTGATTTGCTTTATGTACAACGCGAAAATTTGGAAAAAGTGGTTCGCCATTGGAAAAGCGGAACGTATCATCATGGACTTTTTCGGAAAGGCTGGATGCCACCACATCCTTCGTTTTTTTTGAAACGCAGTTGTTACGAGCAGTACGGTCTATATACCGATAAGCTGGTTTCTGCCGCTGATTACGAGCTGATGTTGCGCATGTTGCATAAGCATCGTGTGTCGGTGGCGTATTTGCCAGAAGTTTTGGTGCGGATGCGTGTTGGAGGTGTGAGTAATAAAAGTGTAAATAACCGAATTCGCGCTAATCGCGAAGATCGTGAAGCCTGGCGCATGAACGGTTTACAACCCGGTTTATTGACTTTGATCAGAAAGCCATTATCGAAGCTTAAGCAGTTTATCTTTAAACGGTAAGCATAAAAAAGCCCCGTATTAGCGGGGCTTTTTTTATTAGAATTTCGCACGGACTTTTCTTCTTTTTACTTTTTGACCCTTAAATATGTTACCGTATTTCGATTTGTACAATGAACTCTTTCCTCTGTAAACATAGCTAAACTCAATGTTTGTGGTCAAGAATGAATCATTATGTGATGGATCTCCACGTTTGGATCCAGGTACCCAGTTATTGGACAATCCCGGCTCTTCAGCTTCAGCAGCAGCTACATTGGTTCGATTTGCTAATATAGCAGCCATTGATCCTGCAGGCTTATCCACATAAACTGTACTAACGTCATCTAAATAATCCGTAAATGTTGTTCTCCATGAAACATTCCAGCCAACTCGGAATTGCTTCTTAAATGTGAAGTAAAACCCCGCAGTAGCAGGAATCGCTAATACTACTTTAGAGTAGCGATAATTTTCCGTTTCCAGTGGACGAAGAGCAATCCATTCGCCCTTATAGTTCGCCTTTGGATTATGATAAACCCCGGAAACTCCTAACCCTATGTATGCACGGAACGAATTGGTGTAACGATATGTGCGACCTAAGTCATTGATCTCATAAAAGAAAAACTGTGTTTCGGCAGCAGCTTCCCACACGTAATTACGAAAACTCAAATTACGGTAGTAACGACCACGGTTACTGGATAAACTATCCGCACCACGCAACGTCGCGTAATTGATGCTACCTTTCACAGAGAAATACTGGTTGATTTTGTAACGTGCAAAGGCATTTGCAGCCTGACGAGTTTGCGTCAACTTCATATCCGCCACGAAATCACGACGAGAGAGCTCATTTCCTCCCATATCGCCCAATACATTTGCAGCACCAATTCCACCGCCAAAGTCCCAGTTATATTGCGCATTAGAAATAATGGACACAACGGTCAATGCTCCTGCTAGTATCAACTTTTTCATGTGGATTCAGTTTATAGTTCACCTAATATTGCGAAGTTAACAAAATTATCGTTTTTAAGGAAGTGGCCGGAAAATCTTATTGTACTTTTAGTGTCAGATCTATGAAATCAAGAATCACAAAGTTGTTCGACATCGAATTCCCCATTATTCAGGGCGGAATGATTTGGTGTTCGGGATGGGAATTGGCTGCAGCAGTAAGTAATGCAGGTGGGCTAGGTTTAATCGGCTCCGGAAGTATGTATCCCGTTGTCCTGCGCGAACATATTCAGAAGTGCAAAGCCGCTACTAACAAGCCTTTCGGGGTGAATGTACCGCTCTTATATCCGGATATCGATAAGCACATGGACATCATCATTGAGGAAAAAGTGCCAATCGTTTTTACTTCCGCCGGTAATCCTACAACTTGGACGCAAAAGCTGAAATCACATGGGATTAAAGTCGTGCACGTGGTAGCGAATGTAAAATTTGCCCAAAAGGCTGAGGCTGCAGGTGTAGATGCTATTGTTGCGGAAGGATTTGAGGCGGGTGGCCATAACGGTCGGGAAGAAACTACAACATTGGTGCTGATTCCATTGATTTGTAAATCGGTTAAAATTCCGGTAATGGCGGCGGGCGGTATCGCCACAGGTGCGCAGATGGTGGCGGCTTTTGCACTAGGTGCGGAAGGTGTACAGGTTGGTTCGCGATTTGTCGCCTCAAAGGAATCTTCAGCTCATGACCATTTTAAGAGTGCCGTTATTGCTGCTCAGGAAGGTGACACGTCACTCATGCTTAAAAAACTCGTTCCGGTTCGTTTATTAAAAAACAAATTTGCTGATGCTGTGCGCGAGGCAGAACATCGAGGAGCATCACCCGAAGAACTGGAAAAATTATTGGGTCGTGCCCGTGCCAAAAAGGGAATGTTTGAAGGCGACATGGACGAAGGTGAACTTGAAATAGGTCAGGTTGCGGCTTTGTTGCGTGATATTCCTGCTGCGGGTGATGTCGTGCGTGCAATGATGCAGGAATTTAATGAAGTGAAATCAAAATTGTGTTCGAATAAATTATGTTAGGATTTGAACGATTTACTTTAAAAAACGGATTGCGCGTTATCGTGCATATCGATGAATCAACACCGTTGGCATGTGTAAACATTTTGTATGATGTAGGTGCGCGGGATGAAGACGAATCCAGAACGGGATTTGCGCATTTGTTCGAACACCTCATGTTCGGTGGTTCCATCAATATTCCCAGTTATGACGAACCCTTGCAGCGTGTAGGTGGTGAGAATAATGCGTTCACTACTAATGATATTACGAACTATTATCTCACACTACCGGCTGCGAATTTAGAAACTGCATTTTGGTTGGAATCGGATCGTATGTTAAGTCTGGCATTTTCGGAAAAAAGTCTGGAAGTACAGCGTAATGTGGTGATTGAAGAATTTAAGCAACGTTACCTCAATCAACCTTACGGTGATATATGGTTGCGTTTGCGCCCGCTGGTTTATAAAGTTCATCCGTACAAATGGGCGACAATCGGTAAGGAAATTTCCCATATCGAACAAGCGACAATGGACGATGTAAAAGCATTTTTTGCAAAGCACTATTGTCCGACAAATGCAGTGATGGTGGTCGCAGGAAATGTTACCGTTCCTCAAGTGAAAGCACTCGCAGAGAAGTGGTTTGAACCGATTCCGAGCGGTGAAAAACCGGTTCGCAATTTACCCGTTGAACCGCCTCAAACAGCACATCGTCGAGAGGTGATTCACGCAGACGTGCCTTTTGATGCCTTGTACATGGCTTTCCGTATGTGTTCGCGTTACGACAAAGAATACTATGCGTTGGATTTGATTTCGGATATTTTATCACGCGGTAATTCTTCTCGTTTGTACAACAGATTGATCAAGGAGAAAAACTTGTTTTCGGAATTAAATGCATATGTGATGGGAGAACTGGATAACAGTATTTTTATAGTTAGTGGTAAAACAAATAAAGGCGTCTCTATTGAAAATGCCGAGCGTGCCGTGATGGAAGAACTTCATAAGTTATGTACGGAAGAGGTTACAGATCGTGAGTTGCAAAAAGTGAAAAACAAAGTGGAATCATCCATGTTCTTTGGTGAAATGGGCGTGCTGGATAAGGCGATGAATCTCGCATTTTTTGAACTGATGGGCGATGCTGATCGGGTGAATTCGGAAGTTGATCGTTATCAGGCAGTGAGTGCTTCAGCCATCAAAGATTTGGCAATGCAGGTATTCCGCAAAGAGAATTGTTCCGTGTTACATTATTTATCTCATGAGGCTTAGTATGGCAAACGAATTAAACAGAGTTATTGCTCCTGAGTTCAAAACAGTGGAAGAGGTTCATTTGCAGGAAGCAGCAGAGTTTCAGTTGGATAATGGTGTAACCGTTTATGAATTAGACGCCGGAACACAGGATGTGGTTAAAATTGAATTCATTTATCCTGCCGGAAGCGCCCATGCAGATTCGCCGGTATTGGCATCTGCGGTAAATGATATGCTCGATGAAGGTACTCCGACTCGTCAGGCAGAAGCATTGGCGGAAGAGTTAGATTTTTATGGTGCCTTTATTGAGTCTGAAGTAACACCTGATTTAGCGTCCTTTACACTATATACTCTGAATAAACACATTGCGCCTACGTTGGAAATTGTAAGCGACGTTTTGCACAATGCTTCTTTCCCGGATGCTGAATTTGAAGTGTATCGCTCCAACAGAAAACAGCGCTTTATTGTCGATTCAGGAAAGGTAAATGTGTTGGCGCGTCGTCGTTTCGGACAGTTGCTGTTTGGGGATGAGCATCCTTACGGTAAAGCCACCAAGATTCAAGATTATGATACTCTTAGTACCGACCAATTGAAAAGTTATTTTAACTCACATTATGCTGCTCATGGATTAAAAATTTTAGTTGCAGGTAAAATTGAACCTGAATTGCGACGACTGCTTAATGCTCAATTTGGACAGACTCCTGCCAATGACGTGGAAAAAGATCGTTTTTCAAGCGATATCCATACTTCAACAGAACGTATACACACCGTAGAAAAGGCGGATGCCATTCAATCTGCGATTCGTATCGGCCGACCACTGTTTAATCGCGAGCACGAACATTTTCCGGGAATGCAAGTGTTAAACACGGTTTTAGGAGGCTATTTCGGCTCCCGATTGATGGCTAACATCCGTGAGGACAAAGGCTACACGTACGGCATTGGTTCCGGATTAGCATCTATGAACGAGCACGGATATTTCTTCATTTCTACCGAAGTTGGAGTGGATGTAACGGCTCAGGCTATCGCAGAGGTTTATAAAGAAATTAAACGTTTGCGCGATGAATTGGTTCATGCCGAAGAATTGGAGTTGGTAAGAAACTACATGATCGGCACGTTCTTGCGCAGTACGGACGGACCTTTTGCTTTAGCAGATCGTAAGAAGGCGCTCATCGGATACGATTTGGATTATTCGTATTATGACCGTTATTTCGAAACAATTAAAAGTATCACACCGGCTGAACTACGCGATTTAGCTAATTTATATTGGCAGGAAGAAGATTTGATCGAACTGGTGGCGGGTAAAAGAAATTAAGTCCACGTAACATGCGAAAGATTCAGGATCGGATTGCTCAGTTTCGCCAAGCCGTTATCGCTTGTGATACGACACAATTGAAGCAACTTATTAAAGAAATTCAAGGATCCGTTCTTTCCTCTGAACGCTTAATAGTCGAATGGCATGACGCGTTGTTGCTCGCATGTGCTTTTCCATGCCATGTTGATATTTATAGCACTTGTCGCCATGAGCTGCACAATTTCTCGAAAGTTGTTCGAAAAGCAGTATCATTAAAACCCGGGTTATATGATAAACTGATCAATACAGGTATTACAGGATCGGTGATACAAAGTTCCTTCAGTTGGACCTTGTTGAATAATTTACACGACAAATATGGAAGTGCAGTGAAGTTTCATTCTTTCGATCCGGAAGGCCAATCGGTGAATGAACTGCTGTCTTTGCTTTTGTCGCAAGTAGAATTTGATACCATTGCCGTAGGAATGGAACAGGAAGAGTGGGAAGCACGTTTATCAAAGAGCAATTATTTGAATTCATTTTTCAAATTATGGAAACGGATAGATGGACTTTCTGTTCGCGAAAGTTTGTTTGATAGAATGAAAATGTTTGTGGAGTTGGACTTGAAAAAGTTTCCGTCCCGCAGTAATATTCAGATTCCTTGCGGACCAATCTATACGCACGATAAATTGATTCGTAAAGTAGAAGCTCGTGAAATTCTGGATACTCCACTTCAAAATCCGTTATCACTTACTAATTCTGAGAAAGAAGAATTGTTGCTGCAGTCTCGAGCTATGCTTGCCCAACTGAATCGGGAAACTGATCCGGTAACGTATTCTGATACTGATGGAGTGCAGCTGTACGAATTGGGGCGCGGGTATACCATCGCATTATTTTCCATGATTCCTGAAAGGCGCTT
>JAJTEY010000038.1 GCA_021299855.1 Bacteroidota bacterium | reverse complement strand
CCATTGGTAAACCACGAGCCGCTCTTTTTTAATGCATCGAACAATTGCAAACTACCTTGCTTGCTTTTGCCATAGCCCACAATAAAACCGGGATTAAGAATAACAGCATTTAGCCCTTCTTCCATGCCGCGCCATACCTCGCGCTCAGCAGTATATTTGCTAATTGCGTAAACGGAATGGGACGGATCTTTTTTCCAATGTAAGTCCTCTGTTACCAAAGATCCATCGGTGGTTTTACCTAGGGCAGCAATGGAACTGATGTAACACAGGTGCTGAATACCAAGGTCCAGGCACAAATTGACAATGTTGGCAGTGCCTTCTGCATTCACACGAAATAGTTCTTTCTCTTTCGCAGATTCGAACGAAATTAACGCCGCTGCATGATAGACGGTTGTTATGCCTTGCATCGCATCTTCAAGAGCGCCAAGATTTAGCAAGTCGCCTTCTACCCATTCTATTTCTGGCAATAGATGATTGGCGTTGTGATGCGCAAAAATGGATTCAATAAGTTGCAGACTGGATGATCTTCTTTTCAGAGCACGCACGCGTTCGCCCGACTGCAACAGCTGTAAAGCCAAATGCGACCCCACCAATCCCGTAGCGCCTGTAATAAGGATCATGCGGTAAAGATACGTTGCACGAATTAATCCGTACGCGTGTTTCGGTCTGCCGATGTATCTTTGCCCCGATTTTCGCTGATTACCGCAAAAAATTAAACTACACACGATGAAAAACTTTATTGAAGAATTGCTCTGGCGTCGCATGCTGCAGGACGTAATGCCGGGAACCGAAGAGCTGTTGACGAAAGAACAGGTTCGCGGATACATCGGTTTTGACCCGACTGCAGATTCATTGGGAGTTGGAAATCTTGTGCAGATTATGACCTTGTTGCATTTTCAGCAATGCGGTCATCAGCCCATTGCATTGGTGGGCGGTGCTACCGGAATGGTGGGCGATCCGTCCGGAAAGTCTGCGGAGCGTAATTTATTATCCGAGGAAATATTACAACACAACCTGAATTGTCAGCGCAAACAGTTGGAGAAGTTTCTCGATTTCAATTGCGGCAGTAATTCAGCCTTAATCGTAAATAACTATGATTGGTTTAAAGGATTGTCTTTTCTCGATTTTATTCGCGACACAGGAAAACACATTACCGTTAATTATATGATGGCGAAAGATTCCGTGAAGAAACGACTTACCGGCGAAGAACGGGAAGGCATGTCGTTTACGGAATTTACGTATCAGTTAATTCAGGGATACGACTTTTATCATTTGTGGAAGAATGCCGGTGTGAAATTGCAAATGGGAGGTTCTGATCAGTGGGGCAACATTACAACAGGAACGGAATTAATTCGTCGTAAAGCCGGAGGTGAAGCCTGGGCGTTGACCACTCCGTTAATTAAAAAAGCAGACGGTACGAAATTCGGTAAAACAGAAGGCGGCAACATCTGGTTGGATTCGAAGCGCACAACTCCATACGAGTTTTATCAATTCTGGATGAATGCAGCTGATGAAGACGCCGGTAACTTCATTCGCATTTTTACATTAAAGACGCGCGAAGAAATTGAAGCTATCGAAACAGAGCATTTGGCAGCGCCACATTTGAGAGGATTACAGCGCGCACTGGCTGAAGATATCACCACACGTGTACACAGTGCCGATGATTTAAGAATGGCGCAAGCTGCAACGGAAGTGCTGTTCGGAAAAGGTACCATCGAACAATTGGCGCGTTTTAATGACGAACAGTTTGTCGGAATTTTTGTGGGTGCCGGTGTTGCGGTTACCGATGTTACCGAAAGTGAAATTGCGCAGGGAATTGGCGTGCTTGACTTAATTGCGGATAAAGCCGGTCTAGTGGCCTCAAAGGGCGAAGGTCGTAAGTTGATACAAGGCAACGGTTTGTCCATCAACAAAAACAAAATCACCGACGCGAATCTTTCCGTTACGAAAGATCAACTCATCAATGGGAAATACTTGTTATTGCAAAAGGGCAAGAAAGACTATTGTTTGGTGAAGGTGGTGTGATTATAACTTGACATTAGTACGAGATTATAACTACTTAGTCATTAATTTTATCCAACTACGAAACTTATTGCCGAAAAAAAAGTTCTCATTTCGAGAACTTTTTTGTGTTAGCCTATTTCGGATCCAATCCGTATTTCTTCAAATAAATTTCGTTCAACTCTTGTTGTTCGTTTCTCAGATCGAGGCGTCTTCCTTCAATAAATGCCCAGATTACTTTATTGGTGGACATGTCCAACGCATCACCTTCTGAAATGAACAACGTTGCATCTTTCCCGCTTTCCAACGTACCCACACGATCTGCAATACCAAGAATGAGTGCGGCATTACCGGTTAAAGCGGCAATTGCTTGTTCTTTTGGTAATCCATAGGCCACTGCAGTACCGGCCAAAAACGGAAGGTTACGCGTGTGCGCTGCTTCCTGATCACCTTCGTTCTGGAAACAGAAAAGTACGCCCGCATCGTGAAGTTGTGCAGCTGTTTTGTACGGCTGATCCAAATCATCACCTGAACGCGCAGGTAAGGAATGCACGCGGCTCAGCATCACCGAAACATTTTTGGTTTTCAAGAACTCGGAACATTTCCAACTGTCAGTACCTCCTACAATAACAATGTGCTTCACGCCGAACTTCTGTGCGAATGCAACACTTTCCGTAATGTCTTTTACCGCATCGGCATGAATGTATAAACGTTGTGTACCGTTAAACACACCGCGCATCGCTTCGAAACGCAGGTTACGCTCGCCGGGATTTTCCAGATAAGCTTTCGCTTCAGCAAAAAACTGCTGTAGCTCTTGTTTCTGAGCTTCGTAGTTTTTACTCTTTTCGTACACAATGCCGTTATCACTCCATTGTCTGCTGTAAACGGAAGGCCAGTTGATGTGCACACCGTCATCTTTGCGTTGTGTCGCGTCGGTCCAATTCCAACCGTCCAGTTGCATCACCGAAGATGTTCCCGAAATGCGCCCACCGCGCGGTGTTACTTGTGCTAGTAAAACTCCGTTGGTACGAACAGTAGGAATGATGCGCGAGTCCATGTTGTAGGCAATTTGCGAACGCACATGAGGATTGTATCCGCCAACTTCGTAAAAGTCGTTGCTGGCACGAACGGCTTCAATTTCCGTTAATCCGAGTGTTGAATTGGGGGCTATAAATCCGGGATAGACGTGTTTACCGGCAATGTTAATCGTAGTATCCCACGCACTCATGTCAATGCGCATCACGCGGGCATCACCGATTAACGTGATCTTTCCGTCTTTAAATCCTACAACGGAATTTTCAATCACCTGACCGTTGCCAACGTGTGCAATGCCGTTCATCAGTAAAATACTTTTTTTCTGTTTCGCGGCGGGAATAGGTTGTTGCGCCCCAACGTGCAACGCAATACCTGTACAAAGTAGAAGGAATGTTGTTTTCATGGTTGTGGGTCGCTTATTGTTCGTTGATAAAATCATTTAAGTAATCTTCATTAACGTGCATGTCTTCACAATGCCACATTTTGGGTGTACGTACCCGTGGTCGCTGTAACAGACCACCATCGTTTTTCTCTTTGATCATGAGCTGAGTTAAACGTGCACGATCGCTGCGCATTTTTTCACGTAATACGACATCTTCTTTGGCGTCGTACAATATTTGTCCGTCAATCATGGTCATTTCAACCTTCGCATAAACCGATAAAGGATTGTCACTCCATAATACGAGGTCGGCATCTTTATTCACTGCAATGCTACCCATGTGTTTGTCGAGGTGCAACAACTTCGCAGGATTTAAGCTTACTAGTGTTAATGCTTCTGTTGCGGAAAGTCCGCCATACTTCATGCTTTTTGCTGCCTCCTGATTTAAGCGTCGTGCCATCTCTGCATCATCGGAGTTGATGGCAGTTACAATGCCCATGCGGTGCAACAATGCAGGATTGTGCGGAATTGCATCTTTCACTTCGTACTTGTACGCCCACCAGTCGGCGAAGGAAGAACCGCCGGCTCCGTGTGCTTTCATCTTGTCAGCAACTTTGTAACCTTCTAAAATGTGAGTGAAAGTATTGATGCGGAATTTCATGCTGTCTGCAACTGTCATCAACATCGCAATTTCTGATTGAATGTAGGAGTGACAAGTAATGAAACGCTTCTGATTTAAAATTTCTGACAACGCTTCCAGTTCCAGATCACGTTTCGGTGCAGGGCGTTTGGCTTTTTCTCCTGCCGGTAATTTGTTGTACACGTCCATGGCTAAATGATATTCACGCGCACGAATGAAGTGATCGTAATACACTTGCTCCACGCCCATACGCGTCTGCGGGAAACGAATCGTATGATCATCTCCCCAGTTGGCTTGTTTTACGTTTTCACCTAAAGCGAATTTGATGAAACCATCAGCACCTTGAATCTTCATGTCTTCCGCATTCGCACCCCAACGCAATTTGATCAAGCCGCTTTGTCCGCCAATCGGATTTGCTGAACCGTGCAACAATTGCGACGCGACAACACCGCCTGCGAGTTGACGGTAAATGTTGACATCATCAGGATTGATCACATCACCAATACGCACTTCCGCAGTAGAAGCTTGTGAACCTTCATTCACACCACCGGAAATAGCAATGTGTGAGTGTTCGTCAATTAAACCAACAGTGAGATGCTTGCCGGTGCCGTCAATTTCACGCGCAAACAATTCTTTCGCAGGAATAATTCCTTTCGCTACACGTACAATGCGTCCTTCAACTACAAGTACATCGGTATTTGGAAGTATACTGTCTTTTTCATTCGTCCAAACCGTAGCATTTTTAATTAAAACAGCTTTATACCGGTCTTTGATGCGACTGAAAAAACTTGGATCTGCTTTTGTTCTTCCGTAGGCGGAGAACGGATAGATCACATCATCCAATGTCGGATAAACCGTGGTAGTTGTATCCGGTTTTTCTTCTTTGGGAACGAAGGGCGCACTGTTGGTCGCCATCCAATCCACCCATTTTCCGTCCGGCAATTGTGCCTTACCCGACATGAACTTTGAGGTCGGATCAACGGCTCCGCTTAACAATACGGTTCCGTTGTGTTCTTTCGATTGAAAACTGATGGAGATATTGACGCCATCCTGCTTCACGTTTACTTTGTCTTTGTCGTGATTGACGCTGTTGAATACACCTTTTAATTTATATACATCACCTTCGATGTTTAATGTGCGTGATGCCGATCCAACAATATTTACCGTGTAGGTACCGCGAACGTCAAGCGCATTCATGTCGCGCACAACATAACGTGTTCCCTGTATCCAGTTGTCGTATATAACAGTTGAGCTGGAGTTGTAGTTAATGCACGCAGCGCTTCTTTTTCGCTAAGTCCGTATGCAATGGCTTTGCGCAGGTTGCTCCAAAAATCTTTTTTATCACCCAAGTCTGCAGCGGTGAGTGCAAATGTGATGCGATATTTTTCAAACGCGCCCGGATTTAACGGAGCTAATTCCCAATGTTTCATGTCGGCATAATCCAACAACTCTGCGTCGTATGGATCGTTGATATCAAATGCTGCAGGAAAGTTCAACGGAAGAATAAATTTCCCGTTCGTAGCAAGCATTTCATCCATGCGTTGATATTCTGTTCCGCTTCCTTTGAAAATATATTGCGTACTGAATTCATCGCCCAATTTATCTGCACGCAAAACGTTCCATTTGTTGGACGTTTCGAAAATTTGCGGCAACATACGATTAGTATTAAATGCTTCGAGTGTCGTATTATATTCGGCGCGATTTTTACTTATGCGGTACCAATCTGCATCGTAATATGTTTGACGTAACAAAGCGATAGCGCCCATCAACGATGATGGATATTCCTGTCGCGAAGAACCTTTGTTAAACGAATAACAAGATGCAGCACGATCTTTCACTACAGATAAATTTTCTCCTCCTTCGGTATGCAAGGTTACAACTGCGCTTGTTCCACGGGCAATACCATCAGGATGATGAATCATCAATACGCCATATCCGATACCGCGATATTGTTCGGCGGACTTTTCATCATGCTGAAACAATTGATGTGCCTGATTTTCGGGATTCAATGCGTCATTCCAACCGCGAGTGCCCGGTTGTGCACGCTCGTATTTTGGTCCCGGTGTCCATGGATGACGTTTTACTTCGGGCATTCCATAAGAAGTGAACGGATCAATGAATGAAGGATAAATCCATTTGCCGGTCATATCCATCACAACGGCTCCTTTCGGAATCGTTACGTTGGCCGCCACATCTATAATACGACCGTCCTGAATCAGTAGAGTTCCTTTTTCAATAACGTTGTCGGCATCAATCTGAATCTTTGCATTGGTTAACGCGTAAATCGTGTGTCGCGGATCAGCAGCGCCATTTCGGGGAAACGTCACCAACTGACCGAAAACATGCAGTGTAGTTGCAAGAAGTACCGCAACTGCCCAACTTTTCTTCATCATAACTGTTGTTTTAAGGTTAACAAATTTATCCTTTTTTAAATGCGAAAGTCCCGAATCGTTATGAACGGTCATAAAGCCGGGTTTTTCTGTACTTTTGCCCTGTAAAAACGTCTCGCTATGTACACTATCTTAAGTCACGCGCATTCCGGTTTGCGCTATGCTGTTTTGTTCTTCCTGATTGCGGCTGTCGCTAAAGCATTCTCGGGTTGGATGGGTAAAAAATCGTATTTGCCGGGTGACCGCAAAATGGCCACTTTCTCGGTAATTTTTTCTCACGTTCAATTGTTACTCGGATTGGCGTTATATTTCTCCGAAGCATGGTATAGCCGTGTAGCAACAGATCCTGCACAGGAATCGATGATTCGCTTTTTTAAGATGGAACACCTTGCCGGAATGATCATTGCAATTGTATTGATCACCATCGGTAGTGCACGTGCGAAACGTCAAAATTCGGACGAGAAAAAACACAAGACTATCGCGATTTTCTTTGGTATCGGTTTGTTGTTAATTCTGGCGATGATTCCGTGGCCGTTCCTCGCTAAATTCGCTCACTTAGGATGGTTCTAAGAATTATCGCAATTACCGCAGGCTTCGCATTGTTGTTATCATGCGGAGGTATAACGGAATCGAATAAAACTATTTCCGGTGCTGAGTTATACCAATCCAATTGTGCTTCCTGTCATGGCGGTGATGGAAAATTACAAGCTGCGGGTGCGAAGGATTTATCGATCTCTATGATGAGTGATGACGAATGCAGTTTGATTATTCGCAACGGACGCGGCGGTATGCGCGCTTTCGGAAATGAATTGAGCGAAGCTGAAATTAAAGCGGTCGTTGAACACGTGAAGACTTTGCGGAAGTAGTGATTGATCATCAGAGTAATGTAAAGAAAGGCCAGAAGGCGATTATGGTGGGCGTTATCGATAAACGTCAGGATGATCGCATGGTAACCGAGTATCTGGAAGAACTCGCATTTTTGGCAACAACGGCGGATTTAATTCCGGTAAAATCTTTCGTGCAGAAACTGGATCATCCCGATCCGAAGTTTTACATAGGTTCCGGAAAAGCCAAAGAAATCAAGCAATACATCGAAGATCAAAAAATTGATGTAGTGTTATTTGATGATGAACTTTCTCCATCACAACAGCGCAATCTGGAAAAAGAGTTCGGGCGAAAAGTCATTGACAGAAATTTATTGATCCTTGATATTTTCGCTTCCCGCGCCCGCACAGCTCATGCTAAAACGCAGGTGGAACTTGCACGGTATCAGTATTTGCTGCCACGCCTTACGGGAATGTGGACGCACTTGGAACGTCAGCGTGGTGGAACAGGAACACGAGGCGGTTCGGGTGAGAAAGAAATTGAAACGGACCGTCGTATTGTTCGTAATCGTATTGCGTTGCTGAAAGAGCAATTAAAAGAAATCGATAAGCAAATGACCACGCAACGCAAGAGTAGAGGAGAGTTGGTGCGTGTGGCGTTAGTGGGTTATACGAACGTGGGCAAATCCACGATCATGAACCTGGTGAGCAAGTCGAATGTGTTTGCTGAGAATAAATTATTCGCAACGCTCGATACTACGGTGCGCAAAGTCGTGGTGGGTAATTTACCGTTTCTGTTATCGGATACGGTTGGCTTTATTCGCAAATTGCCGCACCAGTTGGTAGAATCGTTTAAGTCAACATTGGATGAAACCCGCGAAGCCGATATTCTGTTGCACGTAGTAGATATTTCGCATCCGAATTTTGAAGATCACTTGCGGGTTGTACAGCAAACGCTGACAGAAATTGGCGCAGGCGATAAACGTACGATTTTGGTGTTTAATAAAATTGATGCGTATCGCGATCGCGTGGTGGAAACCAATAACCTCGATCCGAATTTGCCACAGGTGTTAACACTTGCCGATTTGAAAAAGAGCTGGATGAGTAAACTCAACGATCCTTGCATCTTTATTTCTGCAACCGACAAGGAAAATATTGATGCGTTCCGTCAGCTGTTGTTTGACGAAGTGTACGCCATTCACGCCACGCGCTTTCCCTACGAACAATACGAATACTTCAGTCGGGAATCGTAAAATAGCGCTGCTTTCGTCGTTGGTTTTGCCGGTGCTTTCTTGCGGTTACGGTTCGATTCCCCATAGATCACGCGAATGAGGAATTCGTCTCTTCCGTAAATATCATTCCATACAAACACCACATTGCCGGTGTCCACATCGCAAGTGTAGTAGCGCACGTGAATCGGCAATGGCTTGCGCAAGGCCACGCGTCGTTGTGTGTCGCGTTGTGTCCATAAGTCAAAAGTGTCTTTCGGTATGCGAACGCTATCATCGCGAATCAGGAAATGTGCCAGATTCATGTATTTTTCTAAACGCATACAACCGTGGCTGTACGCACGTGTTTCACGTCTGAAATACGACGGTGCATTGGTGTCGTGCATATACACACCGTGTTTATTGTGAAACTCAAACTTCATAACGCCAAGGGCATTATCGTCACCAATTTTCTGACGAAAGCGGTACGGTAAATTTCCTTTGCCGTATTTCTTCCACGGAATAACATTCGGGTTAACCACTTTCCCGTTACGGTCCAGCACTTCGTAGCGATGTTTGCGCAAATAAGCCGTATCGCGTTTTACCAATGGAAGTATTTCTTTCCAGGCAATGCTATACGGCACATTCCAATACGGATACAACACAATTTCATACATCTTGCTATCCAGTTGTGGCGTTTGCGTTTTAACAGCACCGCACACAATGCGCGACTCCATCACCAACGTATCTTCTTCGTACACACGCATGTTAAACGCCGGCAGATTCACAAGCATATAGCGCTTAGCGAATTCAGGTCGTTCCAATCTCCAACGTTCCAGATTAATTGCCATTTGTTGCACGTAGCTGTTGATGGTCATCTTTAACGCAATTAACGTGTTGCGGCCCATTTTACCATCTTGTTCCAAACGTCTTGCTTTTTGGAAGGACTTTAATGCTGTCGCCAGTTTGATGGAATCTTTTTCCGTGGATAAACTATCGTAATGTCCGGTAATGATCAAGCGCTTCTTCACCGCTTCCAAAAAACGCATCGTGTCTTTCGAGTCGGGTAATTCGTCCCAAATCACGCCTTCATTGGCTTTGCGGTATTCGTTCATGTGTCGTTTTACCGCATGATATTCCCGGTGTTTGGGTTCCAGCAAATTAATAATCGCGGTTACGGATTCTTTGCGTTGCACGTTTTGTAATAAGGAAACCGCTATGGAATCCAATCGCTGCGGCTTCCATGACCGGTGTTCCGAGGTGTCCGTCATTACACGTCCTGCAGAAACGTGCACACAAAAGGTAAAAAACGCATCACTCAGTAAAATGTCCGTTTGAGCCAGATTGGTAATGTTGTAAGACTCACCGGCAGAATCGAAAGCGTGGTTATAAAGACTGTCGATGATATACAAATGATAATCTTCCGGTATCAAACCGTAATCTTCGGCACGATTGATCAATGCGTAGAGTGAGTCGCCGGTTGCAGTACGTTTGCCTTGGTCCGACCATGCATGTTTAAAATCGGTAGTCTTGTAAAACGTCCACATCCATTTCGTAGCGTGTAATGTATCGCCGTGCAGCACTAGAGTTTTGGACGTATCCCACGATTTTATTTTATCGTTGAGGAATTCGTCAATAGCCAAGTTTATTTTTTCCGGATCTTCTTCCACAACAGGTTTTTCAGCAGCAGGATCTCCGGAATTAATTCCACACGACCACAGCCATGGGATAAAGAGGGAAAGAAAAAGAATTCGGTTCATGTGGTTTGCTCAGTGGCAAAGGTAGGCGAAAAGGTAACGGGGCGCAAGGAGGGTGATTGCAATTGTTGTGCAGGTATAGTGTACATGTAGTTTGGGGCAAGAACACAAAAAAAGCGACCCTATTCAGATCGCTTTTCTTATAACATTCTTTATTGTTTTAATGCGCTACCGCAAATTTGCCGCGGTGTAAAATTTCATTATTCGCGTCAACAACCGTATAGTTATATACTCCGGTTGCCAACATCCAACTTGGAATTTCAGCCTTCTTCAATTCAAACTTCTCACGACGAACTTCACGACCGCTCATGTCGTAAATAAGCACTTCTTGTGCATTGTTGTCTGTTACATCGATGTGAGTAAAATCGCCGGAAGGATTTGGATAGACACTTACTTTAGAAGGCGCTGTGTTTTCGTCCATGCCTACATATCCCGAGAAGCTTACGTCATCAACAAATAATGTTGAACCCACTTGCGGTGCCCAGTTACTGCTGGCGCTAAACCAAATTAAACAGGTATCCGGTTGTAAGTTGTTGTTATTCGTGTTGTACATCAACGTCACCGTGTGTTGGCTGTATGTGGTGCTTGCGTTGGTGTAAATGTCATAGCCAACCGCGATAGTATCACGATTCAGATTCGCCGCATTCCACTTTGTCAACACTACTGCACAAAACGCAGTATCGCCGTTTACCGGAGTATATTTGGCAAAGTACGACAATGACTGAGGACGCATAGCAAATGCATAACCCGGACGGAAGTACGGATTTACCAATTGCACACCGCCCGTTAAGCAGTATCCTGAAGTATTCGGGATGTTAGCCGGATCAGGATTGGATACTAAGGAAGCTGTGGTGATCTTACAAGAATAAGTGCCCTGATAGTTATCAGGAGCGCCTGCCTGAGAAACAACTGTCGGATTTTGCGCGCTAATTAACGGACTTGCCAGAATGTTTGGGGAAATCCAGCCTTGTGGTTGCGTAGGCTCACCGAAAGATGCCCCCCACGATTCGAAGCCCGGATTCGGAATGAACCACTGTGCGGAAACTCCGCCGGCTAATGCCACAGCAGCGATAACAGAAAGTAATTGTTTTTTCATGATGTATTTGTTTGGTAGAAGTTAGTAAATGGATGACGTAATCAAGTGTACCTCGTTGCTTCATGAACAACGTGATGTAAAGATAACAAACAGACATTCCGAACAAGAACGCATTTTAAAAATTTCTTGCTTGTTCAAAGTTCAAAATCAGTTGAACACCTGCATATCGTAAAGTTTCCGATACGTACCGCCGCGTTCCAGCAGTTCGTTGTGTGTGCCACGTTCTACAATTACGCCTTGCCCCATGACTATAATTTCATCCGCATGCTGAATGGTGCTCAAACGGTGGGCAATGATGATAGATGTTCGATTGCGCATCAGGTTGTTCAAGGCATCCTGAACTAATCGTTCGCTTTCTGTATCCAACGCAGATGTGGCTTCATCCAAAATTAAAATCGGAGGATTCTTAAGTACAGCGCGGGCAATGGCTATACGTTGTCGTTGTCCGCCCGACATTTTATTGCCCCGGTCGCCGATGTTGGTGTGATAACCTTCCGGCATTTGCTGAATAAACTCATGCGCATTAGCAACTTTCGCAGCCGCTATAATTTGTTCTTCGGTGGCGCTTTCTACACCAAAGGCAATGTTGTTCAATACCGTATCATTGAACAAAATAGATTCCTGAGACACAATGCCCATCAACGCCCGTAAATCCTGTGTGCGCACATCACGAATATCTACACCGTCAATTTTTACGGCACCTTCGCTTACTTCGTATAAACGCGGCAATAAATCGGCCATTGTTGTTTTTCCGGATCCGGATTGTCCCACTAATGCAATTGTTTTGCCTTTCGGAATTTTTAAATCGAGATGTCGTAAAGCCCAACCGCTATCGCCTTTATGATATGCGAAGGAAACGTTTTCGTAAACAATTTCTTTATCGAATTGCGCAATACGTTTTGCATTTTCTTTGTCGCGAATCTGATCATCTGCGTGTAGCACGACATTTATACGATCCATGGATGCCAGTCCCTTTTGCACGTGATAATACGCTTGTGTAAACTGTCGTACCGGACCAATCAACTGTGAAAAAATCATGATGTATCCGATGAAGTTTTCTGCGCTTAAACTTTGATCGCTATCCAGTACTAGTTTGCCTCCGTAATACATCACAACCGACATCACAATGACGATCAGAAATTCACTGAGCGGTGAAGCCAAATCTGTTTTGCGGTAATTACGCACCATTGTTTTGGTGTATGCCTGATTGGTGGCTTCGAATCGCCCTGCTACTTTATGCTCGGCATTAAATCCTTTGATAATGCGAAGTCCGCCCAGCATTTCTTCCATTAACGAAAGCAAATCTCCGAGTTGACCTTTTGCTTTGAAGGATGATTTCTTTAGACTTTTTGCAACAATCGCCAGAACACCTCCTATGATTGGTGTTGTAAGAAAAACAAACAATGTCAGTTCGGGACTGATGGCCACCAGCGAAGCCAGGAACACCACAATCGTAACGGGTTCACGAAAAATCATTTCCAATGAACTCATGATGCTCCATTCTACCTCCTGCACATCGGCCGACATTCGACTCATGATATCGCCTTTACGTTCGCTGGAAAACCAGGAAAGCGGTAACGATAGTGATTTGTGGAACATCTTGTTGCGCAAGTCGCGCACGACACCATTACGAATGACAGCCAAAAAGAACATCGCGAGGTAGCGAAACAAACTTTTGAAAAAGATGATGACTACCGCTGCTACACAAATGCCGATCAACGCCTTTAAACGTCCCGTATTTACGTCGGGCGCATTTAAAATGTATGCACTCATGTGATAATTGACCGTACTTAAAATTCCCTCCATGGAGAATTGAGTGTCTGGCAGTCCGGCATCTAAGGTTTTTTGATAGAGTGTATTGTCGCTATTAAACAGTAATCGTAATAACGGAATAACGGCAAGTAATGAAAAGAGGTTAAAAAAGACAGAAAGGATATTAAACAGAATATTCAGCCACGCATATTTCCAATATCCGTTTACAAATTTTAATACCCCGAAAATCTGCTTCATCGAATGCAAAAGTACGGAAACGGATTACACTTATGTGGAATAAACTTGGTCCATTAAATTGTACTTTTGTCGCATGAAAACCAGAAAAGCTTCCGACTCGCTTGCTATTGCAACGCACCATGTATTGCCTAACGACACGAACAATCTGAATAATTTATTCGGAGGTCGATTGATGGAGTGGATGGATGTGATAGGGGCTATTTGTGCGCACCGTCATTGTCGTCGTGTAGTGGTAACCGCAACGGTGAATCACGTTGCCTTTCATCATCCTATTCCTTATGGAAGTATCGTGACTTTGGAAGCAAAAGTTTCCCGCGCATTCTCTACATCAATGGAAGTGTTTATTGATGTGTATGTAGAAGATCCGGTTTCCGGCGAGCGCATGAAATCGAACGAAGCGATTTACACTTTTGTAGCGGTTGATCAGAATGGTTCACCATTGCCTGTTCCTCAATTGGTGCCTGAAACTGATTTGGAAAAGGAACGTTACGAAGGTGCTTTGCGCAGAAAGCAACTAGCGTTGATATTGGCGGGCAAGATGAAGCCTGATGAAGCAACGGAGCTGAAGGCGTTGTTTGGTGCGTAAGAAAATAAATATTCAACGATACGTAACCGCGGTTACTAATGAAAAGGCTCGATCGAAAGATCGAGCCTTTTTGTGTGTGTTGGAGAAGTATTAAAATGTAATTACGAAGGAATAAGCGCTTCGTAACGTGTTCCTATTTCATCCAAAATATTTAACACTTCGCCGCTGTTGTTCTCTGTAACAAGGCGTGTACGAATCTCTTTAAAATTGGGAAGACCTTTAAAATAATTGGAGTAGTGGCGACGCATTTCGGTAACACCTGTTTTTTCGCCTTTCCATTCAATCGATTTTATCAAATGTGTTTTGCAAACTTCCACACGATCTTGAATAGTTGGTGATGGTAGATGTGTTCCGGTTTTCAGGAAATGTTTTGTTTCGTTAAAGAACCACGGGTGCCCGATGGCAGCTCTTCCTATCATAATACCATCAACGCCATATTGTTCTTTCATCTCCAACGCCTTTTCCGGAGAGTCTACATCACCATTTCCGAAAATTGGAATGCTGATTCTTGGGTCGTGTTTCACTTCACCAATTAAGGTCCAGTCGGCGTTGCCTTTATACATCTGCGATCGTGTGCGCCCATGAATAGACAACGCTTTGATGCCGACATCTTGCAAACGCAGCGCCACTTCACGAATGGTAATGGAACTCTCATCCCACCCTAATCGCGTTTTCACCGTAACCGGTAAATGGGTTGATTGCACAACAGCTTTCGTCAAACGCACCATCAAATCGATGTCTTTCAATACACCTGCACCTGCACCTTTGCATACTACTTTTTTAACTGGGCAGCCGAAGTTGATATCGAGAATGTCGGGTTGAACTGCATCAACAATTTTGGCCGATAGTGCCATGGCTTCTTCATCACCACCGAAAATTTGAATACCAATTGGGCGTTCGTAATCGAAAATATCGAGCTTGTGTCGGCTTTTAATCGCATCACGAATTAATCCTTCTGATGAAATAAACTCGGTGTACATTAAGTCTGCGCCATGTTGCTTGCACACATAACGAAACGGCGGATCACTGACATCCTCCATGGGAGCCAGCAGCAAGGGAAAATCAGGAAGCGTAAGATGAGCTAATTTCACCACAGCGTATATTCCTTCGTTCGTTGAATAAGGTACTTCTCGTTACCTTTGCACAAAATTACGCAAAACGTGGAGCAAGAAGGAAGTCCGAGATTTTTTAACCTCACCCCCGGTTTTCAGGTGTGGCTGCTGATTATATTGAATTTTGCTGCGGGAGGAATTATTCAATTGCTTTCCGGCGTTGCATCTTTACAATGGCTAAATGCAGGTCCTGATAGCGGACATTCCGTGTTGACGGGGCGCATGGCGATAGCGTTGTACAGCTGCATTGCGTTTTTGCTCCCTATCTTAGTGTTTGCCAATGCCATTCCTGCGGAACGTTTTTATTGGCTGAAGTTGCATCAAAAAACATCGTTGACGAATTATTTGATTGGTGCAGTGGTGATGATCTTGGGTGTATTTAGTGTGGATGTGGTGTACAATCTGATCAAAGCGCAAGTGACGATGCCGGAATTACTCGAATATGAAAAACTCACCGCTGCTTATTCCGATTGGTTATTGAAGATGCCCGACATGGGAAATTTGTTCACTGCGTTATTGTTTAACGCCTTGGTGCCGGCCGTTACGGAAGAATTATTTTTCAGAGGCGGTGTGCAGCAGGCATCTGCAGGATGGTTGCGTAACGGTCATGCTGCAGTTTGGTTTACTGCCATCGTATTTAGTTTTATTCACTTCGATATCATCGGCTTTCCTGCGCGCGTGCTGATGGGCGCGACGCTCGGTTATTTGTTTTATTTCACCGGCTCCTTGCAGGTAAGTGTATTGGCGCACTTTTGTTTCAACGCATTTACGATAATCGTTAGTTATCTGGAACAACAAAATCCTTCGGGATTCTGGGCGAGTTTTAAGGTGCCTACAGTTGTGGGTTTTGTTGCGTTGGGAGTCATCGTACTGCTACTGTACGTGTTGTTCCGTAACAGCAGAAAAATCCCTTCTTTATAAATTGTCGTCCGCGTACCATTCGGCGTACGACGTAGAAGTCTCGCGTAAACGCAGCGAATGCAGTGCTACATTTTCGGGCAGGTGCGATTGAATACGTTGTTTAAAATCAAGCAACAACATTTCGCATGTAGGTTGGTAACTCACCAACACAATATTTAAATGCGGATCATCATTTTTTACCTGATAGGTATGATCTTCGGGTAACACCAGTGCGTGATCAAATACATCGAGAATTTCCTTTTTTACAATCACCTTTAAATCGCTGAAGTCCATCACCATGCCGTGTTTCGGATTTCCCGGAGCAAATAACGGTTTGCCCGCCAGTCGCACATCCAGCACATAGCTGTGTCCATGAATGTTTTTGCATGCTCCGTCGTGCCCGGGCAATGCATGCGCCATTTCGAAACGAAATGTTTTGGTAAGTCGGATGGTGGGGAGTCGCTTTAAATTGATCATAAAAATGCAGCGTTGGGATCTCCTCTCAAAGTTGGTCCCCTATAGATTTTACCTGTTTTTTACTAACTTTACAAAAGTAACTAAATTCAAGATTAGTATGCGGGAAGCGAGGATGTTCACGTGGTTAGCGTTCTTTGTTTTGTATGGAATCCTCGAATGTTCAGCACAGATTGTCTCAGATCAACCTAACGGTTCTGGGGACACATCTAAATTGTCAAATCGTGTTAAGGTCGTACAGACTCGCATCAAATCAGGTCTCCAACTTCGTGAGATTTCCGCTTTCTGGGGAATTGATATAAAACGTCCTGAATATTTGACGCCGGCAGAGTTTTTCCGAATTGTCCCGCAGTCCGATTTGTTGAATCAAAATTTTGAAAACTTTGGTTCTTCGGATGTTACTAAATTTTCACCATCTACTTCGCTTGGCGTTCAGCTTGGTTTTGCCGTGAAAAGAAAAGTGGAGGACGATAAAAAGTTTTCAGCAGTTTTTAATGTGGGATTTCAACATGCCTCCGGACCTCGTTTGTACACGAACGCGCTAACTGAAATTTCCACTCCTGTGGATACCATCATTGCCTTCCAAACGGGTCAATTTGTGCCTATAGATTCGGTGGTCGCACAAACTTATAGTGCCGAGATGGTTAGTAAACAGCTGAGGTTGGATTTGTCGGTAGTAATTAGTTCCAATCCTCAAAATCGTCTTGCTGTCTTTTGTGGTTTCGGGGTCTTGGCCGCTCAAAGTATTACAAATGTAACCACAATTAAACTCAATCAATTTACTTATTTTAACCCCACCATTCCTCAGGTGTACGAGAGTATAACTGCTCAGGAGCAAATTGAAAAATTCAGACCGGGAGCTATACAGGGAGGTGGCTGTTATGTGCCGTTGGGATTGAGATTGAGAATTTCTAACGAGCATCCATTCTGGTCTAAAGTTAATTTGAAGTTAGAAATGCGTCCCACCTTGTTAATGAATAACATTCCGGGTTTTGGTAGGTATTGGCAAACCCAATATATTAATCAATTCGGCATTTCCTACGCCTGGTAAAGTGCTCCTGGTACTTGTTTATTTAATTTCTTCGCGCACAATTCAGCAGGCTCCCCTGATTATTCTTCATTTCGGGAGATTGGCAAGCAATTTAACGGGTAACATACCCGGAAACTCGATATAGTACTCGGTTGTTTGTAACTATTTGCTATTCAGTGTTTTATATTAATGTATTCGGCGAAAAAGTCTGCACCTACTTTTGTTTACAAAAATCATTAAAAATAAACGCCTGATAATCAGCGTTATAGGAAGTTTAGTCCCGTTAGATACGAAAATAATTTCACTTACAACAAGTTGTCGTTTGATTTTAACTTTTTTTTAATCAAATTGCCTTACGGAATTTTTCACAATGCATTATTGATAAGTATCATGAAAAAAATATTTGTAATCAGTTTTTATTGTTGGAGTTCAATAGCAACCATAGCGAATGTATTGGAAACTTCCTCCGCAAGATATTGCAATGTAGCGAAATCAAGCAGTATTGTATGGAATGAAAATGTTCCTGAGATGCAACTTGATGAAGAGATTTCGGAGATAGCTGCTTTAGAGGCGCGAATGAATGTGTTGCTGACTGCATTTCACGTGCATGTTGCAGACAGTGTAAAGCGGTCTGTTTTTGAACAGGATTTAGCGCCATTTATTTATGCTAAAGCCGAAGTTGCCTGTCCAACAATCAAGCTGGAGTCATATATGACCAGTCGTAACAAGTTTGAAGTTACTGCAGATATCAGTTATCGGGAGTTGCAGCTTGCAGTGGGGATACTAACCGATGTCGTAAATCATCTTAATACAATTAATTAAAGGTCCTGTAGCTGTCCCATTAACGAGTTGAACACATTTGTGATCTTAATTGAATGCTTGCACAACTCAATTTATGTATTTTAAAATACTAGCATTATGAGAAAAATCCTACAACTGTTGCGGCTATTCCTAGTTTGCTTCTCAGTGTTACTTATGGTTCATACTGACTTCCAATTGCGGGCTCAAACAACTGTTACCATTTACCCGAATACGGCATCAATGAACACAGGCTATGTCCAGTCGAATGGTTCGAAGTTCAATGGTAATATGCAGGTTTCAACGTCTACCACGTATGGTCGTGGATGGGCAAAATTCCCATTGTCTGCAATACCTTCCAATGCAACTATTAATTCTGTAACCATAGAGTTTTATACTTACGCTGGAAATTCGTCTTCTGGTGCAAATACTATTCGCGGGTTTACGGGGGATCCTGTGACAATGACGGGTTCAACTTTGTATAATGCCATTGGGACGGGAACCTCCTATAACTCATCAACTTGGACGATTGGCACTACTTCCTTTCCTTCCTTGAATTCTCGCTCCTTAACTGCTGCAGCATTTGTTCAATCACAACTTGGAACGGGTTATGTAAATTTTGGTTTTGTAAGGGGGTCCTCTAATTTGCATGCCATATATGGTACGCCGAACTCAACGTATTGCGTAAGGCTAATTGTTAATTATGGCACGACAGGTTATAATCCATGTAGCCCCGCACCTCCGACGCTCTCTTGTGGTGTAACCACGTCATACAGTATGGGTGCTTCAGCAGGCGCGTGGAATAGTTATGGGGGCCCGTATAGCGTTCCCGGTCAGGAAAAACTCTTTCAATTTACTCCTGCTGTGACGGGTACATACGCGGTGGGTGTTACTGTTTCATCCGGCTACAATGATTTGTTTTGGAAACCGGTATCATCAGGCTGTAATGCATCAGGATGGACCTATGTGGACGATATTATAACATCTGCAACAAATAATGTTAATTTGACGGCCGGCGTGTCCTATTACTTCCTTTTGGATGACGAAGATCAAACGGGTAACACAGGCAGTATAACCATTACTTGTCCGAGTACTACGTATAATCCTTGTACCTCCATACCGGTTATTTCTAATTGTGGCGTAACGGCTACTGCCAGCATGAATGGGACAGGAGCAGGTTGGAATGTTACGAATTGTGGATACAGCACCCCCGGTCAAGAACAGCTTTTTCAATTTACTGCCCCT
>JAJTEY010000037.1 GCA_021299855.1 Bacteroidota bacterium | reverse complement strand
CGGTGATGACGGCGGTGAACGCAAGAGTCGCTCGTACGGCGACAGCAGCGAGCGAGGCGGTTTCAAAAAGAAATCATACGGCGATGATGATCGTGGCGAACGCAAGAGTCGCTCGTACGGAGACAGCAGCGAACGTGGCGGTTTCAAAAAGAAATCATACGGTGATGATCGCGGAGGATTTAAGAAAAGTTATTCCGATCGTAATGCCGGAGGGCCAAAGCGTCGCTTCAGCGAATCGAAGTTCAGCAAAGACGAAGACGGACAAGAAGATGGTTGGGTAGAATTTGACGGACAGGAAGATGCTCAGGAATTTGTGAGCAAACAAAGCCGCAATAAGAAAGTATCGTACAAAGGCGATGCCAACGATAATGGTGCTATTCGCCTCAATCGTTTTATTGCCAATACCGGATTGTGTTCCCGTCGCGAAGCGGACGAGTTAATTGCCGCGGGTGCCGTAAAAGTGAACGGAAAATTTGTAACCGAATTGGGCACAAAGGTTACTCCGGGTGATACTGTTCATTACGGAGATCAGTTGTTGCGTCGCGAGAGCTTTGTTTACGTGTTGCTCAATAAGCCAAAAGATTATATCACCACCACCGACGATCCGCAGGAACGCAGAACAGTAATGGAATTGGTAAAAGACGCCTGCAAAGAGCGCATTTATCCTGTTGGGCGACTCGACAGACAAACCGTTGGCCTGTTGTTGTTAACCAACGACGGCGATTTAAGCGAGCGTCTGATGCATCCCAAATACGGTGTTCGCAAAATCTATCACGTTACTTTAGATAAAAACCTGAAAGCAGAAGACTTTGAGGCGATTTCTGAAGGTGTTACGCTGGAAGACGGACCAATTAAGGTGGATGAAATTAACTACGTGGGCGAAGGCACCGATAGAAAGCAGGTAGGCGTGGTATTGCATTCGGGTCGCAACCGTATTGTGCGTCGTTTATTTGAACATTTGGGTTACAATGTGGTAACGCTGGATCGTGTGCTGTATGCAGGTTTGACGAAAAAGAACCTCGCGCGCGGCAAATGGCGTTTCTTAAGTACGCAAGAAATCGGCATGTTGAAAATGCAGGTTGGTGGCGACAAGAAGCAGAAGGCAAAAGGCGTGCGCAAGAAGGCGAAATAAGCTACATATTAACATTTTGCTATGAATACTTCGTTCATAGACATACGAAACGGGCCCTGTGCCCGTTTTATTTTTACCGTTAATCATGGAAGCTCAGCCAATAACGCCCGCAAAAAAACCCTGGTACAAAAGGCTGTTCAAGCTGTTCTTGTGGCTCAGCGGAAGTTTTGTGTTTCTACTGCTGGTTTTGGTTGGACTTATCTTCTTGTACGAAGACAAAATCAAAGCGTACGTTATTGAAGAAGTGAATGCCCGCTTGAATACCACGCTGTACATCGAACCACAAAACATTGACGTTACCTTCATCCGCAGCTTCCCACGGGTGTCTGTAGAGTTTAACGATGTTGCGGCCCTCGATGCCATCAACATTAAAAATCGCGATACACTTTTCAGCGCCGAAAAAATTGCTTTAGAGTTTAGTGCTACCGATATTTTCAAAGGCAACTACTCCATTTCGCACATCTCGTTGCGCGATGGTACCGTCGCCATGTGGATTGACAAAAAAGGTCGTGACAACTTTCATTTTCTGAAACCCGCCGGTAACGACACGAGCAATTCCAATGTAGCGTTCAGTTTGGAAGAAATCAGCTTGCGCAATGTTGACTTTCAATTTAAAGATGCGCGCAGCAAAACCAAGTACCACGTGCATTTCACGGACGTGTTATTGGGCGGCAACTTCACGGAACAACAATTTAATTTCAGTACCGAAGCAGATTTTATCGCACATGAAATAAAACTCGACAAAACCGCACTCTTCGCAGGAAAGAAAGGACATCTGCAACTGGAGGCCGATTGCAATACAGAAAGTGGCACGTACAGCATTACATCCGGCGATTTGAAAGTTGGTGCATTGAAATTAAAATTATCCGGAACAGTCAATGATCAACCGCATCAACTTTTACTTGCATTAAAAGCCGAGGGAGAAGATGTGGATATTACTTCGGCCCTTTCGTTACTCCCATCTTCACAGCAAGAAGAAATTAAAGATTATGAAAGCGAAGGCGATTTCTATTTCGTTGCCGATATCAACGGCGCGTACAACGATTCCTTATTGCCTGACGTAAAAGCCGATTTCGGAATTCGTAAAGGAGCAACCATCACACGTAAATCTTCCGGTGTTACACTGCGTAACGTGCAGCTTGCAGGGAAATTCAGCAATGTAAAAGGAGAAGACGGTTTACGATTAACATCGTTTCAAGCCAACACGGAACAAAGTTCGTTCTCCGGCAATTTCTCGATGGCACCCTTTAATAATCCGTTATACGAGGCGCAAATAACCGGCAATCTTCAACTGTCCGAATTGCAAAATTTTCTGGCCATCGATACCGTTGAAAGCATGACCGGCGCAGCAACCGTCAATCTTAACTTTAACGGGAAACCAGGACACTCCGGATCACTTACTGCAAATGATTTACGCGCATTTAAAAGTTCCGGTAAAATGGAATTGAAACAAGTTGCGGTAAAGTTTAAAGACGGAACGCTGCACGCTGATAGTGTAAACGGTAAAATGGATTTTGACGGAAACAATGTCGCGGTGCAGGAATTCAGCGGGCGCTACGGGCAAAGCGATTTTGTGCTCAACGGCAACGTGCGCAATTTATTGGGCTACCTGTTTACCAATGAAGAACAATTGGTAATTGAAGCCAATCACGCTTCGCGTAGAATTAACCTGGATGAATTGTTGGCTGATGATCCCCAAAAATCGGCGAAAGCACAAAATTCGGAATACAAATTTCATTTGCCCGAACGTGTACGCGTGGTGTTAAACACCGCAGTGCGGGACATTCAGTTTCGACGCTTTAAAGCGACTTCCCTAACGTCAACCGTTACTATGAACGAACAACAACTGGCGGCAGAAGAAACGCAATTTACTACCATGGACGGAGCGGTAATGGGCGCTTTGCATATTCGGAGCGGCAGAAACGATTCGTTACTCATTACGGGTAATGCAAAACTTAGTCGTGTTGATATGAGTCAGATGTTTTATCAGATGGAAAATTTCGGACAGACTCCGGGAGAAGAAGCCATTGTAGATAAAAACATCAAAGGAAAAATTACGTCCGACATTGAATTCGTTACGGTCTGGAGCAACACGCTCAACATGAATGAAGACAAGCTGTACGCGTTTATGGATGTAACGATTGATCAAGGACAGTTAACCGATTTTTCTCCTTTATACTCCTTAGCAAAGTTTATTAAGCTCGACGATTTGCGGGATATTAAATTCAAAACTTTAAAAAATCAAATTGAGATTCGGAATCGCATAATTACAATACCAAAGATGGATATTTTGTCAAGTGCGATCAACATCAGCATGGGCGGTACGCATAATTTTGACAATGTTGTTGACTATCACTTTACGATTGATCTGGACGAATTGAAATGGAAAAAAGCGAAAGACGCGAAAAAGGAAAACTCTGAATTTGGCGTAGAAGAAAACGATGGCGGTCATCGCACCCGCTTATTCTTAACGATGAAAGGACCGGTTGATAATCCGGACATTAAGTACGACACGAAAGGAGCCATTCAACAGATTAAAGATGATGTACAAACCGAGAAGCAGAATATGAAAGTAATTCTGAATGAGGAATTCGGTTGGTTCAAAAAAGACAGCACTGTTACCGGCCAACAAACGCCCAAAGAAAACCGCAAGGACCGCAAGAAAAACGAGGAAGAAGGTAAATTTTCAATTGACAAAGGTTCAGGGAAGAAGGACGAAGAGGAGGATGATTTTTGAGAGGTGTGACTACTTTATTTGAACTACTGTTTATTATCTTATTTAAAGCTTCTTTTGAAAAGTAGATCCGCGTGAGGGATAGCAGCGGAAAGCCCGGAGTCCCGAATACTTTCGGGACGAGGACTTGCAGCGAATAGCCCGACCCGACCCTTTTTCGGGAGGGACACGCCCAAATAATTTAATAACATAAAAATACAACACTAACCACTACGCGCATATTGGCAGTTGTTCTAATTCGTCTGTTAGCCATACACTTTCATGTAGCGACTTTTGATTCGCGATATAATCCAACTCATGTTTTACCTGTGAAGGAGATACAGCGTAAGCGACATATCCCTTTTGCCATGTAAAACGGATTGAAGTCAGACGCTCTTGGTTAATGAAGTGAGAAGAGCTTCCCTTCACTTGTTTAAGCACCTGTGCTAAACATTTATTGGGATTAAGTTCAAACAAGCAATGTACGTGATCGGGAATTCCATTTATTATTTTAACGGGACATTCGAGCTCGTGAAACTCTTGGACAATAGTTTTATAAATAATTTGTTCGATTTCAGGAGTGATAAGCGGCCAACGATCTTGTGTGGTCCAGATAGCGTGAATGACGACTTTGTTTCGGTGATGTGACATAGAAAAAAATTAAAAGGTAAAATGAAATAAATGAAACTGTACAACTAAACTTTCTTAATCAAAAAGCCCACGATTTAAATCGTGGGCTGCTCGTAATGTTCGGCAAATATATGGTTGTGTATTTTTAGAAGTCAAGTATTGCATCGTGAAAAATTCTTCAACTTTTCAACATCACATGACGAACTGCCTTGTCTTCCACTACCTTCGTCTCACGCGACTCACGATTTAAATCGTGAGTCGACAAAGCAAATAACAAACTAAAACTCTGCGTTTTTCGGTGTACGCGGGAACGGTATAACATCGCGAATATTGGTCATGCCGGTAACGAATAACATCAAGCGTTCGAAACCTAACCCAAAGCCGCTATGCTCGCACGCTCCAAACTTGCGGGTTTCCAAATACCACCACAACGACTCTTCGGGAATTTCCATTTCCTTTACGCGACGGTATAACTTATCGTGATCTTCTTCACGTTGGGAACCTCCGATGATTTCACCAATCCATGGAAACAAAATATCCATAGCGCGAACGGTTGTTCCGTCGTCGTTAAGTTTCATGTAAAACGCTTTGATGTCTTTCGGGTAATTGGTAACAAAAACGGGACCGTTAAAATGCTCTACCAAATAGTTCTCGTGTTCCTTTTGCAAATCTTTACCCCACTCGGGCTTGTATTCGAACTTGCGGGAAGTCATGGCGCCAAGTAAAATTTCGATGCCTTGCGTGTAACTGACGCGCGTGAAAGGACGATCGACAACCGACTCCAAACGTGCGATCAATTCCTGATCGTAGGTGTCGTTCAAAAACTGAAGATCGTCCTTGCAATGCGACAATGCGTAGTTCACTAAATATTTCAACATGTCTTCTGCAAGATTCATGTTGTCGTTGATGTCGTAAAATGCAACTTCCGGTTCAATCATCCAGAATTCGGCCAGATGTCGCGGTGTGTTGGAGTTTTCGGCACGGAATGTAGGACCGAATGTGTAAATACGGCCGAGGCCCATAGCGCCCAGTTCGCCTTCCAGCTGACCGGAAACAGTAAGGTTGGTTTCTTTTCCGAAAAAGTCTTGCTCGAAGTCGATTTTACCTTCCGGTGTTTTAGGCAAGTTGTGTAGATCCAACGTTGTTACACGAAACATTTCTCCTGCGCCTTCCGCATCGGAACCGGTAATGATGGGCGTGTGTAAATTGAAAAAATTGCGGTCGTTAAAAAACTTGTGAATAGCGAACGACATGTGATGACGAATGCGGAAGATGGCTCCGAATGTATTGGTGCGCGTGCGCAAGTGTGCCTTCTCGCGCAAAAACTCCAGCGGCAGTGTTACCGGCTTTTTGTCTTTGCTGTCTTGCCCGCGTTTTTGCAAGGGATATTCTTCCGGATCGCAATCGCCAAGAATGGTGATTTCTTCTGCAAGAATTTCTATGGATTGTCCTTTACCCTGCGACTGCACCAAGATGCCTTTCACCTCGATACAAGCGCCCGTAGCGCCGGCGCGCTTCAAAGTTTCTTCGTCGAATTTGTTAGTGTCCGCAACCGCCTGAATATTCTTAATGGTGGAGCCGTCGTTAATGTGAATAAACTGCACATACTTGTTGCCGCGTGCACTGCGCACCCATCCGCGCGCTGTAGCGGGGCGATCCAATTCCGTTCATGTAAAAGTTCCTTAACGAGTTCGTGTGCCATAATCATGCTGATTTTGAGAGCACAAAAGAACGAATTTTTAGGCAGAGGCGGGCTAATGAAATTGCTGCGACATATCGGGCAGTGTTAAGACAAGGTTATTCTTGTACCTACACGGAAAATATTTTTGTGTTTACAGTTTCCTTTTTTTATGCCTGATTTTCAATTATTTACATCGTATAAAATTGCCTTTGAACTGCTTTTTACAAAAAAAAGTTAATTGGAAACTTTGCCAACGTTTTTTGTTTCCATAGTTTTGGCGCCGTTTTTCCATGGAACCAAAAGAAAGAATACTACACGCTGCAGCTGAACTCTTCTTCCGATACGGAATTAAGAGCATCACCATGGATGAAATTGCCAAACATTTATCCATGTCGAAAAAAACGATTTATCAATTCTTCCGGGATAAAGATGAAATCGTTCACGAACTATTGGCGAAAGATCTGACACAACACATGTGCGACTTCACAGAGATTTCTCAAACTTCAAATAACGTTGTTGAGGAAGTGTTTCTGCACATGAAGAAGATGGGCATTTAACCCCGATTTGTTTCCGCCGGACAAATACAGAATTCTTGATGTGCAACTCGCGTTTACCGAGCACTTCCTTTACGGGATTTGCACGTTGAAAGGACACAAGCTGATTAATAAACACAAACAAATTACGGAAGAAGAATAATTATACTTCAAATACGACTGCACAACAGCATCCGCAATAAACTCAACTATATGAAACCAACAACACGTATTCTGCTCAGCATCGCCTTTCTGGCCTCGTATGCTCAGCTTAATGCACAAGACAAAAAAGACACCGCTACCTACAACTTTACGTTGAAACAAAGTGTCGATTACGCCTTGCAACACAACACCACAGTGCTTAACGCGCGGTTGGATGAACTTGCAGCAACACAAAAAGTAAAAGAAGTCATCGGGATCGGTCTTCCGCAAATCGACGGTTCCTTTCAGGTACAAAACTTCTTAGACATTCCAACATCACTGATTCCTGCCGAAATTTTCGGAGGTCCTCCGGGAGCCTTTATTCCCGTGCAGTTCGGAACAAAGTACAACGCGACGACCGCATTCGGCGCATCACAACTCGTGTTCAGTGGTTCCTACATTTTGGGGGTGAAAGCTTCGAAAGTGTATCAGGATCTGGCACAGAAAAACACAGCGCGTACCAACATTGAAACCACCGCAGAAGTTACCAAAGCATACTACACGGTAATGGTTAATGCGGAGCGTAAAAAGTTACTTGATGCGAATTTGGCGCGTATTGCAAAACTTCGCGACGATACCAAAGCCTTGTACGAAAATGGGTTTGTTGAAAAATTAGATTTCGATCGCATAACCGTTACTTATAATAACGCAGCCACAGAAGTAGCTAATGTGCAGCGTTTACTGGACTTATCGCTGGTATTGCTTAAATACCAAATGGGCATGGACCAATCGGCGAACCTGGTTATTTTAGATAAAATAGCAGATCTGCAATTTCAGCCGGAAATTGAACTCACGAATAAATTCGCGTATAGCAATCGTGTAGAGTACCAATTACTTGAATTACAATTGCGCGGCCGTCAACTGCAAATGCGCGCTGAACGTGTGGGATACTTGCCCACCATAGCGGTATTCGGCAGTTTGCAAGCACAGGCGTTTCGTCAGGAGTTTGATTTCTTCGCACGCAAGCGCTGGTTCCCGATAACTGTTGTTGGTTTACAAGTCAATTTGCCCATTTTCGACGGAGGACAGCGTCATTACAGAATTCAACAAGCTAAAATTGGAATTGCAAAAGCTGAAAACGATTTGTTGTTTATTCAACGCACCATAGACATGCAGCAAACCGTAGCTCGTGTAACACTTCAGAATGCCGCTGCAACACTTGCCGCTCAAAAAGCCAATATGGAGTTAGCACAAAGTGTTTACGATGTAACCAAGAAAAAATATGAACAAGGTGTTGGCTCCAACATCGAAGTACTCAACGCCGAAACAAGCTTAAAAGAAGCACAAACCAACTATTTCAGTGCCTTGTACGATGCTGTAACCGCAAAGGTGGATTACGACAAATCCATGGGCAACCTGACCATTAAATAAATCACGCATCCGTAATAAACAACTCTTATGAAACTTGCATCTTATATTTTAGCCGCAACCATCCTTCTCGCATCATGCGGTGGTTCCGGATCTAAAGAAGAATTATTAAAACAGAAATACACCGAATTCCATGCACTTCGTAAAGAAATTGCGCAGCTGGAAATGGAATTACGTAAAGAAAAAGGCGATAGCACTGCAGCCGGAAAACCGGTTCGTGTTACTATTATTCAACCGTCGGCATTTGTGCACTCCATCGACATTCAGGGGCGCATCGACGCGGAAGAAAGCGTAAGTGTTGGTCCTCAAATGCCGGGCTTGGTGAAGCGCGTATTGGTTCAGGCAGGAGACAAAGTAGCCGCAGGACAAACTCTAGCGGAACTGGACACCGACGCGATGAACCAACAACTTTCCGCATTGAAATTACAGCGTGATTTGTCTAAACAAGTGTACGATCGCCAAAAGAATTTGTGGGATCAGAAAATTGGAACAGAGTTGCAATTCCTTCAGGCCAAAACACAATACGAGGCGTTGAATAAACAAGTTGCTGCGCTCGAAGAACAAATCGCAATGGCGCGCGTAACAGCTCCTATTGCCGGAACGGTAGATGCTGTTGGTTTAAAAGTTGGAGAAATGGCAAGTCCCGGATTTACAACGATTCAAATTGTGAACACCGGTAAACTGCGCGCTAAAGGTGAAGTAGCTGAAGGTTATATTTCAAAAGTCCGCACCGGTAGCGATGTAGCGATTACACTTCCTGATGCCGACAACAAAACAATTCAGACCAAAGTAACTCACGCCGGACGCATCATCAATAAATTGAATCGCACATTCAACGTAGAAGTTGCTTTAGCGCCTAATGAAGAAAATGTTGTTCCCAACATGCTCGCCGTAATTAAAATTACGGATTACAAAAACGACAGCGCTAAAGTTGTTCCGCTTGCTGCCATTCAGCAAGGCTCTGACGGTAAAACGTTTGTTTATGTAGCTGCAACTTCAGGAGGAAAAACAATAGCGGAAAAACGTGATGTCAGCTACACCTTCACCTACAACGGTAAAGCAGAAATTACTGCAGGTTTATCCGAAGGCGATCGTGTTATTACGGAAGGCTACGCAGACCTTACTCCGGGCGATGTTTTAACTATTCAAGAATAATAACCCTGATTATAATCACACTTAACATTTTGGGTTATGCTAGATAAAATCAAAGAATTTAAACCGACCAGCTGGTCCATCGATAATAAAACATCGATCTATATTTTGACGGTGTTCCTATCGCTGGCCGGAATACTGTACTACCAGAAACTTCCGAAGGAGCAGTTTCCGGACATCGTGGTTCCAACCATCTATGTAACTACCGTGTATGCCGGCTCCTCTCCTACCGACATGGAAAATCTGGTAGCGAAACCCTTGGAAAAGCAGATCAAAGCGATCTCCGGAGTGAAGAAAATTACTTCCAATTCCATTCAGGATTTCTGTAACGTAGTCGTAGAGTTTAATACGAACGTTTCCGTTGAAACAGCGAAGCAGAAAGTTAAAGATGCCGTTGATAAAGCGAAACGCGACTTACCGCAAAGTCTAACAGCCGGTCCTGACGTAATTGAGGTGAACTTCTCCGATATGCCGATTATGGCGGTGAATATCGCAGGCGATTACGATCTCGCGAAACTGAAAAATTTCGCCGACAACGTTAAAGATCGTGTTGAAGGATTGAAAGAGATTACTCGTGTGGATATGATTGGCGCGCTGGAACGAGAAATTCAGGTGAACGTGGACATGTACAAGATGCAGGCCGCGCAGTTAACGCTGGATGATATTTCACGCGCCATTCAATACGAAAACATGACCATTTCGGGTGGAACGGTAACGACAGACGGCGTGAAACGAACCATCGCTTTAAAGAATGAATTCCGTTCGGTTGAAGAACTCAAAAATATTGTGGTGGGTTCACAAGCAGGTGCTCTAGTGTACTTGAAAGATGTAGCTGAAGTTGTGGATGGATTCAAAGAACAGGAAAGCTACGCGCGTCTTGACGGGAAAAACGTAATCACGCTTAACATTGTGAAGCGCGCCGGTGAAAACCTGATTGATGCATCCGACAAGATTCGCGCAATTGTTGCTGAAATGCAAGGCAATAAACAGTTGCCGGCTGATTTGAAAGTAACGTTTACGGGCGACCAGTCTGATAATACACGTATCACGTTGCACGATCTCATCAACACCATCATCATCGGATTTATTCTGGTGTTAGTGGTATTGATGTTTTTCATGGGAGCAACGAACGCGTTTTTCGTGGCGTTGTCTGTACCGCTTTCCATGGCGATCGCCTTTATCGTGTTGGATAGTATTAAAGGCATTGGCATTGTACGAGCCGCGAAATTAGCTGCAGGCGAAGTATTTCTACCTGTATTATCCGGAACACTGACCACCTTGGCTCCATTTATTCCGTTGGCATTCTGGAGCGGTATCATCGGTAAGTTCATGGTGTATTTGCCGATAACGTTAATTATAACATTGCTCGCATCCTTGCTGGTCGCGTACATTATCAATCCGGTATTTGCGGTTGATTTCATGCGTCACTACGATTCTAAAACGGCAAAAGACAATCGTTGGCCAAAATGGTTACGTCGTACAACCATTATCGCCGGAGTATTGGCATTAATGGGATACTCAACCAGCTCATGGTTCACAGGAAATTTCACGTTAGTTATTTATGGTGTTATTTTAATTCACCATTATTTCCTGCGTCGTATAATATTTAAATTTCAGGAGAACATCTGGCCTCGTTTCCGCGAATGGTACGGTCGTCGCTTAACCTGGGCTATCGACCATCCGTACACGGTTCTTATTTCTACGCGTATATTGAAACTCCTGTTGGAACGGATCAGGCGAAAACAGATTCGATTGCACAAATCGTTGAAAAACGAATCAATAAACTTGTTGCACCCGACATGGACATGATCACTTCGATCATCACCAACGTTGCTGTAGCAGCGGGCGACCCGCAACAACAGGATCAAAGTGTGCAACCGCACAAAGCGAAGGTTACGGTGGCATTCAAACAGTTTGCACAGCGTAACGGTAAATCCACTTCGGAGGTGTTGCAACGTGTACAACAAGATTTCAAAGCGAACCGACTGATCGGAGCAGAAATTGATGTGCAAAAAGAAAGCAACGGTCCTCCCGTTTCAAAACCCATCAGTATTGAAATCAGTGGAGAAGATTTGGAAGACATTCTCTTCACTGCGGCCGATTTAAAAACGTATTTGGAGAAACAGCTGGATAGTTTAAAAATTGGCGGTGTTGCACAATTAAAAACTGATGTTGCAGCAAGTAAACCTGAAATTGTTTTCTCGCTAGATCGTGAACGTGCAAATCGCGAAGGTGTTTCTACCGGAATGGTCGGAATGTCCATACGTAATTCCATATTCGGCGCAGAAGCTTCCAAATTCCGTGATGCCAACGATGAATACAAAATTATGGTGCGTTACAAGCAAGATCAACGCAGCGATATTAACGCGATTCGCAACTTGAAAATGACGTATCGCGATATGAACATGGGCGGCATGATTCGTAACGTTCCGTTGTCATCTTTCGCTGACATTAAATACGACGTGAGCTACGGAGCCGTAAAACGTAAAGGTCAAAAGCGTGTGGTTACTTTAGAGTCGAGCGTAGCAGAAGGCTTCAACCCTAATGATGTTGTTGCCGATGTAGAAAGCCTGCTTGCAACATACAAAGAAGCTCCTGCCGGAATTTCTATTCGTATGGGCGGCCAACAGGAAGAACAAGCAGAAACTGCGGCATTCCTTGGTTGGGCGATGATGGCTTCCATCGGATTGATCATCGTAATTCTGGTAACACAGTTTAATTCCATCGGAAAACCAATCATCATCCTGAGCGAAATTCTCTTCAGCGTAATTGGTGTATTCTTAGGTCTGGCCATATTCGGTGATAACATTTCGATTGTTATGACAGGCGTCGGTATTGTAGCATTGGCGGGTATTGTGGTGCGAAACGGAATTCTGATTGTAGAGTTTATTGACATTTTGAGAGAACGTGGAATGCCGTTGCGCGAAGCGATCATTGAAGCCGGTAAAACACGTATGACTCCAGTATTACTTACAGCCACTGCAACTATGCTCGGACTTGTTCCTCTTGCCATCGGATTGAACATGGATTTCTATACGTTATTCTCTGAATTCGATCCTAAAATTTTCCTGGGTGGTGATAGTGTTGCCTTTTGGGGGCCATTATCCTGGACCATGATTTACGGTTTATCATTCGCAACCGTATTAACGTTAATTGTATTGCCAATTATGTATTTGCTTGCAGAACGCACTACCGAGCGCATTAAGCGACTCGCGGGTTCAGGAGCAAAACATGATGAGCATCATAGTGACAATCAGACAAGCGAATAACTTTACAGGGCTGCGGAATTATTTCCGCAGCCCTTTTTGTAAACAACCATGAGAATACTATCCCTCCTGCTGCTCGTGACGCTGTGGTCCTGTAATGGACAAAAGCAAGAATCGGTAAGCCCTGTCCGCAAAGATTTGACGCAAGCCGTTTACGCTTCCGGCAAAATATTTCCGAAAGACAATTACAAACTTTTTGCGAAGCTTCCCGGTTATGTGCAAGAGATACACGTGCGTGTTGGAGATACAGTAACTGCAGGACAAGCGATGATTACCATTCGCAGTGAGGTGAGCGAACTCAACGTTGCTGCTGCAAAAAATCAATACGCCTTGGCCGCATCCAACGCTTCCGATGATGGTCCCATACTGCCGTCATTGCGAGCAGAAGTAACTGCTGCAAAAAGTAAGCGCGCTTCAGATTCTGTTAATGTTGCCCGCTTTACGGCACTTCTGGCCACTAACGCAACAGCTGTCAACACATTGGATCAGGCAAAAGTTGCTTTCGAAAACTCAAAAGCACAGCACGCTCGTGCAGAAGGCAACTATCACGCAACACGATTACGTGTACAAACGGAAGCACAAAACGCCAAGCTCCAGCTAGATGCACAAACCAGCAACCGTAATGAATACATCATTGCAGCAGTTTCGCCAGGTCGCGTGTATGATATTGTTCCTAAAATTGGCGACTTCGTAAATTCCAACAAGGCTATTATGGAATTGGGGAATGCAACTGCATTTCAGGTAGAACTGAATATTGATGAAACCGACATCGCGTTGATTAAACCCGGACAAAACATCGTTTACGAAATTGACGCGTATGAAGGAAAAACTTTCAATGGCACTGTTGATCACATCTATCCGCGCATTGCAGCGCTGGATAAAACAGCTTTAGTAATCGGCACGTTGGAACAAGGTAACGCACAATGGTATTCCGGAATGTCGCTTGAAGCCAATATTGTAATTGATACCAAGAAAAATATCCTGGTTATTCCACGTGAATTTATTTCTGCGGAAAATACGGTTAAAGTGAAGGGCAAGGATGAGCCTGTGAAAGTAACGACAGGATTGAAAGATCTCCGCTACGTTGAAATCCTCAGCGGTGTAAACGAACAAGATATACTCGTGAAGTAAATGAAAAGCTTTCTGAAACGTCCGGCTTTTCGCATTGCGATGACACATCTGTTGTCTAAAAAACGACAGACGATTGTTGCTATGCTTGGTGTAACGTTTGGTATTGCCATTTTCATTTTTCAGGCGGGCCTGATGACCGGATTTCAGAACATGTTTATCGAACAAACGGTAAACACATCCGCGAACGTTCGCATCTATAATGACGTTCAGGTTGCGAAAAAATCCATCTATTCCAAAACACTTCCGGACACCTCACAATCCTGGGTGCTGGTGCGCAATCAAAAACCGAAAGATGAAGAACCGCGTTTAAAGAATGGCTACCAGATGATGCGCATTATCGAAAATCATCCTGAAGTTATCGGGGTTTCTCCTTTCGTAGGTTCGCAGGCCATATTTAACATGGGCATTGCACAAGTTGCAGGACGTGTAGCAGGTGTTGATATTGAACGTGAGAACAATACATTCAATGTAGAAAAGTACATGATCGATGGCGACCTGAAACGCCTTGTCACCACACCGAATGGTGTCATTTTAGGCGAAGGTCTTGCCATGAAACTGGGGGCGGCTACAGGCGATATCATCACTGTGTCATCTGCCAAAGGATCGGCACTGCAAATGCGCGTTGTCGGAATACATAAATCCGGTGTGGTAGAATTGGATAATAGTCGCGCTTACATCAACATTCGTAATGCACAAAAATTATTACAAGTTGATGGCAGCTATATCACAGATCTCAACATCAAACTGAAAGACATCAACAAGGCCAAAGCATTGGCTGCCGACTGGCAAAAACAATTCGGTTATACCGCAGTCGACTGGGAAACCGCTAATGCCAACGTATTCAGCGTGTTCAAAATCCAGAACATGGTAACATATTTAATTATTACATCAATTTTAATTGTTTCCGGTTTCGGTATTTTTAATATTCTCATGATGATCATTTATGAGAAAATGCCGGACATCGCTATTCTCAAAGCAACGGGCTTTAAAGACAAAGACATACGTACCATATTCCTTACCGAGTCATTAGTTATCGGAATATTTGGCGGATTACTCGGATTAATTGTCGGCTGGGGACTTCAACAAATTGCAGGTAGTGTTAAAATGGATATACGAGGATTCGTTGCGATGGAATATTTAAAATTCAATACCAGCGCCGGATTTTATGCGATGGCTTACATCTTCGGATTAGTGGCTACAGCATTGGCGGGTTACATTCCCGCACGTAAAGCCGCACGTGTTGATGCCATTGATATTATCAGAAGCAAATAATTATGAACTCGGATATTATACTTGAAACACGCGCCGTTAGTAAATTCTTCCGCGACCCAGTAGACTTTCAGGCGTTGAAGGATATCAGTTTCAAAATATCCCGGGGACAATTTGTTTCTATTGTAGGTTCCTCGGGCAGCGGCAAATCAACATTGTTGTACTTGTTGTCTACTCTGGATACCGACTACGAAGGTGAAATTTTAATAGACAACGAACCGCTTCACGAAAAGTCGAAAAATCAACTTGCCGAAATACGTAATGAAAAAATCGGATTCGTTTTCCAATTTCACTACTTGTTGCCGGAATTTACTGTTTTGGATAACGTCATGTTGCCTGCTCTTAAACTGGGCAAATACGACGAAGACACCATTCGTAAGCACGCTTATGAAAAACTGGATTTGCTGGGATTAGGCGATCAGGCTATTAAAAAAGCCAGCAAACTTTCGGGAGGTCAGCAACAGCGCGCTGCAATTGCGCGTGCTCTGATCAATAATCCCAGCATAATTTTCGGTGATGAGCCTACCGGAAATCTGGACTCAAAAAATGCACAAACCGTTTTTGATATCTTCAGAGAGTTGCAACTTGCATTCAACCAAACCATTTTGGTTGTAACGCACGATGCGCAGTTTGCGGGCAGCACCGACAGGCGAATAACGCTTAAAGACGGTGAACTGTTGAGCGATGAAATGCTTAAGTAAATTTTAAGTGGGCGCTAGTTGCATCAACATCTAATTCTACCCGTGCGCCGAGTTTCAACGCAATATTCTTAACCCCATGTCCTGCCGGGAATCCGAATGCAACAGGATATTTATAATCTTCTAAATGCGAGCGAATAATCTCTTCCGCAGTTTGTCCGAAGGGAACAGCATTGTCCTTCATGTCGTCCATTCCACCCACGATCAAACCTGCTAGATGTTTTAATTTTCCGGCACGCTTCAAACTCAAAATCATTCTATCAATGTGATATAAATACTCGTCCAGATCCTCGATGAACAGCACCTTCCCGCTATAATCCAAATCTGAAGCGGAATTCTGAATGGCGTACAACAAACTTAAATTTCCGCCAATCAATTCACCTTGCGCAATGCCGGGTTTGTTCAATCGTGAAGCATCTGCAGTAGTTTCCACGTTAACCGTCTTCCCGCATAAAGCATCTAGCAAGGACTGCGTGCTCTCTGCGTCCTTCAGAAAATTAATCGGCATTGTACCATGCACGGTTTGTAATCCGAAATTCTCATGAATATGTGCATGGAATACGGTCATGTCGCTATATCCGACGATCCATTTGGGCTGTTCCTTCAAGTAATTCCAGTTGATAGCATCTACAATACGCATACACCCATAACCACCTCGCGCCGCAATGATGGCTTTAACTTTCGAATCGCCCAGTAGTTCATCCATATCCGCAATTCGCGCTGCATCAGTGCCTGAAAATTGATTTTCCGCACCGTACAAATTCGTGCTGCATTTAACGACGAATCCCGCTTCTTCCAGCAGGCGAATGGCCGGAGCCATTTCATCACGACTGATTTTTCTTGCCGGTGCAGCTATGCCGATAACATCTCCCGGCTGCAAATACGGAGGCGTAATGGTTTGCGTCTGTTTCATTATCTTCGTGCTCCCTGATGAGCCAGTAAATCTAAGCGTTCAGGATGAATTAGCATGAATCAAACACCAAAACGTTATACCGTTACAGCGGCATTAATTTATGCCAACGGCCCTATCCACATCGGACATTTGGCCGGCTGTTATTTGCCATCAGATATTTACGTGCGTCATTTGCGCTCCTGCGGTGAAGATGTTTTGTTCGTGAGTGGCACCGATGAACACGGTGTTCCTATTACGTTACGTGCCCGCAAAGAAGGATTAACACCACAACAGGTTGTCGACAAATACTACGACATCATCAATCGTTCGTTCAAAGAATTTGGGGTAGAATTTGATATTTATTCCCGCACATCACGCAAAGCCCATCACGACTTCTCTTCCGCTTTTTTTAAAACACTTTACGATAAAAAAGTGTTCACGGAAGAAACAACGGAACAATACTTCGACGAAGAAGCCGGTCAGTTTTTAGCGGATCGTTATATTGTCGGTACATGCCCCAACTGCAGTAATCCCAACGCATACGGCGATCAGTGTGAAAAGTGCGGCACTTCATTATCTCCCGACGAACTTATTGCGCCGCACAGTACATTAAGCGGATCAAAACCCATTAAAAAACCAACTAAAAATTGGTTCTTACCATTGGATCAATTGCAGCCCAAATTACAAGCCTATATCGATTCGCATCAGGAATGGAAGGCGAATGTTTTCGGGCAGTGCCAATCGTGGTTAAAGGCCGGTTTGCATCCACGCGCTATGACACGCGATCTGGATTGGGGCGTGAAAGTTCCGGTTGAGGGTGCTGATGGCAAAGTGTTGTACGTGTGGTTTGATGCGCCAATAGGATACATTACTGCAAGTAAAGAGTGGTTTGAAGATCCCGCAACACGCAATACATTATCATACGGAGGGGCGCCTCGTTCTGCCTCTTGGGAAGATTATTGGAAGAAAGACGACACCAAACTCGTTCACTTCATTGGTAAAGACAACATCGTCTTTCACTGTTTGATTTTTCCGGCGATGTTAATGGTGCATGGAAATTATATTCTTCCTGATAATGTTCCTGCCAATGAATTCCTGAATCTGGAAAGCAATAAAATTTCCACATCGCGTAACTGGGCCATATGGTTACACGAGTACTTAGAGGAAATGCCCGGCAAGCAAGACGAATTGCGTTATGTGCTTACCGCTACTGCTCCTGAAACCGGAGACGGAGACTTTACCTGGGCGGATTATGAAGCTCGCGTAAACAATGAGTTAGCAGCAGTTTTCAGCAACTTCGTGCATCGTACGATGGTGCTGACGCATAAAAACTATGCTGGCAAAGTTCCGGCGGCAACGCGTTACACCAAGGAAGATGTTTTAGTGTTGGAAGAAATCACCAAGTTCCCGGACCGCATCAGCACTGCCATTCGCAACTATCGTTTCCGTGAAGCACAACAAGAAATGATGAACCTGGCGCGCTTAGGAAACAAATATCTTTCCGACAATGAGCCTTGGAAAAATCCAGAGCCGGAACGCGTAAAAACTGTTTTAAACGTTTCTCTACAAATTTGCACCAACTTGAGTGTCCTCTGCGAGCCTTTCCTGCCGTTTACTTCAGCGAAATTGCTAAGCATGCTTAATATCAGTTCTTTGTCCTGGAATCAGGCTCAGAATACTTCCAATTTACCGGAAGGTCATCAGTTGAATGAACCGGTAATGTTGTTTGCTAAAGTGGATAAAGCATTATTGCAAAAACAAATGGACAAATTAGAATCCATCAAAAAAGTACAAGCTGCTGAGGCAGAACAAGCGCAATTGGCGGCACAACCTGCAAAAGCATTGGAACCACAAAAAGAGACCACCACATTCGACGATTTTTCGAAAATGGATATCCGCATCGGAACGATCCTTGCTGCCGAAAAAATGCCGAAGAGTGATAAACTGTTGAAACTTACGGTTGATACCGGAATTGATCAACGCACCGTATTGTCGGGCATCGCGAAGTATTTTACTCCTGAAGAAGTTGTTGGAAAACAAGTCACTATTTTAGTGAACCTCGCGCCGCGCAAAATGATGGGTATTGAATCGAACGGCATGATATTGATGGCGGAAAACGATAAAGGCGAATTAAGCTTTGTTGCGCCCACAAAAGACAACGTCAACAACGGCTCAACTGTTAAGTAGGTTGTTGTACTGAAATGAATTGTGTAGCTTAGTTACATGATGCGTTACTCCTACTATACATTATTCGCGATCATCGGTTTAATTTCTTGTACACCGAAAATCGAAACTCCTGAACCTTCCTCAGGCTCAGCAGACTTCTCGAGATTTGTTGCTGTTGGCGGCAGTTACATGGCCGGCTATCAGGATGGAGCATTGCGTGATGATCATCAAACCAAAAGTATTCCTATGCTTCTGGGTCGACAGTTTTCTCTGATCACAGAAAAAACATACAACCAATATACATTAGGAACTACTGAAGGGATTGGTTGGAATTATAAATCGTGGGAAAGTTGGTACGTCGGTGCTTCGCGTTTAGGAGATAGAACCGATTGTCAGAGTGTAGTTTCTATGGGGCCGGTTAAAGACAGCATGAGTGTTGCTGCTGCGTGGAGTATTTTTACTAACAATTATCCAAGTGAAAATATAAACTGGAGCATTCCATTCGCTTCTTTGCAGGAGCAATTCAATCCGGCATTGGGCAATGCTCCGGCGAATAATACCAATCCGTACTATCACCGTATTGCTTCTAACCCGGGCACCTCGGACGCAATTGAAGATGCGTCTGCAATGAATGCCTCGTTTTTTGCTGCCTGGTTCGGCATGGAGGAAATTTATAACTATGCCCGTTACGGTGGAGAGCGCAACACACCACCTACTTCAACTCAATTTTCCGCAGCTTTAGATGCAGCCTTAATTGAACTTACCGCCAACGGCGCAAAAGGTGTTCTGGCTACAATACCGGGATTAAGAAGTTTTCCGTTCTATACTCTAATTCCTTGGAATGGCGCGAATTTGACGCAAAGCAAAGCTGACTCTTTAAACACCATTTATTCTAACAGCGGCTTGTCGCACATTCAATTTCAGGAAGGCGCCAACGGGTTTGTTATTAACGATCCTGCGGCACCAATGGGCGTGCGTCAATTAACTGCCGGAGAATTTCTGACTTTGCAAGCACCGCTCGATTCCATGAAATGCAATTTTATGGGAATTCTGTTTTCGGTTATTCCCGATCAATATGTGTTAGACGCAACTGAGGTACAATTGATCGATCAGTACATTGATGCTTACAATGCCGTTATTCGCCAGAAAGCAGCACAATACAATTTGGCGTTGGCTGATATGCACGATTACTTTTTACGTGTAAATACAGGATTAGTTTGGGACGGAGTAGATTACAATACCACGTTTGTAAGCGGAGGATTTTTCTCGCTGGATGGTTTTCACCCGCACGAAAAGGGGTATGCCCTCATCACAAACGAATTCATAACCGCGATTAATATTAAATACGGCGCAACAATTCCAACACTCAATTGCTTTGATTGTAATGGAGTTTGGTTTCCGTAAATAAAAAAGCCCGTCACTACAACGGGCTTTCATCTTTAATTACAAATTAATTACTTCACTATCACACGCTGCGTATACTGCTGTGCAGCATTGCGCACCGTAATCATGTACATGCCGGGCACCCAGCCTTGCGTATTTAAGGTAGTCGTACCATCACTTTCTGCACGCTGGCGACGGAATAACTTTCCGGTGGAATCATACACTTCAATGCTGTAATCGTTACCAGCCAAACGACCTGTATTTACAGTAAATTCTGTTGTTGCCGGATTCGGATAAACGTCCAACACTGATCGCAAAGCAGGAAGTTCTTGCATACCGATTGGATTAGACCATCCGCAATCCAACTGATCGCCACAGACAAAGTGAACCAAGAAATTTCTTGTAATCACCAATGTGGTGTCGTAGTAAGCAGCACTACTCACATGCGGCACGTGTCCCTGTCCTTCGTGGATTTCAAAACAATTAGTAATTCCTAATTGATCGACTCTTGTATCAATAGAAGCAGAACCATGCACGGTTAACAAAGGATATGTCCCCAACAACACGATAGTCGCAGAACCGTAAGGAACAGTTTGATCCGCGGTACCATGAAAATTTAACACCGGCTCATCACCTGCATTAATCCAAGCCGTGTCTCCTAATGCACCGGCAATATTGATCACCGCACGCACATTCGAAGAGTAACCCGGATTGCCGCTGTTGCCTTCAATGCCGCCGCTCAGTCCCGGCTGATTAGTAGTATCTGCCCATGAAGGAAATTCACTAGGTTCATCTAAATACGCAACATGCAACGCCATAAATCCGCCTGCACTTACGCCCATAAAATAAATGTTTGAAGTATCGATACCGTATGTGTTTCCTAGTGCAGCATAATCCTTTTTGAAAAAACGTACCGCTGCCTTTGCATCTTGTACCGCACGCATTACGGCTTCAGTTGCATCGGTACTATCAGGTCCGGGAAACGGGAAATTCGTCATCCCCACACGATAATCGATAGAAGCGACAACGTAACCCATTTGCGATAAATCATTGCAAAATTGAATGACGTCACCACCGGTTTTCGATCCCGATAAAAAGTTTCCACCGTGTGCAAGAATGATCAAAGGACGATTTGTTACCGTGTCATTTTTCGGCATGTGCACATCGAGGCGAAGTGATGTTGTGCTGTTGTTAAAGCTCTGATTAGAACCGTACACAATATTTGAAATCGTGGTGTCCTGAAACACAAAGTCCCGATAACGCAAACCGTTGCACGCACTTTGAGCTTGAATAGTTGCAGCACTTGTCAAACACAAGGCCAATCCTGTAAGTAATTGTTTCATCATAATGGTGTAGTTAAAACTTGAGGGTAAATCCAATTCCCGGAGCTATCGTTCTGCTTTTATAAGTACCGGTAAATCCTGTTTCAATATTGGTGTCTGTTCGCTGCATGCCTTCAACGTATAAACAAGATGCATCCATGCGAATGTTTTCTCCTATTTTATAAGTTACTCCGCCGGTAATTCCAATGCGATCACTATCGGGAGTTTCGGGTGTTAAATAACCGTCTTGCACAGGAGTTTTGTCGAAGTAACATCCTGCACGTAATTGTAACTTATCTAAAATTCTGTATTCCACTCCTACACGCGCAATCCACGCATTCTTGTACATGCGCGCGGAACTAATGTCCTCCAACTTATCCGTGTTATCTGCAAAATCAATGCGTAACGAATCGTAAGAACTCCACCCAACGATATTGACATCGCTCGAGAATGTCCATCTATCTGTTGAATACGCCGCACCTACATTAATTACTTGTGGTAATCGCAACGCAGTAGAAAAAGTAGTAGTTGGGAAAAATTCCTGCAAGACTCCGGGTACGGTAAATTCGGCACTTCCGCCATTGACTTCCACACTAACAGCAGAACGATACGAAGCCCCGAATGATAACGCATCATTATGCTTATATAGTATTCCCGCCTGAAAACCGAATCCTCTTGCATCGCCCGAAAGATTGCCTTCGCCGTAATCTCCATTCTGATCTTGAACCGGGACACCTTTACGCAATGCGAAACCACCTGTTGCATAAATGAAGCCGGCTCCAATTCCTAACTTTTCATGTAACTGATACGACACTGTTGGCTGAACAAAAATTGTTTTCAGATTTATTTCGCGAATCAGGAAGTTTCCCTTCCAGTCAGACGGCCATTCTGCACGACTTCCAAAAGGAGTGTACACCGCTATGCCTGCTGCCCATTTTTGTTTGTTGTACATCGCGTATACACCGAAAGGCGTCCCGATATTTTGCACCATAGCAGCCTGATAAACACCCGGAGCCGGCTCTGCGTATACTGTTCGAGGCATCAAGAACGTGGCGCTACCCGTAATTACCCATTTACCATCTACAAAAACGGAAGCACCCGGATTAAAGAACATGCTGGATGCATCGAAAAATAACGCAGTCCCTGTATGGCCCATGCCCAAATGCCGCTGACTTTGTGCGTTCACCTGAAAGCCACCCGCAATTGCAGCAGTGGATATCTGTAATACAATGACAATACAAATCAGGAATTGGCGGGTCATGTTCAAATGTAAAGAAATCGTTCTCGTAATAAAAACAAATCCTGCCGTTTCGCTTGAAATATGCGCAACAGTCATCAACGAGCAATTATTCACGATGAATTAGCTCCGGTATGTTAATTTTGCACGAAGTTCTTTAATATGGTCTCGTAGTTCAATGGATAGAATAGAAGTTTCCTAAACTTTTGATACAGGTTCGATTCCTGTCGAGACTACAAAACTTCTTTGGCTTATTTTTTCGTTAACCCGTCCATTGCGCCACCATAAGATACAGCGGCATTCCAATGGTAATATTAATTGGAAACGTAACAGCAAGTGCCATGGGCAAATACAATCCGGGATCTGCTTTGGGTGCAGAAATTTTCATGGCGGCAGGAACAGCGATGTAAGAAGCACTTGCAGCAAGTATCGCCAGAATAAAGCGATTGCTGATATCATGTATAAACGGCGCACTGATTAAGGCAACTAAACATCCATTGAATAAAGGAACGAAGATTGCGAACAATAATGGAAACGAGCCGTATGCAAAAAAGGATTTGAGTTTTCGGCCGCTGGTAATTCCCATATCGAGCAAGAATATCGCAAGGAAACCTTTGAATAAATCATTCGTAAATGGTTTAATACCTTCTGCTTGTTTTGCGTTGGCGAAATAGCCGATCAGCAAACTTCCCAGAATAAGTAATACACTACCATTCGTGAATGAATGTTTAATGACGTCGCGCTTCTTCACTCCTGCAGAGCGCTGCTTGTCAAACAAAGAAATCAGCAACAAGCCCATAATGATGGCCGGCGACTCCATCAATGCCATGGTAGCTACCATGTGTCCGTGAAAAATATATTGCTGACTTTCCAAATAAGTAACCGCGGTTACGAAAGTCACAGCACTTACTGATCCATACGCCGCAGCAATTGCACCTGCATCATGCACGTTTAATTTTCGCTTTAACACAAAAAAGGTGTACAACGGAATTAATACCGAAATCGCTACTCCCAGCACTATTGAACCTATTACTTCGCCGTCAATTTCCTCGTGCGATAACTCTTGGCCGCCTTTGAAACCAATGGCAAACAACAAATACAAGGAAATAAACTTGGAAGAATTCGCAGGAATTTCAAGGTCACTCTTCAAATACACAGCGACAATTCCTAAAGCGAAAAATAATAATGCGGGGTTGGTAAGATTTTCTTGAAGTAATTCTAAAGTCATTGGTTTGTCCGGATGTTATCAGGGATTACAATTATCACAATACATAGGATCTTCATGACGCTTTCCGTTAGGAAACTCTACACTATCGTGGTAACTACATTTTAAACAAGAGTTAATAATTCGCTGTACACTTTTTGTGGGAAAATGACACTGTGCACAGGGCAGTCCTTTGTGAAATTCAGTTGGTCCAAAACCGGGAATACCACATGCCGGACAAACACTTTTTATACGTTGCACCAACTTTTGAGCAGCACGAGTAATCACTTGCATGCGCGTTGGATTCATGTGCGCTCGCATGTCCGTTTGCACGTGAAGTTGTTGGTATTCGCTCAGGAGTTGCGATGCTGTTTTGATTAAAGTCTCTTTATCGTGGATTCCTTTGGTCATGTTCTCCGGTGAATCCGGTGACGGGCGTAGAATTAGGGCGTGACTTGGGAATAAAGCTGTTTCCGCAAAGGCCAACAAATCATCAATGCTTGTAACTGTTGCTTCGCTGTAGTTAGTCTTAGGAGACAGTTCTTTAGCAACAATCTCAATGTCATTTTTTCGATCGATAAATACGAGAATCTCTTCGTCTGCAGCGATAAATGGAATAAACGGATGCGGACCAAACGAACCTTCGCTAGCCACAGCCAAATCTACACTCCCCTGTTCTAAACCATGTAGACATTTTTGACGGGCTGTGGCTAACGGGTCCGATTTACGCTCTACCTCGCTACTGAACGTCCCCCAACGATCGGTGTCAAAATCATCAAGCGTAAATACCTTAATTCCCAATTCATCCTGCAAAACGGGGCCGATTGCTTGCTGTTTGTCGTGCATAGTAGCAATCAGCGCCCGTTTACCATGATAGAATTGGTTAGTCACTGTACTTTAATCCTATTGTAATGTCCGATTTGATGTTGAGCTGAATGTTATTTTCTCGTGCTTCACGAATCAAATCTTCCACAATCGCTTTACTCTTATACAAATCTTCAATCCGTTTTGCAGCCAATGGATCTTCACGATTATAGTGTACCTGATGACTAAGATTTTTAATCTTGTTATAGTTGATTTTTGCAACGATAAACTTGAGCAAAATCTCTTGCGCGTCATCAGGAGTGAAACCTCCATCCATCAACACTAACTTCGTGGTCGTCTCCATAGTCAATGATTAAAAATTTGTAAGCACCAGTTCTGCATCAACACTTACGCTTCCATGCTCATCTTGCGATGTAGTGCGAATACGATGCCAGCTCTCCTGAAGCAATTTAATCTTCTGTTCACGGAACTTAATGTCTTCCTCTGTTCCGGAAGAAGAAATTTTGCTTTCGTGAAATCGAATCTTTGCCTGAATCATTTCACCGATCAATGCAGTCGCTTCATCACGACGAAATTCTCCTTTGATTAAATCGATCTTCATAGTTGCCGGCTTTATTGTCCTTGACCTAAACTGTACGCAGGCTTGCCATCAAAAGCATAGAGATTTTCTGTTTTGATGCTGATAATATCCTGCTTGGAGATGGAAGCTCCTTCTTGCGGCTTAAAGCGACAACGCCAGTGATCCGTGCAGAAGGTCTCTCTGAATCCTTCCGGCCATACCTTAATTCCGCGATTGGTAATCATCGAAAGCTTCACATGATTCAACTCCAACGCTTTCACTTTAGACGCCAACTCATCCGCAGATTCACCGTTCCAGTGAACAAACACGTCCACACCAACAAGTTCCTTCTTAGCAGAAGCCTTACGCTTATACTTCGGCAAGTTTAACGCTGCGCTGTTCGCATAAGAAACCGCTTTCAGTGTTTTAGGTGTTTTACCCAAATTGGCAATCACAGCCTGAGCGAACTCCTTAGTACCTACCTTTTGTTTACTTACACCTTCCTTGTAAATATCATAGGTGTGAATACCTTCTTCCAGTGTTGTCAGCCATGCATTTTGCACACGCTCAGCAACTGCAGTTTGTCCGATATGATTCAACATCATAATCGCACCTTGCAACAATCCGGAAGGGTTTGCCACATTCTGACCTGCGCGACGTGGCGCAGATCCATGAATCGCTTCGAACATGGCACATTCTTCGCCAATGTTAGCAGACCCCGCCAATCCTACAGATCCGGTAATTTGTGCTGCAACATCACTCAATACATCACCATATAAATTCGGCATCACAATAACATCAAATGCTTCCGGCGTGTCCGCCATTTTAGCTGCACCAATGTCAATGATCCAGTGTTCGTTTTCTATCTCCGGATATTCTTTTGCTATCTCATCAAACACCTGATGGAACAAGCCGTCAGTCTGCTTCATGATGTTATCTTTTGTGAAGCATGTTACCTTCTTGCGCTTTTGTTGTTTAGCATACTCAAACGCATAACGGATGATCTTCTCGCAACCCGGTCGGCTGATCAATTTCAAACACTGCACCACCTCGTCGGTTTGCTGGTGCTCGATTCCCGCGTACAAATCTTCTTCGTTTTCGCGAACAATTACGACATCCATAACTGGATGTTTAGTGCTCACGAATGGATGTAAGCTGATACATGGACGCACGTTGGCATACAAGCCCAAAAATTTACGTGTAGTTACGTTCAAGCTTTTATATCCACCTCCTTGCGGAGTTGTGATCGGAGCCTTAAGAAAGATTTTGTTTCTGCGAATAGTGTCCCAGGAGGAATTCGCAATACCCGAGGTGTTGCCGGCCAAATAAACTTTTTCTCCTACTTCTATTTCGTCAATTTCAATTTGTGCGCCTGCTGCTTTAATAATGTCGAGCGTGGCATCCATAATTTCAGGACCGATTCCGTCCCCTTTTGCAACTGTAATTCGTGTCATAGTTTAGAACATGTGGTTTAACGGTGCAAAAGTGCGTTACGCATTTCATATATTTTTATTTATCTTTATTATATTTTCCATTAATATTATTTATGAATTATACACTTCATCAATTACAGATTTTCGTGCGCGTTGCACAAACAGGAAGTATTACGCGTGCAGCCGAAGAATTACACCTTACACAGCCCGCGGTTTCTATTCAGCTTAAAAATTTTCAGGATCAATTCGACATTCCATTGACAGAAGTAGTAGGTCGACAGCTGTTCGTTACTGCATTCGGAAACGAAATTGCACGGACGGCAGAACAGATTCTACAACAGGTGAATACCATCAAGGCTAAAACAATGGCCTATAAAGGAGAACTGGCCGGTCGATTAAAAATTTCCGTAGTGTCTACAGGCAAATATGTTATGCCCTATTTCTTGCGTGAATTTATTCAGCAGCATAAAGGTGTAGAGTTACAAATGGATGTGACGAATAAATCGAAAGTAATTGAGTCGTTAGAAGCTAACAGTGTAGACTTCGCGCTGGTATCCATTTTACCGAAACAAATTGCAGTTGAAAAAATGGACTTGTTGCAGAACAAATTATTCCTGGTGGGTCAGGCCGATAAAAAGTGGAACAAGAAACAACCGTACTCCAAAGAAATGCTGAACGAGTTGCCGCTTATTTTTCGAGAAGAAGGTTCGGGCACGCGACAAACGATGGAAGGATTTCTTGATCGCAGTAAAATTAAACCCGGCGCCAAACTGGAACTCACTTCTAACGAAGCAGTGAAACAAGCGGTGCTGGCAGGTTTGGGCTATTCCATTATGCCATTAATCGGCATCAAAAACGAATTGCGAAATAAAGAACTACAGATCATTCCGATTAAAGGTCTCCCGATTAAAACTACATGGAGTTTGATTTGGCTGAAAGGCAAAAGGCATTCACCTGTCGCAGATGCTTTCAAAAAGCAGTTACACAACACCAAGAATGAAATTGTCAGAAGCACCTTTCATTGGTATGAAGCTTATTAAAATGAAAGGCCGGACTTTCATCCGACCTTTCTCCCTTAGTAATGGTGACGCCTCCCACTCACCGTACTAATAGCGCTCCACGCTCACCACATAAATCAGTAATACATTTTTCTTACGCTTCACTTCTACACCATAACCTACTTGCTCGGCACTTTTTTCAGTCAATCCTCGCTTTGCACGATCTTTTTCCAACTGCGTCTGAATTGTTTGTATAACAGCCTCCACACTATAATCCTGAATATCCACTTCAACTATAGCAGCCGCTTCACCAAATCGATCTTCGCCTTTCAGCAAGGCGCCTCCCGCTGAAGCTTTATTCACGCGTTGTTTCAATGTTTCACCATAGTAAGCACGCTTGCCTTTTTGCTGTTCGTGTGTCAACTTGTTCACGCTGGCCATGTAAGCCGCGTGCGCACTTGCCGCTTTCTCTAAACTTTTTTTACGCTTTACATCACGATCTGCAGTATATAACGCCTGAGCAATATCAAGCTTCGCAGCACGCGTATTTACATTTACCTTCTTCTTGCTCTGAGGCTTTTCCTGCTGTGGCTCAACACGAACCGGCGCATCGTCTTTAGGTACATCAGCAACAACAATCTTTCCTGTTCCGTGTCGTGCAAACAAATCAGTTGCCCACACAACACCGTTCTTAATTACGAATGCTACACCATGAATAGCATGATTGCGCAACATATTACGATTGTGTCCCGGAGATTTCTTCCACTGATTAATGCTGTAAAGCGCAATGTGTTTAGCTTTTTCCTGAATCGTTTTGCCATTACCGCTATAGTTGTACAAACAATTCTCTCCTGACCAAAATGACATACGTTTAGTTACATAAGTCTCACGATCGCCGGGATTTTTTCCGGTAAATGATTTGGTATCGGGCTTCTCGCTGTGAGACAATTCATTATTGTCCACCATCCAAATGGTATGATTACGTGAAGCCAACCACAATGTATCGCTCCAGCCTAATGCAGGTTGTCCGCTATCCTTGCGGTATGCGTTGAGCATTTCGTGAAAATATAATGCAGCCAATCTTTCGATCTGCAAAATAGAATCACGTTCAGATTGTTGAATGATTTGTTTTAAACCCCCGGCATCAGCTACTTTATTGTTGGCCTGAGCCTTGTTGATGTTACCTAAAAACAGTAACACGACGAATACACGAACCGCAGTCTTCATAACCTAAGCGTTTTAAAGTGAAGTAGTGTTGTTTCATCGTACTTGATATATAACACATAACGTGCCAAATCATCAAAAGGTACATTTCCATGCAAAAAAAATCCCCGCATCAGCGAGGATTTCTTATTTAAGTGTATGCTATTTTACAAATTCTGCACGTGCTCCACATAGATGGCATCGTTCTTAAAGACGCCATACACACGGACTTTTTTCTTGAAATTAATTGGTGTACCGCCAGCTCCCATGATCTTCACATCGGCATCGGTGTAATTGTCCGGCAATGAACCTAATTGTCCGGGCTTACTCCCGTACTGAATATTCACGGTAAAATCATCGCCCAATCCTGCTTTCTTCAGGTAAACGAAAGTGTATGCACCACTCATGGTCATCATCGGCATTTCGAAAACGCCTTCAGCCATTACCAACTTGCCGATCAGCGTTGTGTCTTTAAGATTGGAAGACGTCAGCTTCTTAGCATTTAATGTGCTGTATTCCACAGGAGTCGCTTCTAGCTTTTCAATGCTTTTGCAATCCAGTGAATAGTAACCATACTTATTATTGAAGCGACCGGTAATTTTAACACGATCTCCAGCAGTGATGGCTTCACCTTTGTTTCCCGTAATTTTTAAATCTTCTTCTTTGTATTTCTCCGGTAAAGAAACCATGGTATGGAGCATTCTTCTTTTCTTCCTCGGCTTTGGAAATGCTATCGAGTTCCTTATTTAAAGCCGACAAGCCTTCTGTTAATGTTGAATTTTCTCCGCCACCACAAGAGGCCATTACGAACGACGCAATCAGTGCGGTTGCAATCAGGTTTGTTTTCATGATGCTTTAGGTTTGTTTAACGCAGCGCAATTTAGCAAAACAGAGGAAACGTCATAAAACAAAATATCCCGGATTAACCGGGACATTTTGTGGCAAACACATGAAACACATGTATATTTTGAAGAACGGCTATATAAACTCGCCCCTCAGGAGTACAATTTTAAATTACGCTTTGAAACGTTCAGGAGTAACACGAACTACTTCAGCATGACGCTTCTTGTGAGAATGGGAACTTTTGTGAGAACCTTGATAAGCGTCGCAAGAACCTTGGTGTTTGCAAGAAGGTAACAGGGCTGCCACGAATGCTACTACGGCTACTGTTGCGATTACTTTTTTCATGCTTCTCGTTTTAGACGTTTTAAATGCGCTGCTAAGTATTAGGGAAGGAATTCACAAAATTCCACACGCCGGGAAGCAAATATTTTCCTACTGTTCCGTAATTATCTGATTTTCAACATCTTTAATTTATGTGGAGTTTTATTCCCCGGGCATCCTGAGCCTCTTTTTTGCGTCTTATACTTGAAAAACATCCGAAACGGTACCAATAACCTGACCCGAAAATTGCAGAATTGGAAGTTGTATCGTAATTTGGATCTGGCAAACATATTTTATTGTATCACTTGTATAGACCGTATTGATAGTGCGTTTACGCTTTCTCTGGTCAAAAAAAGAAACGGATCTGAGCGATCAGGAATTGATCGAACAGTATCGTCGTACCTCTAACACATGGTATGCCGGTGAATTGTTTCGCAGATACACGCAGTTGATCTCTGCCGTAGCTTACAACTATTTGCAAAATAATGTAGACACCGAAGACGCTGTTATGGAAGTCTTCGAAATTATTTTGCGGGATTTGCAGCAACATGAAGTCAACAACTTTAAAACGTGGGTATTCAGCGTCACCAAACACCACTGCCTGAAAAAACTCAAACAAGACAGCATGGAAGCAATCGACGTCGATCAGGCGTTGCGCAACATGGCTGCCGATGAAAGTTCCCGAACTGAAGCTATTCAGCGTGAAAATCAGTTGCAAAAACTTCAGGAGGCCGTGGACAAACTCTCGCAGGAACAAAAACGCTGCATCGAGTTGTTCTACATGGAACAGAAGAGTTACAAAGAAGTTTCCGACCTGACCGGTTTCTCCGTAAATGAAGTAAAAAGCTACTTACAGAACGGGAAACGCAACCTCAAGGGTTACCTGGTAACCGTAGAGAATGACTGAGAAAGAACTCCGTGAAATTTTCCGTCGAGGAGAATGCCTCTCTCTCGAAACTATGCGCCTTTATCATGAAGGTAAACTCAATTCCAAGAGTGCGCATGAGGTAGAGAAGCATGTACTGGAGTGTACGTTGTGTGCGGCCGCGATGGACGGGAAAGCGACAAAAAAAGTCATTGACATAAACAAAGTTACCGCGAACATTCATCGTCGTTTGGGCGTGTATATGAACACGCCACCTGCCCCAACATTTATGCAGCGTTTTGGAGCGATGATTCTTGTGGCAAGCTTACTTGTTATTGGAGGAACGGCGGGTATCTGGTATGCGACCTCTTCCAAACCCTTTAACGACACGGCACAGCAAGCACCTCAACCCAACACTCCGAAATCAACACATACATCGCTGCATTCCGGAGCATCGGGATATAATAACGCGAACGGTGCTTCATCTGCAACTCCCTCTTCTATAAACGAAATTCCGGAAACTGTATTGACGGAAACGCAACAGTCCTCGGGTCGAAACAACGACACATCAGCACGCACCAGCGAATCCGCTCCTCCAGTCGTAAGCGCGGTTACGAATACATCTTCAATACCGTTAACAATAAACCTCCGGAAGAAACGCCGAATACGCGTACGGTAGGTAACCAGCCTATTCGAATTAAGTCGGTGTTAATTTATCCTCCCGTAAGTCATGTTGAAGGCGGAAAAAGAACCGGAGGCAACGATGGACAAATAGGCGGAAGCAATTCCGGTAGCAAAGGATTAGAATTGGATGAAATGCCTACTTATCCGGGCGGAAATGAGGCGTTGAAGAAATTTATTCTTGCCAACTATAAAGCACCCGTTTTGCCTAACGGCCAATTGAAGCGCTATTCCACAGGTTTTATGATTCAGATTAATGCCAAAACAGGAGCCATTAAATCGATAGAACAAACTTATCCGTTATCGCCTGAAATAGATGCCGAACTGATGCGGGTGATGCAGTTGTTACCATCCTGGAATCCCGGAAAAAAACGGGCTACTGTTGATGTGATGATTGGTGTGACGTTGTAATAAACTCGCTGCGGCAGCGTATTGTTTCGCAAAAAAACTAACGAACCGACGTACCCATGAATGCAAAAGGCTACACACTACAGCCTTGCCGTTAGTCCAACAAAATGTTGTCGATCAACCGCACTTTGCCTAAAAACACCGCAATGCATGCCACCGCCCTACGCTGTGTTGCAGGTTGCAAAGTATCACGATCGGCGATTTCGAAATAATCCAACTTGAATTCCGGTTGGGCTGCAAAAGCCTCCTCCACCAAACGTTTGACTTCATCAGCATTATCGCCTGCCCAAAGCTGCTTCACCTTTTGTAAAGTCTTATAAATAAACGGAGCCGTAATGCGTTCTTCGGGTGTTAAGCGCACGTTTCGCGAAGACATGGCTAATCCGTCAGATTCACGAATAATAGGACAACCAACAATTTCAACGGGTAACGACAACTCGTGCGTCATCCTTCGAACAACTGCCAATTGCTGAAAATCCTTTTCACCGAAATAAGCGCGACATTCGCCTATTACGTTAAACAGGCGACTCACAATATTCACAACGCCGTTAAAGTGACCCGGACGAAAACGCCCTTCCATAACTTCGTCCAATCCGTTCAATTGAATAGTCTGCGAATTACCAGTTGCCGTTTCAGGATACATTTCAACCACTTCGGGAAGAAATAAAATATCGCAATGTGCAGCTTCCAACATCCTAGCATCAGCTTCCGGAGTGCGGGGATAGTTCTTTAAGTCGGAAGGATCATTAAACTGCGTCGGGTTGACAAAAATGCTCACCACCACGATATCGTTATCCGCACGTGCACGTTCTACCAGCGCAATATGACCCGCATGTAGCGCGCCCATGGTGGGCACAAAGCCGATCCGTTTCCCGGAATTTCGGGCCGCATCCAGCGTTTCTCGCAATATCGTTTTGGTGGTTATCGTTTTCACTTCAAATGCCCCATTGACACGACTTTAAGCCGACGAAGCTACTGTTTTTGTTGAATTCGCGGATTTTTTTTATTATTTTTGTACTCTTTTTGAAAACTAGTTCCCGATTACATGAAAAAAGCAAGAGTTCTTTACGTTTCCCAGGAAATAACTCCCTACTTGGATGAAACACCGATGGGACACATTGCTCGCTATTTGCCACAAGGCATTCAGGAGCGTGGAAAGGAAATTCGAACCTTTATGCCACGTTATGGCTGCATCAATGAGCGCCGCAATCAGTTGCACGAGGTAATTCGCCTTTCCGGCATGAATTTGATCATTAACGATACGGATCATCCGCTGATTATCAAAGTTGCTTCCATTCAGGCAGCTCGCATGCAAGTGTATTTCATTGATAATGAGGAGTTTTTTCAGCGCAAGTTTATACTTACCGATAAAAAGGGTGAATATTTCGCGGATAACGACGAGCGCATGATTTTCTTTGCGCGTGGAGTTATCGAAACGGTGAAAAAATTAGGCTGGGCGCCGGATATCGTGCATTGTCACGGTTGGTTTACGGCTCTTATGCCACTTTATTTGAAAAAAGCGTTCCGCGACAACCCACTTTTTTCAGATACACGCGTCATCTATTCGGTATACGATGATCAATTCAAAAATCCATTGCACAAAGACTTCCACAAGAAGGTAGTTATTGATGGTGTGGATAAGAAAGATGCTGATGCGGTAGCCAAAGCGCCGACATTCGCGAACCTTTCGAAATTAGCAATTGATCATTCGGATGCCGTAATTAAAGGAGCGGCGGAAATTGATAGTGATGTGGAAAAATACATCAAGAAATCAGGAAAACCGTCGCTCGCATATCACTCTAAAGAGGATTATATTGATGCGTATTCCAAATTTTACGACGCTGTTTTGGCAGAAGAGCCTTCGTTGGTTTAACCATTTTATGAGCATATTGAATTTCCTTATGTGGAATAAATTTTCGCCCCGACTCTTCGGGGCAAAATTTTTTGCGGTTGTTATTTTTGCTATTGTTTTAGCCGGCTGTAAAAAAGAAAGCAATTTGGGTGAGGACCTACTACCGCCAAACGAAGCACTCGACGTGCGGACAACGGATACGCTGACATTAAAAGCGTATTCAGTTGCGGAAGATTCACTTCGTACAGACGAAACTCCGATCGCGGTGCTGGGGCATTATACCGATCCTGTTTTCGGTTATACGTCCGCATCGATGTTTACCCAATTCCATATTGCAAATGCAGCACTGAATATCAACTTCGGAGCAGGTGCTGTGTTGGATTCAACCGTGTTAACGTTAGGATATAATTTCGATTTCTACGGTGATACTAACGTGACACAAACGTTGAGTGTGTATCAAATGACCGAATCGATTTATAAAGACAGCTTATACTACAGCCACCAAACGAAGAGCTATTATCCTTCTCCTGTTGGTAGCGTTACGTTTGCTCCACGCCCGCGAACCAAAGTAGTTTTAGGTCAAGATACAGTGCCTGCGCACTTGCGCATTAAACTTGATCCAACATTCGGACAAATTATTTTTACTCAAAGCGGTGGAACAAATTTAAGTTCGAATGCGAACTGGATCAATTTCATGAAAGGTTTGTATATCGCGCCAAGCGGAAGTCCGGGAGGAGGCTTGATTTATATTAATCCGAAAGACACGTTAACACGATTGACTTTGTTTTACCACACGCCAACTGATACCAGCAAATTCAGTTTCGTAGTTAATAATACAACCCCGTATTACTCCTACTTCAAACACAATTTTCAAAACGCGTCTCCCGACTTACAAAGTCAGATGAACAACAATACCACATCAGATCATGTGTACGTGCAGTCGTTGGCCGGTGTAAAAACGAAAATTGAATTCCCGTTTTTAGAGAACTGGAAAAACTTAGGATATAGAGTCGCCATTAATAAAGCGGAATTAATCATTAAAGCCGATCCTTCCTTCTCGACGGATAATTTACCATTGAATAAACAGCTATACGTTACCTCAGTAGATTCCGCGGGCAAACAATCGCTTACTCTTGATTTCTTTGAATCATCGGCGTATTATGGAGGAACGCTGAATACCACAGCCAACGAGTATAAGATCAATCTGGCGCGACATTTTCAATCAGTATTGAATGGCGACACGGATAACTACGGCATTTTCTTAAAAGAAATTTTTCCATCGGAAAGCGGAAGACGCAGTGTGTTGGGCAGTCCGACATCGCCTACTTACAAAATGTATATCCGATTAGTTTACACGGTTATTAATTAAAACATTCTATACCATGTGTGGAATTGTTGCTTATATCGGTCAGCGTGAAGCTTGGCCCATCCTTATCAAAGGACTTCATCGTTTGGAATACCGCGGCTACGACAGCGCGGGGGTTGCTTTAATTAATAAAGATCTTGCCGTTTATAAGTGCAAAGGGAAAGTAGATGATTTGGTGAATCATGCGGCAGGCAAAGACACTTCCGGCACCATCGGAATTGGACACACCCGTTGGGCTACGCACGGACCACCGAGTGATGTGAACGCGCATCCGCATTATTCCGGCAACAAAAAGATGGTGCTCATTCACAACGGCATCATTGAAAACTATGCTTCATTAAAAGCAGAGTTGATCAATCGTGGACATGTTTTCGAAAGCGAAACCGATACCGAAGTGTTGGTGCATCTGATTGAAGACATCCAGACGCGTGAAAATCTCGAATTGTTTGAAGCGGTTCGTGTGGCGTTGAATGGCGTTGTTGGTGCTTATGCCATCGTAGTTATTGCAAAAGACAATCCGGATCAATTAATTGCCGCGCGCAAAAGTTCTCCCTTAGTTATCGGTATCGGGCAGGATGAATTTTTCATTGCTTCTGATGCAACACCAATCGTAGAATACACGAAGAATGTAGTGTATCTGGATGATGAACAAATTGCAATTCTTCCTCGCAAAGGTGAATTGGTGATTAAGACCATCAAGAACAAACGCATTACACCGTACATACAGGAATTGCAGTTGCAACTGGAGTCGATTGAAAAGGGCGGATACGATCATTTCATGTTGAAGGAAATTTTCGAGCAGCCGCGATCCATCAAAGACAGTATGCGCGGGCGTATTAATGCACGCGAAGGTGTTTTGGCATTAGGCGGTATTCGTGATTACATTCAGAAATTTGCCAACACGCGTCGCATCATTATTATCGGTTGCGGAACATCATGGCACGCCGGTTTAGTAGCAGAATATTTATTTGAAGATTTAGCTCGCATTCCTGTTGAAGTTGAATACGCTTCCGAGTTTAGATACCGTAATCCGGTGATTGATGAGAACGATGTGGTGATTGCCATTTCACAATCCGGAGAAACAGCAGATACTCTTGCAGCCATTGAATTGGCGAAATCCAAAGGCGCGACAATTTTTGGTGTATGTAATGTGGTGGGTTCATCCATTGCACGTGCTACACACGCCGGCTCTTACACACACGCAGGTCCTGAGATTGGAGTTGCTTCTACCAAAGCATTTACGGCTCAGGTAACTGTTTTAACGCTAATGGCATTGATGATCGGTCATAAGCGCGGAACCATCAACGAAAGTACTTATCATACCATGTTGAGCGAGCTGGAATCGATTCCGGATAAAGTAGAAAAATTGCTGCACCTGAATGACCAGATTAAATATCTCGCATCATTATTTAAAGATGCCCGCAATTTCTTGTACCTCGGACGTAGTTATTCGTTCCCCGTTGCGTTGGAAGGTGCGTTGAAGTTGAAAGAGATTTCATACATCCACGCGGAAGGTTATCCTGCTGCTGAAATGAAACACGGGCCAATTGCATTGATCGACGAAGAAATGCCGGTTGTAGTTATTGCTACCAAGGGTGCATCCTACGAAAAGGTAGTTAGCAATATCCAGGAAGTAAAAGCACGCAAAGGGAAAATTATTGCAGTTGTTACGGAAGGTGATGAAGATGTAAAAGGCATGGCCGACTACGCTATTGAAATTCCTGCTACCGCCGATCAGTTTATACCTTTGTTAGCTGTTGTTCCGCTGCAATTACTGGCTTATCATATCGCTGTATTGCGCGGTTGTAACGTCGATCAGCCAAGGAATCTGGCAAAGTCAGTAACGGTGGAATAAGACTTTATTTTTTAGGCCACATAAACACTCCGCGGTTCTCTTTGAATTCGCGGAGTTGTTGTTCATCGGCAGCAATGATGTAGATGAAATCGATGAGCGGAATTATTCCGCAACCTCCACCTGCAGTTACCGTGTACACAATAGGTACATAAGGTTCGCAGCCTAAATAAATGCGGTGCATACCGAGCATACCGAAAGGAACGGGAAATGCGAGAACAGCTGCAATCAACTTTTGATTTTCACCGCGTGACGTGTCTTTGGCAATAGCGGCATGAACTTCACCGGTATCCGTAACCGCGATTACGATTTGCTTTATACTTGCTGTATTTTCAGTCAATATACATGCTTCCGCGTGGCAATTTATAATGCCCAACGTAAACAATAACGTAAACACAATTACTGTTCGCATATCATCAAAAATAAAGGGCTGCATTGTTCGAATGCAACCCTCTAAAAAAAAGTTATAACTGCTTAGTTACCGCCAAAACGCGCGTTCAAGCCGAACATCATGTAGTACGGAGGACCAACTGCGAATTCTGCATTAACACCGATAAAATCGGAGAAGAAATAACGCATACCAAAAATAGCCTGTGGCCACAAGCGGCTGGTGAATCTTCCGAAATCCAGACTTCCGGAATAATTAGTTTTAGTAGACCAGAAGGAATATCCGAAGCGCGCACCCGCGTACGTATCTAAATTCTCGTTATCACCGAAATGAAATAGCGCACGCAAGCCAACATTTTGGCGTGTGATATTGTAAGAAAAGTCTTGGCTAACGCCGTTACTGTCGGTGCCATTCCATTTACCGCTCCAACCCTGGTAATAATACGCAGCACCAACCGAGAAGCGGTCGGAAATGCCGTAATCCAACATCCCGTTCATACCGGGTAATGATGTTGTATTTACAGTGCTGTTGCTACCAACGGAATTGTTTAACGAGGTAAAAATTAAACCGGTCATACTGAATGACGCACCGGCAGTTACGTTCAACTGACCCGCATACTTTTGTGCACTCAATGGTCCTGCCAGAGTGCTAAGAGCCAGAGTACATGCAATAATTAACTTTTTCATATAGGAGTGGTTTAGATTTTAAATATACTAAATAGCAGCCTTCAAACGACGCGCCACTTCGTTCCAGTTAACAACATTCCAGAAAGCTGCAATGTAATCGGGACGGCGATTTTGGTAATGCAAATAATACGCGTGTTCCCATACGTCCAATCCAAGAATTGGTGTTCCTTTCACCTCAGCCACATCCATTAACGGGTTGTCCTGATTAGGAGTTGAACTGATCACCAGTTTGCCATCAGCTACTGATAACCAAGCCCATCCGGAACCGAAACGTGTGGCGCCTGCGTTGGCAAACTGCTGTTTAAACGTGTCGAAGTTTCCGAAAGCAGCATCAATTGCAGCAGCCAAATCTCCTGTTGGAGCACCACCGCCATTTGGGCCAATTACTTTCCAAAATAAATCGTGATTGAAATGACCGCCACCATTGTTGCGAACAGCCATCGGATATTTAGAAATGTTTTTGCAAATATCTTCCAGAGATTTTCCTTCGCCATCCGTTCCCGCCAACGCGTTATTCAAATTAGTTACATACGCCTGATGATGCTTCGTGTGATGAATCTCCATCGTGCGTGCGTCGATATGCGGCTCCAGTGCGTTATACGCGTAATCCAGTTTAGGTAATTCGAATGCCATAGTGCTATAAATTTTACAGATTAACAGTATTCAAATATAGGGCTATCAGGCCATAGAAAGGCGGTGTTAATGTATTTTTAATTAAATTCGTCTTGCACTTAACTAAAACGACATGAAAAAATTATTGACTTTTGCTGCTATGGCTATGATCGCTGCATCGTTTACTGCATGTGGTCCTTCTGCTGAAGAAGAAAAGAAGCTTCAGGATTCTCTGTCTGCTTTGATGAACAGCACTACCGATTCATTGATAAAAGCGATGGAAAACATGGCGAAGCAAGATTCTATCAATACTGCTAACGCTGCTGCGGATACTACCAAGAAAGATTCCGTTCAGGCTAAATAATTGATTTCTTTAAGAATCAGAAAAAACCTTCCGCTAGGGAAGGTTTTTTTATTTGTTTAAATCCATGTACGCCTGCTGAACAACAGTGTCTTCCAAATTCCAAAACGTATAATAACCCAGATCTCCCCAGACTGTTCGTATAATGGCATTCTTGATGTAACGTTTTAATAATGCTTCGGCGTTGTTGGATAAATTTTTAGGTGATGAATTTTTCTTTTCGCTGTACGCTAATACTTCCTGTACAGTTTTACCATCAGGTTGATAAGAAGCAATAAACCGGTTCAACCCGTCTTTACGTAAACGCTTTTCATTTTTTCCGATATAATCCAAAGCCCACATTGTAAATACGTTCCCGTAAAACAGATCGTTTAGGTGCTGCGAACGACCAATTGTATCGAGCGGAATAAACACATCCGGCATAATACCACCACCGCCATACACTACTTTACCTGAAGCAGTTTTATACTTCAAAGAATCCGGAAGTTTAATACTATCGCGATGAAACAACTCGCCTGATTGGTAACGATTGCTTTCTTCGTGCATGTACTCACCTATACCGTTTTCGTACGATTTCTGGATGGAACGTCCGGCAGGTGTGTAATATCTGGAGATCGTCAATCGCAATGCAGATCCGTCACTCAGCATTTTTTCCTGCTGCACTAGTCCTTTACCGAATGAACGTCGTCCATAAATAGTTGCACGATCGTTGTCTTGCAATGCTCCGGCAACAATTTCGCTGGCAGAAGCAGAGTTTTCATCAATTAATACGGCAACTTTAATTTGTTCCAATCCCCCTTTGGCTGTTGCACGATACTCATCGTTGCTGGACGCATGACGGCCTTTCGTGTACACGATCATTTTACCCGAAGGCAAAAACTCATCACAGATATCCACTGCTGCACTCAACAATCCACCACCATTGCCACGCAAATCGAAAATTATTTTCTTCATGCCCAATGCCATCAAGCTATCCGATGCTGCTTTAAACTCCGCGTAACTCGTTTCAGAAAAGCGCAATAATTTGATAAAACCGGTTTCTTTATCCATCATGTATGCAATGTCCACACTGCGAATAGGAATGCTTCCGCGAACAATAGTAACCGTGCTTAGCTTTTTGTCCGTTCCCTGCATGATTTCTATCTTCACTTCGGTTCCGCTAGGTCCTCGCAGCTTACTGCGAATATCTTTTTCGCTTACTTTTTTACCGGTAATGATTTGATTATCGGCTTTGAGTAACTTGTCACCAACATTTAAGCCCGCCCGTTCGGAAGGGCCGCCCTTAATAACGTTCAGCACCACTACCGTATCGCGTAGAATATTGTATTCAATACCAATGCCCTCGAACTTGCCCTGCATGGGTTCGTTCATTTCTTTAATTTCTTCGGAGGTAAAATAATCTGAATGCGGATCCAGATTTTGCAGCATGGCTGAAATGGCATCATCCGCCAGCACGTTTTGATCCACTGAATCCACGTAGTATCGATCTGCAAAGCGAATCACATCCCGAATTTTTTGCGCTGCATCTTGTTGTGTACCCGAGCTTGCGCCACCCGGCAGGAACGAACCGATCCAAACGCCGGCCCCCAACATGGCTCCGCAAATTAAAGGTAACCAAGCAAGTAAACGTTGCATGCTATCGGTTATTAAATTGAACCACCTCCACACCAAACTTGCGCAAGAAATCAACACCTTCGTCGTTCCGAATTCCTTTGTACTGCGCGTACGAATCTTTAAAAATTACACGTCGGATACCTGTTGTATAAATGATTCGCGCGCAAGCAATGCACGGAGATAACGTTACATACAACGTACAACCTTCAATTGGCACATTATTTTTAGCCGCATATAAAATGGCGTTTTGTTCGGCGTGCAGAGCCAATGAGCAACTTCCTTTACTATCGCGTGGACAGCCGGTATCGGGCCACTCGAGGTCGCAGTTATGTGTACCGGCCGGCGGGCCGTTGTAGCCGAGAGAAATTATGCGAGTATCTTTGGTAAGCACAGCTCCCACTTTAGCTTTCACGCAATGCGAGCGTAACGCCAGATTAGATGCCAGCTCCATGTAAATATCATCAAACGAAGGACGAGCGTTAGTAATGGACATAATTGCGAAGATCGGGTAAAGATGTTAATTATTTCTCCCCTTGCGCCACCCTTTAGTACAATTAAAATTTACTCAAATTTTATCCGGTTGGCGAATAAAGGAAAAATCAAGCGTAAAGCCGGGATCGTTGGAGATCGTATGGTTCGCCTTTAACTGCTTTAAAAATATTTTTATTAATCTGAAGCCCAAAGACTTTACATTATCCAAGTTAACGCCCGGAGGTATCCCGGAGCCATTGTCACTCAAACGCACCGTTAAATTATCCTCCTCCTGCGAAATGGCCACATATAGCAATGGCAGGTTATTATCTATTACTCCGTACTTTAAAAAGTTTGTAGAAATCTCATTTAAGAGCAGCGCAAGTGGTATAGCCTGCTTAGCCGACAAATAAACTTCACCACATTCCACTTTGAATTTCGCTATCCCACTTTTATCAAAAGCCCGGAAAGACATCGTAAGAAACTCGTTAAAATACTCAGATAGCTTTATATTACTGAAGCTTCCCGACTTGTACAGCTTATCGTGTATCAACGCTATGGCATTTAACCGGCTCAAAACAATTTGCATTTGCAGACGAAATGCGTCGTCTTTATTATTAAAAAGTTGCATCTCAATTAAACCAACTATTAACGCCAAATTGTTCTTAACGCGATGATGGACTTCACCAAGAAGTGCTTCTTTTTCTAATAATGACTCTTGTACCGCAATTGTATTAAGAACATTCTCGGTTATATCAATTCCGTAACCGGCCATAAGCATAAACTCATTCGCGGCATTGTATATTGGATAAAAGCGCCTAAGAATGAATCTACTCTTTCCATCTGCATTATTCTTCACCTCATCAGTAAACTCGACAACAGACCGGGTCTCAAGGGCCTTGTTAAATAATTCTCGTCGGTGTTCGGCAATTAAAACACTTTTCTGATAATTATGACAATAGTCGAAATCGGTCTTGTTAATTAAAAACTGTCTTATCTCTACAGATTTAACGGCATACGGATTTACAAAAAGATATTGATGGTGTTCATTAAAAATAGCAATATCAACAGGTATATTATTAAGTATACTTTCGTAAAAATTTCTCTGATCGGCAATGACTTGAGAGGCATTAACTTTTTCGGTTATGTCAAAACGAATCGAAATAAACTGATCGATTATACCTTCCTTAAGAAAAGGTATAATGGTAGAATCTACCCAGTAGTAATTCCCATTCTTCGCTTTATTTCTAATGATGCCTTTCCAAATATTACCGCCGCAAATCGTCCGGTACATTTCTTGAAAGAAATCGCTGTCATGAAATCCACTGTTTAGTATATTGTGTTTTTGTCCAAGCAACTCACTTTCGGAATAACCGGAAATTTCGCAAAAGGTTTTGTTAACAAAAGTGATGGTGCCATCGGCAGAGGTTGCAGACACGATTGCTGAGGTATTGATGGCCTGCATAAATCGGCTCATATCCTCCGACATGGCTTCACGCTCTTTTTCCAGCTGCTTACGACCGGTTACATTATGCAGCACCAATACGATTATCTGCTCTTGATCTTTATCTGTCAGAATATCACACGTTAACTCGAAATAGAATTTTGTTGGTTTATGATAAAGATCATCCAATCCAAGACGCTCCTTATTAGAAATGGCTCGACTAATCTTTTCATAAATTTTTTGCTCAGACTCGAACTCCCCAATAAATGACTTTAAATCGAAACTGGCGACCCCGTTATATTTCGGGAAGATCTTTCTAAACTGAGGCGACAATTCAATACTGCCGTTAACCAAATGAATACTAATTGAGCAGAATCCCGCAATCTTTTCAGCACTCTCTATGGTAAATTGAGTTTTTTTGAGATTCTTGGTTCGTAAATTAATAACATCTTCATTTTTCTTATTAATTGCATCTAACTCTTTATTAGCCACAAATAGCTCTTGCGAGCTAAGTTTAAGTATATGCTCAACTTGTGCTAAATCATTATCATACTCACTGTAAGTTTCACCAACAAGTTCCACAAACGACTTGACTTCGTCCGTTAACGCATCATAATTAGAAAAGTGTTGCTTAATCTGTCGCTTTAAAAGTCTGTGCATGCTTATTATTACTTATTCTCCGAAAATATTGTTAAAGTCATACTTTGATTGTGCAGTTTACATGATTCAACAAACTTCATTTTAGAAATTTCGCCGTTAGAATAAAATCCTGTAAAATGCACAGAAGGTTCAAAGTTTTCTACCACCGCATCAACCTCATCCT